>JAGHUQ010000160.1 GCA_018064725.1 Candidatus Cryptobacteroides caccocaballi
TACATGGACGGTCAGGGCGTACAGGTCGGCGGCTGCATCGTCGACAGCGGCAACTTCGACTGGAATGCACAGAAGGACAAGTTCCCTGGGCTCACCACTCCTGACATGTCATACCACGGCATCACTTTCACCGAGAAGTTCGGCAAGCTCGCATATATCACCAAGGCGACCACGACACTCATGCGTGACCTCGGAAGCATCCAGGCACCGCAGAACGCATTCTATCTCGGCCTCGGTCTCCAGACCCTCCATGTACGTATGCCAAGGCACTGCTCAAGCGCGCTCAAGGTCGCCAAGTACCTCGAGTCGAATCCTGACGTAGCCTGGGTCAACTTCCCTGAGCTCGAGTCATCTGCCGACCATGCAAATCAGCAGAAGTATATGCCAAACGGCTCATGCGGCGTCATGTGCTTCGGTCTCAAGGACCAGGGCAAGCTCAACGCCCGAGAGTTCACCAGCGTCTTCATGGACAAGCTTGAGCTCATCACCATCGAGACCCATGTTGCCGACTGCCACACCTGCGTGCTCCATCCAGCTTCACACACTCACCGTCAGCTCAGCGACCAGCAGCTCCGCGATTCAGGCATCGCGCCTGAGCTCATCCGCCTCAGCATAGGTCTCGAGGATCCGGATGACATCATCGCAGACATTCAGAATGCAATCAATGCAGCGAAGAACTGCCAGTAACCGATAGACCTGAAAACTTATGAAGACCAGATTCATCGCACTCCTTTCCACCACTCTGATCCTTGCCGTCTCATTGCCGGCAGGCGCACAGAAGTACAACGCATCAAAGGACAAGACCGTCCAGAAGATCATAGAGATAGGTCAGACGGACAACACCACCATGGAGATCGAGGACTTCATCGCGAACCGCATCGGTGGACGTATCGTCGGATCGGATGCTCTCCAGTACGCGGAGAAATGGGTCGCACAGCAGTTCAAGTCATGGGGACTTGAGGTGATGGTGCAGGAAGCCGGTGAGATCAACGTCGGTTTCAATCGCGGCCCGTGGTTCGGAAGGATGCTCGGCGAGGGGGACATGAACCTCCATTTCGCCACACCGTCATATACTGCGGGTACCAAGGGTCCTCAGAAGGGGCACGTGGTCATCGAGCCTAAGACCCAGAGAGAATTCGACAGGATCAAAGGGCTGATCAAGGGCGCATGGGTACTCGTCGGCGGCAAGTCCAACGGTTTTCCAGTCAGCGCGGAGACCAAGGACGCTGACGGAAACATCCTCGTGCCGTTCTTCAACGAGATGATCAAGGCTGGAGCGCTCGGATTCATCCAGTCTTCCGACGTTCCGATGAAGATTCTCTACGACCGTGCGAACTGCTACAAGCTCACCATGGACACCCTTCCAACCGTCTGTGACATCAAGCTTGACAGCGAGCAGTACGACATCATCTACAAGAAGGCCAAGGAAAGACGCGACTTCCTCCTCGAGTTCGACATCAGGAACCATTTCGTGGAGGGTCCGGTGAAGTACCATAATGTCATCGGCATCATCAAGGGCAGCAAATATCCGAATGAGTATGTGCTCACCGGAGGCCACCTCGACGCCTTCGACGGTGCCACCGGTGCCATCGACGACGCTCAGGGAACAGCCGTGACCATGGAGTCAGCAAGGCTTATCGCCCTGTCAGGCGCAAAGCCGCTCCGCACGATGATGTTCTGCATCTGGACTGCAGAGGAATTCGGACTTCTCGGATCGAAGTACTTCGTCGAGAGCGGTGTCGCTCCTATGGGCAAGATCTCGAACTACTTCAACCGCGACGGTGGTCCTGAGGTAGCAGTATCAGTTACGGTTCCACCTGCCATGTACGATGATTTTGTGAACATCTCGGCTCCTCTCGCAAACCTCAACCCTGACTTCCCTTTCACCGTGAACAAGAACGAGAACGAACCTCGTCCACGCCCTACCACTGCCGGTGGTTCAGACCATGCGTATTTCGCGATGAACGGTGTTCCTACGATCTCGCTCGACCTTCGCGATGTCAAGGGCTACGGTTTCGACTACGGTGAGATCTGGCACAGCGAGAGGGACATGTACAACAAGACAATCCCTGAGTACATGGAGCATTCAGCCATCGTAAATGCAGTGATGGTATATGGCCTTGCAAATCTCGACCATATCCTCGACCGCACTGGTCTGTACGCTGACTAAGCTTCCGGTTTGCATCAAAATATTTAACACACTGATTCTCAGCAATATCACACACGGACGGCTCCCCCAGAAGAGGGAGCCGTCCGTCAGTTATATCACTATCAATCAGCGCATTACGATAAATCAATCGCAAAGCATAGTACAGGCTATTCGGCAATTCGGGATCCGAAAGGAGTGCGGGAAGGGCGATTGATGAGCTTCTCTGCCTTGATACGGTCGAACGAAACCGGACCGGTGATGAACTCCGGAATGTTGTATGAGCGCATCTGGCTCCTGTAATAGTTTCGAGGATTCTCCTGAGGCACAAGGAAAGGCTTGGTCGCATTACCGTTTTCGTCGATATGACTGATGAAAGGCATCGTGAACATTCCGTCCACCCTGCGGCTTCCGAGCACAAACCAGCGGCTGTTGCTGCTCCAATTATGGTAGCTGTCTGCCGCTCCCGAGTTTGCTGCCGCGACCGGTCTGTTCTCCCCTGTCGCAAGATCATAGAGCCAGAGGTCGGACTCCGGATGCCATATAGAGAAGTTGCCGTACTCAGCCATGGCATACATTATGAACCTACCATCGAACGATGGTCGAGGGAAAGACACGCTGCCACCATGTGCCGAGGCCTCGACAAGTACCTCGACCGGACCGGTAATCTCGCCTGTCGAAGGATCGAAGCCCACCTTACACAAGTCGTAATGCACATCTCTGATGTTCAGAGGGACGTTGACGGGATTTGCCTTGCAGAAGTAGAGAGTCCTTCCGTCCGGAGAGAAGGACGGGAAGGTCTCCCATGCATCGTCTCCGGAAAGTTCTGGATAATGTATGAGCTCATTCTTCCTCACATCATACACGTATACATCAGATGCGCTGTCGAAGACTTCGATCAGCTTCTGACTGCCGACATGGAAGGTCTGCATCGTAGAGTTTGAAGAATATGCGATATAATCCCCACTTGGATGCCAATAAGGATATACGCATGCTCCAACGCTGCCCTCTGTCTTGGTGTCGTACGCATCCATCTTTCCGTCCTTGCGAAGAAGTGTCGCGCCATGCTCTCCCCTTATGTGCAGGCTCATGTCAGATGGGTCACACTGATTGTAGCTATGGCAGTTGACACAGCCGTCGAACTGGGTATTCTCGATCAGGGCCTTCTCCTTGAAGTTGGAAAGATTCCTCTCATAGATACCCATCATCGAATAGTTGTGGTAGCCAGGTGCGATGAGTCGGTAGCTCAGGCCATAGTCCATTTCATCCTCACTCACGTGAATCTCGAAAGTCCTGTACCTTGTCCATGCACCGTCCTTGCATGCACATACGCTCACGGACAGATCCTGTCCCATCGCGGCACGAAGCATGGAGTGCCATTTGCGAATCGGAAATCTGGCGACGTCTCCACGTACGCTCAATGATGCGCCTGCAGGAGAGCTGACCTCTACAAGCATATCCTCAACATTCTCATCACTCATGCAGAAGTTCAGAGGGGCGATGGTCGACGGAACGGTGACACCGACATAGTCAGGGAAGATGTCGGGAAGCACATCGGCATCAGTCATAGGACCGACGGCAGCGTGACAAGAACTGAGCAGCACAGATGCTGCGATTATATATGCGAACTTCTTCATCTTAATTCTGTTTCTTGGCATTTCGAGCCTGCATCATCGAATAATAGTACCAGTAGCTGTCGCCGTAAGTCCTTTTCATATATGAGGCATCCTTCTTCTGCTGGATGTCGAGGTTGAACTGGCGGAAGCGCTTGACTGCTGCTTCTGTGGCCTTTGGGTAACCCGGAATCATCGCTGCTGCCTCCTGGCATGCGCGGGGCTGTTCTCTGAATGAAGCTGAATTGTAGAATGCGGCAAATGAATTGAGGTCGCCATTCAGGAGGCTGTATGCCATCAGGTACTGTACGGCTATCACATTGCTGTTGTTCTCCACGCACAGAAGACCAAGAGGTCTCGTGAGATTGTCGACATTGAAGAGCATGTCGAATCCCCGTGGCAGCCTGCGCTTCAGCGGTCCGTAAATAGGATGTTCCGAGATCGCCTTTTCATCTCCGAGCAAAGCAAGTGTCTCCTTTGCCCAATGCCTATAGAACAAGGTATGTGACAAGGCATCCAGATATTTCCTCGCAGCAGATTCGTATCCCATGACGATGTTCGTCCTGGCCAGGGCCTTGTAGCATCTGGCAGTCTTCCTGTAATCAGGGACAGATTCCTGGGCCTCAAAGAAGAGTCTGTGTGCCGAGCTTGCGAATCCTATCTGGAAAAGGACTTCCGCACAGGCTATCTGCGAGAAGAATCCACCCTCATACTCAGGGAGAAGTCCGTCGATTCCACGCTGAGGCACCGTGAACATATCCTCCAGGAGCAAGCCTTTCTGGGCCATAGCGAGATTGTTGTACACCGGTGCGGAGTACGCATCCACAGGCAACTCCTCAGCATATTCCTTGATAATACTGTCGTAATCAGCGTCCACGTACATCTTGTCATACATGAACGTCCTCTCCATGATGTCGTTGCGCACCGATCTCAGACCGCTTATACCACAGACACAGACAATTGCAAGAAGTGCGACGCTGATCACATGATTGAGCTTCGCACCCATAGGTTTGACATAGGTTGACAACGCAGAAAGTACCATGATCAGGCAGAGAGAGAAGTCTGCAGCCCAGAGCCACCATGCAACCTCACCGGGTAACCTGTCATAATGAAGTCCGTAAAAGAACTCAGGATAACGCACAGGAACGAACAGATGGGAAACCACTGGGCTCAGTACGGCAAGTGCGACAACGGAAACAATGAATACCGGACACTTTGATCTGCGAACCAGGATCTCATAAGACAAGACTCCGACAGCATTGAGCAAAGCGATAGGACCGGCCAGCCAATATGCTGCTACGACCGATGCAATGCCTACGATCCTGCGTACCCTGTCTTCCTCGACCTTGGTACATGCGTATAGCATTGATATGCTCATCAGAAAGGCAACGCCTCCTCCGACGATTGCATTGTCGCTCGCAAGATGTATGAGCACGAGCACGGCTGGCAAGAAGCCTACGGCCCAGCCTAGTACATCGTATCTTCCCGAGAAACGGGAAATAAGCTTGGAAGAGAACACCTGGATCTTGGCCATGAATATACCCAGGATCAAGGCTGCAGGATATACGAGCCTGAAGAACTGAACGATGAACTCCCCTAGCCAGTCAGAGAATCCTCCCGGCACGGATATGGCCTTCAGGAAATAATCCCATGTAAGGAGAAGGAGCTGGTTCTGTTCGTGGAAATAGAGATGGTACCTGTATGGAAAGGCGAAGAATAACGCCGTAGCGAGAGCAAAGACGCCCGTCAATGCCCATTCGGTATACTTGATAGACTTATTGTACATCATCTTCGTCTGTTGGAACAAAGAATAAAGGAGATTCAGAATTGACATGGCTAAGTTAAGAAAATTCTTAAAAAACTTGTTTTTATGCCAAGTGATTGGTAATTTTGTGCAGTTATGATGAATTTCAACGCATATTGGTGGTGGCGCCTGTTACAGCTCAAGTAGTCGTAAGAGGTTGGACCTTCGTATGTATAGGATACATGAACGAGCTCTGGCGCACTGCGACAGAGCTCGATTTTTTTTGAGAAATATAAAACGAAAACATAATGAGCTATCTAGTAGACAAAGACGGTTATTACGGAGAATTCGGCGGTGCGTATATACCGGAGATCCTCCACAAGTGCGTGACTGACCTCCAGGAGCAGTATCTCGGCATCATCGAATCCGAAAGCTTCCAGAAGGAATACAACCAGCTCCTCCGCGACTATGTCGGGCGCCCCAGCCCGCTCTACTACGCGAACAGGCTTTCGCAGAAGTACGGAGCAAAGATCTATCTCAAGCGTGAGGACCTCAACCATACAGGCGCGCATAAGATCAACAACACCGTTGGTCAGATTCTCGTCGCAAGGCACATGGGAAAGACCAGGATCATCGCGGAGACAGGTGCCGGCCAGCACGGAGTCGCAACGGCGACAGTGTGTGCGCTCATGAACATGGAATGCGTCGTGTACATGGGTGCCACTGACGTAAAGCGCCAGCACGTGAACGTGGAGAAGATGAAGATGCTCGGCGCGACAGTCGTGCCCGTGGAATCCGGCAACATGACCCTCAAGGATGCCACCAACGAGGCTATCCGCGACTGGTGCTGCCATCCTGCAGACACCTTCTACATCATCGGATCGACCGTAGGTCCGCATCCATATCCTGACATGGTGGCAAGACTCCAGTCCGTAATCAGCAAGGAGATCAAGGAGCAGATCATGGAGAAGGAAGGAAGGGATTATCCTGACTACCTCATCGCATGCGTCGGCGGAGGATCGAATGCCGGAGGTACCGTATACCATTACATCGACGACGAAAGGGTGAAGATCGTGCTTGCGGAGGCAGGCGGCTATGGAATCGACACCGGCAAGACTGCGGCCACCATCGCACTCGGAAAGGTAGGAATACTCCACGGAGCAAAGAGCTACGTGATCCAGAGCGAGGACGGTCAGATCGAGGAGCCATATTCCATCAGCGCAGGTCTCGACTACCCCGGCATAGGCCCCATGCATGCAAACATGGCGGCGCACAAGAGGGCGACCGTGCTCGCGGTAAACGACGACGAAGCCATAGCCGCAGCATATGAGCTCACCCGTCTCGAGGGCATAATCCCAGCATTGGAGAGCGCACATGCACTCGGAGCTCTCCCGAAGATGAAGTTCAACCCGGAGGATGTCGTCGTCCTTACCGTATCAGGGCGTGGCGACAAGGACATAGAGACCTACCTCAATTATTACAAGAAGTAAGACCATGGCAAGATACAGCTACAAGACGGCAAGCAAGACACTGCTTGGCGACATGTATACCCCGGTAGCCGCCTACCTCAGGCTTCGCGATGTCTCTCCGCAGTCAATCCTGATGGAGAGCAGCGACTACCACACGGGAAAAAACTCCCATTCATACATCGCGCTCGAACCTATTGCGCAGGTCAGCATAGGACACGGAACCGGCAGATGCATCTACCCTGACGGGAAGGTCTTCGAGCATCAGATCGGAAAGGATTACATGAGCGATGCCATCATCGGGGAATTCATGCGCTCCTTCAGCTTCGAGAGCGACAACGAAGCAGCTCTGCGCTGCTGCCAGCTCTGGGGATTCACCTCATTCAATGCAGTGAGATACTTCGAAGGCATTGCCGTGAAGGACGAGACTCTCGAGAAGAACGACGCGCCTGACATGCTCTACATACTTTTCAAGTACGTGATAGAGTTCGACCATTTCAACAACAGGATGTCCATACATGAGCTCCTTCAGGAGGGCGAGACAGCAGACATCGCAAGAATAGAGCACGTCCTCAACAGGCAGAACAACGGCGACATGGTATTCAAGCCTGTGGGCGATGTAAATTCGCCTCTTACCGATGAGCAGCACAAGGAGAACATACGCAAGGGAATCGCGCACTGCAAGAGAGGCGACGTGTTCCAGATCGTACTTTCGAGGAGATTCGTCCAGAAATATGAGGGAGACGACTTCAAGCTCTACAGGGCGCTCAGGAGCATCAACCCATCTCCATATCTCTTCTACATGGACTTCGGTGGCTTCCGCATCTTCGGTTCCTCACCAGAGACCCACTGCCGCATCGAGAAGGGCACCGCATACATCGACCCTATCGCAGGCACCACCAGGAGGACAGGCAATGACGAGCAGGACTCGAAGAACGCCGAGTACCTCCGCAACGACCCTAAGGAGAACGCGGAGCACGTGATGCTCGTGGACCTCGCGAGAAACGACCTCTCCAGGAACTGCCACGGAGTCA
>JAGHUQ010000153.1 GCA_018064725.1 Candidatus Cryptobacteroides caccocaballi
AGATGGCAATGACTCATGGTGACTATGTCATCACAGAGGCAGGTTTCGCAGCCGACCTCGGAGCGGAGAAGTTCCTCGACATCAAGTGCCGTAAGGCAGGCATCCAGCCAGCTCTCACCATCATAGTCGCAACCCTCCAGGGTCTCAAGATGCACGGAGGTGTTCCTGTTGACGGAATCAAACTTCCTAACATCGAGGGCGTGAAGAAGGGTTTCGCGAACATGGACAAGCACATCGAGAACCTCAAGGGATTCGGTCAGACCGTGCTCGTATGTTTCAACAAGTTCGCTCAGGACACCGACGAGGAGATTGCTCTCGTACGCGAGCACTGCAAGGAACTCGGCGTTCCGTTCGCACTCAACAATGCTTTCTGCGAAGGCGGTGAAGGTGCAGTGGAGCTTGCAAACCTCGTTGTGGAGACAATAGAGAAAACCCCATCAGCACCTCTCCAGTACACATACACCGACGACATGAAGATCACTGAGAAGATCACTGCAGTCGCCAAGAAGATATACGGCGCAGCATCCGTAAGCTTCGCACCTGAAGCTCTCCGCAAGATCGCCAAGGCAGAGGAGCTCGGATACGGAAAATTCCCTGTCTGCATCGCGAAGACCCAGTTCTCGTTCAGCCAGGACGCAAAGGCATACGGTGTGCCTACCGGTTTCGAGTTCGATATCAAGGACTTCGTGATCAACGCTGGAGCAGAGATGCTCGTCGCAATCGCGGGAGACATCATCCGCATGCCAGGTCTTCCGAAGTCACCTCAGGCTCTCCGCATCGGCATCGTCGACGGACAGATCGAGGGACTCAGCTAGTCAAAAGAAGAGCATACATAAACAAAAGGGCGGTGAGAAATTCACCGCCCTTTTTCAGTATCCAAGCTGAAGCCTATTGCTTATGGTCATTGGTGAGAGCCTTGACTGGCTTTACATTTCCGAAGAACTGCTTGGCGATCACGCGGATCACCGTATATGAAGGGATGGCGACGAGCATTCCTGCCACGCCGGCGATATGTCCGGCCATGAGAAGGACAAGGAAGATCTCTAGAGGGTGAGCCTTCACGCTGTTCGAATAGATGAACGGCTGGAAAAGATAGTTGTCTACGAGCTGGGTGAACACGAAAATACCTATCAGGATAGCTACGAATGCAGGGAAGCTGACGGCAAGTCCGAAGGAACTAGCGCATACATACCTGATGGTCAATGACAGAGCCACACCTATGGTTCCTCCGATGAGCGGACCGAGGTAAGGTATGACGTTGAGGATTCCTGTCATGAAAGCGATACCGATTGAGTAACGGAATCCCATTCGGGCAACGATAAGAAGACCAAGGAAATTGATGGTGGATACACCGAGAATCTCCAGAATGAGCCCGACGAAATAGCGAGAGATGAGGGTTGCAATCTCGCCGAGCGTAGCCTTTGCCTGCGTCTCATACTTGTCCGGAACTACCGCAAGGATGATGTTTGTGATCATTCCCGGATTCTTGATGAAGAAGAATGAGATGAACATCACGGCAAAGATGGCGACGAATATGCCCGCGATGATGCTGGCGACAGAACCGACCATCGACGAGAGCGAACTCATATCGGCGAGTCCCTGGAGCTCTCCGAGCACCACTTCCTCTATCCTGAAGTCCATTCCCAGTCCAGGGAAAGTCTTTATGAGTGTCAGGTTGAGATTCTCGAGAGGTATGGACATGGCCTGTCCCATATTGTTGATGTTGGCGGCGCTGATATCACCGATTACGCTGCTTATGACAGGGTAGATGGTCGTAACTATACCGAAGCCTACCGCGAAGACGCACACGAGACTCAGGGCTGCTGCCAGCCAGTCAGGGACATGCCTGCCCTTCACATGTATCTTCATGAATACCTTGAAGAGTGGATGAGCGACGAGTGCCACGACCGCCGAGAGCACAACGTACGCGAGAACGCTTCTGAAATACCAGCAGAAGAAGCCCGCAATAAGGACCCCGGCCAAGATGATTATATACCTTGCAAGACGGTCTATGTCCCTTTCTCTATTTTCCATGTCATATCGTTTTACGGCGGAGCCGTTACAACAAAAAATATGCCCTGCAATTATGACCTACGCGAAGCATAGATGCTGTATGAGAGCACCACCACGAAGCATAGGAGAGGGACGAGGAAAGAGAGGCTGATTCCGACTGCGTCAGAAACAACACCCTGAAGCATAGGGAAGAGCGCAGCGCCGAGAATGGCCATGATGAGGCCTGAAGCACCAATCTTCGCATCACCGGGATGTCCGCCCTTCTCAACGATCTCAACCTCGCAGAGTGCCATACCATAGATGGTCGGGAACATCAGGGACATGAAGATGCTGATGATGACGAGAGCGATGACCGCGATCCAGCCCGTTCCGGCAGCAGCAACCACCACAGTGGTGCAGATAATCGCCATGATTGAGCTGAACACCATGAGTTTGGCAGGCTTATAATACTTCATGAGCCATGTGAACACGAAACGGCTGATGCAGAATCCGATGATCGAGATAAGATAGATGGTCGCAGCCTTGGACTCCACGACATCGAGTTCCTTCATCACGAGTCTGATCGTATAGCTCCAGGTAGACACCTGTGCACCCTCGTAGAAGACCTGGGCGATGACGCCGAAACTGTAGTTGCGGTTCTTTATGAGCCTGCGGAAAGTTGCGCTGACCGAGCCTTCGTCCGAATCCTTTCCTTCCGGCATCTTCGCGAAGAGCATGAATACGAGTATGAACACAAGGACGATACCGAGGCTCATGTACGTACCTGACACAGAATAGAGGGAAATATCCCTCAGGATGAAGAACTTGCTCATCAGGATGCCCAGGATGGAGCCTATGGGATTGAAGGACTGTGCGATGTTCAGGCGCCTGGTTGCAGTCTCCGGAGTACCCATAGACATGATATAAGGGTTGGCGGTTGTCTCGAGCACCGAGCATCCACCTGCCATGATGTATATAGCCACGAGATAGAATGCGTATGAAGCAGCCTTCGCTGCAGGGAGAAAGAGTATGGCACCCAGCGCATAGAGGGAGAGACCGAGGATTACGCCGCTCTTGTACGAATATTTCCTGATGAAGAGGGCTGCAGGAAGCGCAAGGCAGAAATACGCGCCATAGAATGCGAACTGGATGAAGCTTGTCTGGGTGTCAGACATGTTCATGATTTTCTTGAACGCGGCAAGGAGGGTGTCCGTCATATTGTTCGCAAGGCCCCAGAGGAGGAACAGCGAAGTCACGAGGATGAACGGAACGAGATACTTTTTCTCGAGTGTCTTCATGTGGTATTAAGTGATTAGCGTGTTAACTAAGCTCAAATCTACGAATAATTTCCTAACTTAGAGGAAAATTGTCAAGTCATGGCTGAAATAGGATATGCACTATCGGGCGGCGGATACAGAGCTGCCACGTTCCACCTGGGGACGCTCCACTATATGCGTCATCTCAAGCTGGCCGACGGCAGGTCGCTGCTTGACTTGGTGAACTCCATCTCCACCATCTCCGGAGGTACGATCACCGGCCTGTGGTACATGATGAACTACGCCAAGGGAGCAGACATGGACAAGGCCTTCGAAGATCTCTTCCACAAGCTCCGCGATGACGACGTGATCGGAAGGGGAGTGGACAGCCTCTTCGCCAAGGACAATCCCGGAGCATCAGCAATACTGGAGATGGTCAAGGCCTACGACGAAGTGTTCTTCAACGAGGAGACATTCTCGTGCATACTCGACTCCATCGGCAAGGGCAACGTGCATCATTTCTCGGCAAACGGCACCGACTTCGCGAACGCCTTCGCATTCAGGTTCCAGGCGTCACCGAAGAACCGCAGCGTGATCGGCAACAGCGAACACCGCATTCCGCTCGCCATCGCACGCCAGGTCAAGCTTTCGGAGATCCTCGCCGTGTCTTCCTGCTTCCCCGGCGGCTTCGAGCCGATGACATGGCCGGATGACTTCGCATTCGCATCGAAGGAGGAGAACAAGGAATATGTAGAAGGCGCAGAGAGATTCCAGCTCATGGACGGCGGAATAGTAGACAACCAGGGTCTGGAGCCATTGCTTCTTGCAGACAGCTCGATGGCGAAGGGCAGCGACCGGAAAGCACATGACCTGTTGATCATATCCGACGTGAAGAAGCCTGACATCAAGTCGTCGCAGCCGGTGAACATTCCGCTCAGGAACAAGCTCGCGCTGTCGCATCTGGACATAATCTCCGACGTGCTGATCGCCATCGGCGTGGGTCTGTGCATACTGTTCGGCCTGCTCGGTCTCGACATGGCCTTCGGATTCTCCCTTTGCCTTACCGTCCTCGGAGTAATCAGCCGCACAGCGTCATTCGTGCTCAAGAGAATTCTCGTCAGGACCATCAAGGAAGTCAGTCCGGTACCACTTGACGGAAAGAAGGTATGGAGCTATCCGATAATGAAAATCGCCACGCTTGCCGGTAACAGGCTCGGCTCGCTGATGCAGATGTCCACTGTCATCTTCATGAAGTCCATCCATCAGCTGCGCTACAAGTCCGTATACGAGGACAAAGGCTGGGACAACAGAAGAATCAACAATGCGATATACGAGATGACCACGGAGTACGGCGCCTGGGTCGGCAAGGTGAAGAACGGGAATTATCCGGAAGACCTCGTACCTTCGGAAGCTATGCAGAAGAACAGCCTCGCAGCCACGAACATGGCCACGACGCTATGGTTTACTGACGAAGATCGCGAAGCAAAGACTCCGGAGGCGCTCTTCAGCTGCGGACAGTACAACATCTGCATGAATCTCCTCGAATACATCTGGAAGCTCCGCAGGGATTCTTCGAACACGACCCTCGAGAGCGACCCTGACAACCCGGAAGGAGCCCACCAGCTGATATTTTCTCTCGAGAAGCAGCTTCGCGAGGACTGGGAGAAGTTCCAGAAAGACCCGATGTTCATGGTCATCAAGTAGAATTTTGTTTATATTTGCATTCCGAAAAGACTTTTACCAAGAACGCTTAACATACGTAGAAAATGAAAAGAATTCTCTCTTATTTCATGGCTGCACTCCTCGTAGTGACATTGCCATCTTGCGCTGCTCTCAAGGGCGCGCTCATCGGAACTGGTTCAGGTGCTGCAGTCGGTGCAGGTATCGGTGCTGCCATCGGTGACGGCAAGGGTGCTGCTATCGGTGCGGCAGTAGGTGCAGCCGTCGGTTCAACCGTAGGTTCAATCATCGGTGCCGTCATGGACAAGAAGGCTAAGGAGCTCGAGGAAGTAGCAGGTGCTGAGGTTGAGACTGTAACCGACGTCAACGGTCTTGAGGCAATCAAGGTCACTTTCGACAGCGGTATCCTCTTCGCGACAAACTCTGCAACTCTCAGCAATGAGTCAAAGACTTCTCTCAAGGATTTCGCCACCAAGATGGCTGACCTCGAGGACACCGACATCACCATCTGGGGTCACACCGACAACACCGGTACCTATGAGGTGAACCAGCGCGTGTCAAACAACCGTGCAAGCTCAGTACAGAAGTACCTCAACTCTTGCGGTATCGCCAACGAGCGCATGACTGCAGAGGGTAAGTCATACGACATGCCAGTCGCTGACAACGGCACCGTTGAGGGTCGTGCTCAGAACCGTCGCGTCGAGATCTACATCTCAGCAAACTCAGACATGGTCAAGGCAGCAGAGAACGGAGAAATCAAGATAAACTAAGATTTCTTCTGAAAAAGACATAAAGACCGGGATCCTCTGAAGAAGAAGGTCCCGGTTTTTTCTTATATTTGTAGTATATGGTAGCATTGATAACATTCATACTATACACGATTGCACAGTACGTCGTCGCGAGAATAGCAGGAGCAGACCACAAGTCTGCCGCGAACTCGGTATCCAAGTCCGCGTCCTTCTTCCGCGGTGACGGCCGTACACCTTGGCCGGTGATCGCATACGGTATGCTGGGAGCTTCACTTACCGGAGTGACCTTCATCTCCGTACCGGGAAACGTATGGAACCAGAACTTCTGGTACATGCCGATGGTGCTCGGCTTCATGGTCGGATATGTCATCATCGCCTTGGTGCTGCTGCCGCTTTACTACAAGATGGGGCTGACCTCGATCTACACCTACCTCGACGGAAGGCTCGGACGCTCGGCATATTGGACAGGAAATGCGTTTTTCTTCATGTCACGAATGCTCGGTTCTGCGGTCAGGATATATGCGGTCATACTCGTGCTGACCACCTTCCTGCCGTCCGCGCTTGACCTCCACCTATCTCCGACGCTGTCCTTTGCCGCCATGGCCATGCTATTCATAGGACTCGTATATATCATCACATACAGGAGCGGCGTCAAGAGCATCATCTGGACAGACGCCCTTCAGACCACGTTCTCCCTGCTTGCCATCGTCCTCGGAATCGTAATGATCTGCCGTCATATGGGATGGGGTATCACCGACGTATTTGCAAACCTGCATAAGGGCATCAACCACAACCGTCTTCCGGACGGAAGTGAGGTCACCGGCTACGGACACGCATTCACAAGCTGGTTCGACTGGCGGTGGGCCGGTGCGACCAACGCAGTGAAACAGTTCATATCCGGAATAGTGGTGACCATCGCGATGACCGGACTCGACCAGTCTATGATGCAGAAGAACCTCGCATGCAAGGATCTCAAGTCCGCACAGAAGAACATGTACATGACCGGAGCCATTATCGTAGCGGCGAACCTTCTCATCCTTATTCTCGGCGCGCTGCTCTGCGTCTTTGTCAGCTCTCGCGGCGGTATGGAGGCTCTCGGCATCGGAAGGACCGACGAAATCTTCCCTATGATTGCAAGCAGACGACTCGGACCTGTCGTATCCATATTCTTCATACTCGGACTCCTCTCGGCATCATTCCCGTCAGCAGGCGCGGCCATGACCTCGCTGACAGGTTCACTTTACCTGCACAAAGGAGACGACAGGGAAGATGTGGGAAGAAGAAAGATGGTCCAGGGATGTGTCGCATTGATGCTTTTCGCCGTAATCATGCTGTTCTTCCTCGTGAGTGACGATGCCGTGATCAATCTCGTTTATAAGCTTGCATCCTACACATACGGACCGCTATTGGGCCTGTTCTTCTTCGGAATACTTACCAAACGCCAGGTCTCAGGCTGGGTAGCTCCGACGGTATCGATACTCTCGCCGCTGATCTGCCTTACGCTTAATCTCGTACTCCGCAGCAGCGTGGGATTCGACCTCGGATTCAGTCTCTTGCTCGTAAACGGAATCATCACCTTCGCCGGACTCTGCATCTGCAGCCGAAGATGATTATTCTACATGAACTTGTTGAGATCCGGATTGTATGTATAGCCGGCCGCCTCAAGTTTCTCGCTGATATCGCAAGGTGATATATCCAAGTCGTCGCACAGAGCTTCTAGCGACGAATATTCATCTCTAAGCTTGGTGTTGACCCAGCTGAAGAGCATGATAGGGTCTGAAGGAATGTATGCCATAGCTTTATCTCCAGAGTCCGTCCATTATCTT
>JAGHUQ010000090.1 GCA_018064725.1 Candidatus Cryptobacteroides caccocaballi
TGTATTGGGAAATCGGGCAGTTTATATCGGAACGTCTGAGGACAGCCAAGTGGGGCGCAAAAGTGGTCGGAGAACTCTCTGATTATATAAAGAGGCATGGCGGATCAAATTGTGCAGTTCCAAACTGCACAAATTCCATCACTCCAAATGCCGAGGGTTCTCTCCTTAACATCATTCTCTCATATTCGGAAAGCTTGATCCGGAGAAGTTCCAGCTGTGCCTGATAGGCGTATGAGGTTCCCTCGAACCGCTTTGCAAAAGCTTCGAGAACCTCCTTGCTATGGTCGAGCATCAGGTGTTCCGCCCATGCCTCGAGATCCCTTCTGCCGCGGATTGCACCAGAGAGCACCTTCACGGCTTCTTTGCAGTATCGCTCTCTGGCAGTGAATGCGAGGGCCGATTCGTAGTCATTTGCAAAGATGTCATCCTTTCCCAGCATCCTGCCTGCCGGCGCCTTGGTCTTCAGCATCTCGGCCTTCCGGTAATCCTTCCAAAGGGATTCTATGGTCTAGCCCATCGCAGAGCTTGCGGCGATGAGTATGGAGAGCAGACAGAGTGCTGCTTTTGAGTTTTTCATTTGACCTATGTTCTAATAGTAGTTGTAGATATAATCATCCAGAGCCTGTACGCGGGCATTGAATGATTCTTTCATACGCTCGATTGCCTCGTCGAAGGAGAGATGCTCGTCGCCATTCTCGTCCTGGGTGATAGGCCAGAGCTTGTCGTCATCTGCTGTTGCTTTGCGGATGACTTTCGCGCGGGCGGTGATGTAAGCGTCGATGTCGGCGAGTTCGGGCTTTACCTCTTGCCAAATCTCCTTCAACCTCTTGTAGAAGGTCTTGTCGTAGGAGACGGCTTCGTACCAGTGCTGCCAGATGATGATGAATCCCTTCTGGTTAGGAACGAAGGTCCCCCAGTCGTGGTCCCATGTCGGGCCGGAATAGAGTTTCCCGGTCACATCCTTGTACATGATGACACTCTTCGGATGTTTGTATTCTGCGTTCCCGACCACTTCCTGGATCAGAGCCCATTTGATGAAGCTGTCGAGATCCAGCATCTCTGTGTACGAAGCGTCCTTGTTGTAGATGCGTTTTTCCAGTTCGTTGAAATAGTTCTTGAAGTTGTCGAACATCTCCTTGGTGATCACATCCTCGTCAGGCTCTTTGATATTTACCGGCATTTTGAAATACTCCGAGCGGAACTTGTAGGCTTCGTCGAAGTTCGAATCCATGTCGATGATGAATCCGTCGTCGCTGATGTTGATTCGGTTTTTTGCGATTTTCACCTTCTCCACGAGATAGTACAGGCCGCGGTAGTCTCCGTTGAAGTAGAGCTTCACGAATCGTCCTCTTGGTGTCCATGCCATGCCGAATCGCCTTGAAACCTCGAATGCTACATCGTTTCTGAGGTTCGTGCGGTCCATCCACTGTGCCAGAAGACACCAGCGCTTGCTTGCCGGCATGCCGAGCACCGCCTGCTTGACTTCCAGTTTGAGATTGTAGGAATGCTTCGGGAAGTAGAAGGATGAATTGCCTCTGCGCTTGATGGAGGTTACACCAAGGTTCGTCCTGGTGCCCTTGTCGTCCATGAGGTATATCTCAGCGCCGGTAGTCCATTCTTCTTTTGAGCTTATTTCCTTGACGCCTGGAGCGTTGATATAAAGAGCTGTGACGATATTGTTGGGATTGCTCTTGTCCGGGAAATCAGGGGCAGGGCGTTCCTCCTGGCTCGGATCGATTTGAGCCGGGTTACATGCGATTGCCGCGAGTCCGATAAAAACAGCAGCGGTAATAAATCGGCAGAAGGAATTCATAACAGTCACAAATTTAAAAATAATTCTACACCGCTTTTAAGCCTTACTGATCATTTCCGCCTTGAACCAGGAAAACATGCAGACGCAAAGCGAATCGACGAGAGCTTTTTTCATTTGGTATGATAAACATTTATCAGATGCAAATATAACAAAAAACACGATCTTTTTGTTCGTACGGCATTCCGACGGAGCAGAAGCAATCTCTATCGGGGGGATTTTCGTAAGCGTCTCCGCCCCGCTCGCCGCGGGGGCCCTTGCGAAGCGGGGGTTTTAACACTCCCTTCTTACCCTACCTGTCTTATTTGAATTATGTTAAGTAATTACTTCGTTACTGCTTTGCTAACGGTGTCTGTAATCCAAAATTAGTCAAGAGAAGTCCAAAGCCCGTTGGCGCTATACAAAATAAGATGTATAATGCCTTATATTTGGATAATTCTAAATCAATTCTGGATATGGATATCAGAGCAAGACTTCCGAGAATCGCTGTCTTGATGGCGGCTTTGACAGTTATGATGGGCTCATGCACCAAAGAGACTAGGAATCCCGATGTCGCACCTTTCGGAACATATGCGGAGGGTTTGATCGCATCGGTTGAACCAGAAGGATGGATCAAGGAATTCCTGGACAGGCAGATAAATGGTTTGACGGGCCACAAGGATGCCCTTGCGTACCCGTATGACACCGATATGTGGATGGGAGAAACCCAGCGCGTCGGTGACTGGGGCTGTGACTGGTGGCGCTTCGAGCAGACTGCCTATTTCACAGATGGTGCCATGAGAGCCGGTTATCTGACCGGCGACCCATCTTTGTTGGAAATCGCCTCAAGGTCTCTTGACTACACTCTCGGTACCGTTGATGAGCATGGTGAGCTTGCCGTCAATGCCGAGCATTGCCTCTGGCCGTTCGCAGTTTTTTTCAGAGCCATGCAGGCCGCATATGAGGCTACTGGCGACGAGCGTATCATTCCTGCGCTGGAGAAGCATTACACAAGTTTTCCTGGACGCATCGACATCGTTGATGACAGGGAAATGATGTCCATAGAAGGAATGCTCTGGACATATGGAAAGACTGGGAACAAGTCTCTGCTGAACTTCGCCAAGGATTCATGGGACCATGGTGGATTCCCTCTTGACGAGAAGGATTGTCTGAGTGACGCACCAATTGATGAGCACGGAGTTACGTATTGCGAACACCTGAAACTTCCGATGCTTCTGTATGCATATACCGGCGAGGAGAAGTATCTTAATGCTGCCCTCCATGCCCAGGAGAAACTTGAGAGGTACCACCTGCTTCCTGACGGTGTTCCATCCTCAGGTGAAGACCTGATGGGAAATGGCTCGCTAGCCTCTCATGAGACATGCGACATCTCGGATTATTCGTGGACCATGGGGCATTTCCTCCTAACTACAGGCGAAGCCAGATGGGCAGACGCCATCGAACGTGCAGTCTTCAATGCAGGAGTTGGCGCCATCACGAAGGACTTCAAGGCCTTCCAGTATTTCTCCGCTCCCAATCAGTTCATATCCACAGGCATCTCTGACCATAACAGATATAGTCATGGCCGTTGCAAGATGGCTTATCGCGCCACACACCAGACTGAGTGCTGCGCTGGAAATGTCCAGCGCTTCATGCCTAATTATGTGTCCAGGATGTGGCTTGAAGGCAGCTCGGAGAATGAGCTCGTAGCGGCTCTGTACGGCCCATGCAGTGTCTCTCGCATCCTTCCGTCTGGGCAGGGCGTGAAGATCCATGAAGGAACTGAGTACCCGTTCGAGGATGAGGTACGCTTCACGTTCGAGCTCAATGCCCCTGAGCGTTTCGCTTTCACTTTCCGCATTCCAGGATGGTGCAATGGCAATGTCACCGCACGAATCAACGGACACAAGGCAGATGTGAAGGACAACGGCAAAGGATTCGCGACCATCAGCAGGAAATGGAAAGACGGTGATTCTCTCGTACTGGCTTTCGGTTTCGAAAGCCGTATCGTAAACTTCGAATCCACCGATGCGGAAGGCAGGCTTCCGGAAGGGAACGAGGCCAGTCTTCCCATGACTGCAGCCGATTCGCTCTGCCGATATTCCTATGTGACACGCGGACCTCTTCTCTTCAGCTATGCAATCCCGTCAAAGTGGGAGGAGGACAATGAGGATTGGTTCTACATGAACGGCAAGAAACCGGGACTTCCAGGATACAAATGCTGGAACATAACTCCGACGGCTCCATGGAACTATGCGATCGAGAGTGGCGCAAAGCCTGAATTCATCCGCAAGGACACGGAGGGTTTCCCTTTCGATCCGCAGACTGCCAGATGCTCGATACGCGTCCCTGCACGCAAGGTCAAGGGATGGACTCTTGATGAAGAACGTTACACAAGCCGAGTTCCGTACACCTTCGAGTTGGAGGACTCTACAGAATACATAGAGCTGATTCCATATGGTTGTACAAACCTTCGACTGACCCTGTTCCCTTGGAATTAGGGCCGGCGGAGCACTGACTCCAGCCATCCGTATGCCTCTGGGATGTCATAGTCGCCGTTGTGGTACTGGAGGAACTCGAAACGGGCATTGGCGTCACGCACGCTGCTGTTGTTCCAGATGGCAGCGAAGAGCAGCGCCTCGACGGCAAATGATGTGTCCCTGTCATCCATTCCGTGACGCACATACCAGAAGGGAGCTGTATCGCTCTTGCCTTCTATAAGGTAATCCACCGCACTGCTCATCTTCAGCTGCATCTGTAGACGCTGGCCGTCCTCAGTGAGGAGGAATGAATCCCAGTCAAGACCGGTGTCATCCATGCCTACGCCATTTTCCATGGTGTCATGGTTCCATGAGTATCTGTTGAACGGTGAAGATGCCTGCGAAATGGATCCGAAAAGAGAATCCTCATTGATCGGAGCACCGAACAGGCTCTTGTTCGAAAAGGCCGGTGCAGGCTTCAACGACGTATATTTCGCGACATAGTACAGATGCTTGTCGAGGTCATAGATTATATGACCGTCGGCATCAAAGCGCAGCCATCCGTTGTTTACACGGCGTATCCCCTCTTCATCCACACAATTCACATCATCCAGCATGGCCTGAGCTCCCTTTACAGAAAGCGCACGGCCTAGCTCTTCCTTCATCAGCGATGTGATGAATTCCCGGAAATTGCCTGAATCGAGCACATTTCCGTTCCTGTCTTTGAGGCCAAGGCTGTCAAGATAATCGGCATACATGGCTGCCAGTTCCGTAGAAGCGCTCATAAGCTCTTTCTCATCCACGAAATCATAGTGCTCCTCCCCTGCGAGAAAGAGCGCACGTCTTGTGTCATGGTAGAGCCATTCATAAGCCGCACATGCATGCCCTAGGTCGGTGATTGGGCAATATGCTATCACGCCGTAGACATCGTCTCCGCAGTCCTTTTCCGAGCAGAGAGTGCCATCTTTCTGCCTATGGACTCCCGCTGCGCCAATCTCATAAAGGGATTCAAGGAAATCCGGGCTGTTGCCGCTAGCCGCAATCAGTGTCGACAAGGCTCCGCCACCGGATATTCCGGTAACAATGATCCTGTCCACATTGCCGGCAGGAAGACGTTTCCTGTTGTACTTGAGATATCGGACTACGGCCTTTGTGTCAGTCATGGTTGCGGGTGAATGACCGAGATATTGTCCGTCTGTCGGTCTGTTCCCTCTGCTGCGGCATCCGTATGAAACCACAACATATCCTTTCATGAGCGCGGTTGCCACCTTTTCGTCCGAATCGCTGGAATATGATGCGCCATCCACTACCGTGTCGTTGCGATAATGGTTGTTAAGCCATCCTGCATTGTCGACATACAGCATGATAGGCGATGCCTTGGTGGCGTTGGATGGGATATAGACGTTTACCATCTGGTCTTTGGGACGGTTGGGACGCAGGAGGTATCCCCCTTTGTGCCATGTCACGTTTAGCGGCTCTCCATCTACCGTGACTTTGAGCACAGTCTTCTCGGTCTTTCTGAAATCTATGTTACCTGTGTTTCCGGAAGCTGGACATCCCAAGGCAAGAAAGGTGCATGCTGCAGAGAGCAGCATAGTGACGATCATTCGTTTCATATGCATTATCGTGCTTGTCTATGGTTTATTCCGCAGCTCTCAAGGAATGGCAATTCATACTTCACTACTGTTGAATAGAGTCTGTCGAAGGCAGCCTGCAACTGCTCTTCTCCCCTATTGCCGGGTTCGTCCCAGTCGGGACGGGCATTCCATGTCCTGTCGAATATGCCATATGCCTTTGGGAACACGGCATAACAGGCCTGGTCGAAATTGCGGAGGTTCTCGCCCCACAGGTATGCGCCAGTGCCATAGATGCATTCTGGCCTTTCAAGGCGTACGCCGGTCTTTCCGGTACTCCTGTAGATGTTGTATGGCAGGAGGGAGAATGCCTTGTGCTCGTCCAGGCATCCGCTCCAGTCCAGTCCCCTTTCGTCACGGGAATTGCTATAGGCAAGGTCGAGGTATGTCACGTCACTGTTGCATACGACGACCGGGAATCCTTCGTTTGCGAGCGCATATGGGATGCCGTCCAGGCCTCCATCAGTGGTCCATGCGCATACATAGGCCACGTTCGCAAGCAGTCGAGCCTGGGCTTGGGGACTCAGGTTCATGGCCATCTCCTGCCATCCTGCTATCTTCAGCCCTCGTGCCTGAAGGATGTCAACCAACTTGCATACGAAGTATTCGTGCAGGTTGCTCTCCCCTCCGAGTTTGATCGCCTGGGCTGCAGGAGACTTCTGCCATACGCCTTTTGCGACTTCGTCGCCTCCCATGTTGATGACTGCAAGCGGGTATCCTGCTTCGTTCCATATCGAAACGAGGCCATCCACAACTTTCTCAATGAACCTGTATGTTGAAGGAAGTCCTACGTTGAGAGCGTTGCGCCTATGGTTGTTGCTGGAAAGATATACCGACTCGTCCTCTGGCTCAACAAGTCTGTAGGTGTCGTCTCCGGTCTCCCTGAGACGTGCTTCCATCGACATGATCGCCGCGTAAGAGTGGCCTGGGACATCAAACTCCGGAATCACTGTGATATGGTGGTCCGCAGCATAGCGTATGATCTCGATGAGGTCCTCACGGGTATAGTAGCCCTGGGTGTTGGAATTCGCGTCAGAAGGGTCGAAACTGCCATCGAAGGTCGGATGAGGAGCCTCGATTTCCGCATATGTGCCATCTTCCTGCTTTACAGGGAGTTTGTGGAATGCTCCGTAGGCAGTAAGTTCTGGAAGTCCGTCAATCTCGACGCGCCAGCCCTCGTCCTCGGTAAGGTGGAACTGAAGCACGTTTATCTTGTATCTCGCCAGAAGACGGACAAGGGTCTTCACCTGATCTACCGTATAGAAGGCACGGCCAGCGTCAAGCATGAACATCCTGTATCCAAAGTCCGGCCAGTCCTCTATCGTCATGTTTGGAAGTCGCTTGGAACCTGCGTTTGAGCAGAGCCTTTCAAGGGTCTGCGACGCATAGTATGCGCCTTCCTGATCGGCTGCCTCTACCTTGACGGCACCGTCGATGACTATCCTGTACCATCCTGCTTTCTGGCCTTCGACAATTTCCGTTTCGCAGGTGTCGAAATCGGTCACGCCCTCTGATGGAATCACCTTCTTCAGTTCAGGAATCATGTCGGTCAGCGAAGGCTCGGAATAGCTCCATTCAAAGCTGTCCTGAGGGCCTTTGACTTCGGTTGGGCGGTATTCTACAGGAAGGAACATGTCCTTGTGGCCCTCACGCTGAAGGGCGAAGCCCTCCGGGAAGAATGAATAACGCGTGAGCGCAGCTGATGTGTAGCTCATCACAAGGGTGTCCTTGCCGATGGTCTTTGGTTCGAAGCTGAAGTACCATCCATTGAAATGTTTCATCTCGAGATCTCCCTCGGAAACGACGTCGGGGGTTACATTGTAACAGTTTGCCCAGATTGTCCAGTCGGTTCCCTGCGGTGGATTGCAGACATAGACAGTATGGATGGCACGTCCGTTTTCCTGCGGCATGCCTTCCTCCCAGATTATGGAAGTCTCTGGAGATTTTGGAGAGCATGAAGCTAGCAGCATGGCTGCCAGAATCAATGTGGCTATGATGGATTTCTTCATTTCATTGGTCTTTTAAATTCTTTCTGTACTGGGTAGGGCTGCAGCCTGTCAGTTCCTTGAACACACTGCTGAAATATCTTGGATAGGAGAATCCGATGCTGTATGATATCTCGTTTATGTTCATGTCGGTATCCTTCAGCAAGCGTATGGCTTCCTCGATCCTCATTCTCTTGATATACTCGTTGAGGCTGTAGCCGGTTATCATCTTCACCTTGTCATAAAGAGCGCTTCGGCTGATTCCGAGAGCGATGGTGAGGGTATTTGCACTTATCTCCTCGCTCATGTTCTCCTTCACGAAATTGTCAAGGCTTTCGATAAGCGCCTTGTCTTTTGGGGAGATTGCACTCTCCACAAGACCATGTCGTCGCATATTGTTCCGTATCACGATATAGATGAGTACGGATGACAGTGCTATCATCAGCAAGACCATGAAGATCATGAAAGCAAGTGTGCGATACCAGACCTGGTCGATTACGATCTTGACAACTGTAGGCTCGGACTCGGCAACCTCGTCTAATGGCAGGCAAACGGCTGATACGGTGTAAGTCCCGGGTGCCAGTGAGGTTAGCTTAAGGGTGGATGATGGGAGCGTGATAACGCGCTCGTCATTTCCGGAAACTACAAATCTGAATCGTGCGTTCTCATGGAAGCAGATGCCAAGAACCGAATAGTCCAATGTCAGAACCCTGGAATTCCATGGGATATGCACGCTTGAACGCACTTCGTCGTCAAAGTGGATGCGCTTTCTGTCTGTGGTGATTTCGTTCAGGACCATCCTCGGAAGTTTCTTGTTCCTGGAGATGGTCGCGAGTTCTGTGTCGATGCTGACAAAGCCTGACGATCCAGCCCAGTAGAATGTGCCGCCCTCAACGTTCTCATGCCATCCATTGAGGATGTCGTTGCGTGTGTATCCGTCGAAAGGACCATAGCTGCATAGCGCGTCCTGGTGCACGTCATAGAGGAAAAGCCCGTTGCCCGCAGCAATCCATACCATTCCATCCGCATCGACCGTCAAAGTCGATATCCTCTCGAATGGGAGAGAAGTGACCTCCTTCACTGCACCGCAGCTGTGCATGTCCGCATCATAGTTGCAGAAACAGAGACCATTGCTGCTCGCTATCCACATCCTGCTGGAGCGCTTGTCATAGCTTACCGACACGATGTTGCCCAGATTGTGACCGACTTTCAGGTCATGCAGTACAAGGTCGTCGAAAGTGTTCACGTATACCTTGTCATATCGGAAGGTCATCACCAGGTCATCGGAATACCATCCAAATTTCATCCCTGAAGCTGGCGATCCATCCTCGAGCAGGAGGGTGCTGGACCTTTCTGAAAGCGGGTCATACATGTAGGTGTTGCCTTTGCAAAGAACCATGATTGCATTGTCCCGGAGCTTGCTCGCTATAGGCAATCCTGTCCTCCAGTCATCGATCTTGTCCTGGATTCCGTTGAGCTTCACCGGATGGTAACGTCCTGTCCTTTTGTTGAAGAGGGTGAATCCCTTGGTGTAGATCACGGCAAGGATGTCGTCTCCCTTGAATCCGGTGACGCATGGGATGTAGTCACCAAAAGTAGCAGGAAAATGCCTGAACTGTCTTGTGGACGGATCGAAGGAGTTGATTCCGTTGCCGTCGGTTCCTATCCAGATCATTCCGTCATTGTCCTCGTACATTCCAAATACGCTGCGTTCGCTGAGTCCCATTGTGCTGTTGAGTACAGCGTCGGCATATGTGTGGATGTACTGTTTCCTGAGGTTGAACATGCCATAACGGGTCGTTCCTATCCACATCTCGCCGTCTTCGTCGTCATAGACAACGGTGACAGCGTTGCTGGGGAACGATGATGGGTCGCCTGGGACATGCATCATCGGAGTAACCTTCATTGTCTTGGGATCAAGAAGACTGACTCCCCCGCCGTCCGTTGCAATCCAGACGGAACCGTCATAGATGGTCATATCGAAAACATATTCTGAGCTTATGCCCTCAAGTTTGCCAAGGTCGTGGCCATCCCTGCTGAAACGGTGGACTCCGTCTCCATAATATCCGACGAAGTATGAATTGTCCACTGGCACTATGCTCATAAGGGTCGAACCTGTTCCGCTGGAGAATTGCCCCAGATGCTGGGTTTCGGTGTCGAAACGCCATATTCCTCCGTCATCGGTTCCCATCAGCACGGTTCCGTCAGAGAGCGGTTCCACGGTATGGATGCTGATGTTGCCTGGAAAAACGACCAGTGCCGGGCTGTCGGTCTTCCCGCTGGCGAATATGTAAAGGGCGTAGCCGTTGTAAACCCATATCTCATCCCCGACGCGCGAGCATCGCCCGCGTACTCCGTCGGCGACCTGGTCAAAGGAATTCTTGGCTCTGTCGAAGACATATGCCCCTTTTGAAGTGGTCGCCCATATTGTCCCATCTGCACCCTCTGCTATGGAATTGATGTTTTCCCCGTCAAGAGGATGGTGTACGTGGCCGGCGAAGGAGAAAAAATCCAAGCCGTTCATCGTGCCTACCCACATGCCGCCACGACGGTCTTTGAGAATGGCGTTGACGAAGGGATTTGTCAACCCCTCGTCCATGGATATGCATGTATTGGAGTAGCTGACCTCCGGTTTTGCGGGACGCGTCTGAGCGAGGGCTGCAACTGGGAGGCACATAAGGAATATGATTTCAACAAGGTGTTTTCTCATGAAAACAAAGTTACCCTTTAATACATACGAAAACAAGTTCTCAAGGGGCTGGAATGCATGTTTGGACTATGGTTGACTATTTTTAGACCATAACTGAAGGCCAGTGGCAGGTGATAATCTACCTTTACTCAGTAAATTAGCGCAAGATTTTCACAATCCATATTTAATAACAATTTATATGAAAAAATTTCTAGTCACTTGTTTCGCAGCACTTCTAGTACTGCCCGCATTTGCACAGAAGCTTTACACAGGTGTTGTCACTGATGCATCAGGGGCACCATTCGTGGGAGCGGTAGTGCAGATTTTGGAAACCCGTGCCGCTGCTGTCACCAATGCTAACGGTGCGTTCTCGGTAAGCGCCTCAGAAGGCCAGACAATGGAGGTCAACTGTGTCGGAATGAAAACCGTCACTCTCACCCTCCCAGCGAATAGTCCGGTAAACGTTGTCCTCGAAGAGGATTACCAGCTTCTAGAGGAGACAGTCGTTGTCGGTTACGGTGTAACCAAGAAGCGTGACCTGGCAGGTAGCGTCGCCTCTATCAAGACAGAGGAAATCAAGGCCGGCGTCGTTACCAGCACAGAGGACCTCATCAAGGGTCGTGCAGCTGGTGTGACGGTCACCCAGAACTCTTCTGCCCCTGACGGTTCGCTCAACATCCGTATCCGTGGAGGCGCTTCACTTGGTACGAACAACGACCCTCTCTATGTTGTCGATGGAGTCCTTTCATCTCCTGGAAACATGCTTGCTCCAGAGGACATCGAGAGCATCGAGATCCTCAAGGATGCGGCATCTACTGCAATCTATGGTGCAAAAGGTGCCAACGGTGTAGTCATCATCACCACAAAGAGAGGTCACAATGACCAGTTCACAATCAACTACTCTTTCAATCTCTCAGCCAAGTCTGTCCACAACAACATCGACCTCATGGATGCCCAGGACGAGATGCATTACGCCAACAAGATCTGGGAGGAAAACGGTAAGATGGGTGCGCAGCCATTCCCTGACAAGTATCTTGAATATAAGGGTCCCGGTACAGACTGGATCAAGGAATTCGGCCGTACAGGTATAACCCAGACTCATGCCGTTTCCATGACAGGTGGTACCGAGAAGGTAAAGGCAGCCGCCACAATCAACTACCATGAGAACCAGGGAACAATCCAGAATACCGACTTCAAGCGTCTCAATGGCCGTGTCAATGTCGATTTCACTCCGGTAAAGTGGCTCAAGGCCGGCATCAATACCAATTTCACAAGGAGCAATGGCACATATGTCCCAACCGACATCGCCTCTGCTACAGAGAATGCGATGTACCGACTCCTCATCGTCTCTCCTTTGGACAAGAATGACGACTCCGGACTTCAGTGGATCGGCAAGGCCCAGTTCGGTGATGAGATCCAGCGTTATTTCAGAAACGCTGACTATCACGAAGCCTCTATGGCAGCGGCTATCGCAGGCTATGCTGAGGCAACTTTTTGGAAGAAGCTTTCAGTCAGAGGCCAGTACTCTACAACATTCAATTACTATAAAGGCCAGAACTACCTTAACCGCCAGACTCAGATCGGCATGGGCAAGAACGGTGTCGCAACCGTATCATCAAGTGACCAGATCTATCAGCAGGTAGATGGCCTTGTGACATACCATGACAACTTCGCTGGCAAGCATGACCTCAAGATCATTGCCGGTACCAGCTACAGGAACAAAGTCTCACAGAGCCTCAATGCATCAGCATCGAACTTCACGACTGACGCTTTCCGCTTCTACAACCTCGGTGCTGCCGGAAACTATGATTCGATGGGTTCATGGAGGGACGACAAGACAAATCTCTCTTTCTTCGGAAGAGTCGAGTACGTTCTCCTCGATAGATATATCTTCAACGCCAGCATCCGTGCTGATGGTGCGTCCAACTTCGGTAAGAACAACAAGTGGGGTTACTTCCCAGGCGTATCAGCGGCATGGCAACTCGGTGACGAGCATTGGATGGAATGGGCGAAGCCAGCCCTCTCGCAGCTCAAGTTGCGTGTAAGCTGGGGTCAGACAGGTAATGACAGCATCGGCAGCTACAGGTCACTCAAGACATACGCCAGCTGGAAAGCCTATACAGGTCTCAACAATACTGCATCCAGCCTTTACCTCAGCTCTCCAGGCAACAACTCCCTCAAGTGGGAGACTACAACCCAGACAGATGTCGGTCTCGATGCCATCCTCTTCAAGGGAAGAGTCGAGTTGAGCCTCGACTACTACAACAAGCTTACCACCAACCTTCTCAATGATGTGACCATCTCTTACAGCCATCTTGGTATCGGTACAACCGTCGGCAACCTCGGTTCTGTTTCCAACAAGGGTTTCGAGGTATTCCTCAAATGGCATATCATCGACAAGGCCAATTTCAGCTGGTCAACCAATGTTGCCTTCTCTTACAACAAGAGCCGCATCGAGGAAATCAACCAGAAGAGACATGTTTCTGTAAGGCCACAGGGTGCATATGAGAGCCACAATTACATTGAGATGGACAAAGGCCTTCCAATGGGTGCAATCTATGGCTACAAGTGCATCGGTATTCTCCAGAAGGGAGAGACCTATGATCCACAGCCTAAGTCACAGCCTGGTGACTACATCTTCGAAGATATTGACCATAACGGAAAGATCGATTCGGATGACAAGACCATGCTCGGCGTAGGTATCGCACCTATGACGTTGGGATGGGGCCAAACCTTCCGTTTCTATGGCTTCGACGCCACAATCTTCTTTGACGGATCGTTCGGAGGCAGCCTTCTCAACCTTTCTAGGGTAGTGCTTGAGGACAAGAACCGACTCAGAAGCTGTTTTGACAGATGGACAAAGGAGAACCCTTCAAATACTCTTGGACGTTCTACGTGGGAGAAGACCACTGAATACCAATACGGATCATTCGTGAATTCAAACTATGTCGAGAAGTCTGACTTCCTCCGTCTTTCAAACCTCGAGTTAGGTTATACCTTGCCTGTTGAGAAACTCAAGATCAACAAAGTTGTCAAGGGCGCAAGGGTATTCATCGGAGGCCAGAAGCTCTTCACCATCACCAAGTACTCCGGCTTCGATCCTGAAGTCAGCTCAGGCGGTGCAGATGATACAGCACATGGACTTGACTGGGCAGCATACCCTCCTTTCAGGACTTTCAACTGCGGTGTAAACGTAACATTCTAACAAAACGATAAAATGAAACTCAAAACATACATTCTGACAGCGTCTGCTGTCATCATGGCAATGTCTTCCTGCTCGATCGATCCTCTCAAGGAGACCGTATACTCCTCTATGACCCAGGATATCGCTTTCACGACAGGAGAGAACGCCCAGGCTGCGGTAAATGCCATGTTTGTACCTCTCCATCAGCTCTACAGAGAGCCCATGTGGATGTTGAACGATGTTCCTACCGATGTTGGAACACGTGCATACTGCACAGAATGGCTCAATGACGACCAGGCGAAGGTTGATGCCATCATCTCTGGAGTATATGCCAACTATTGCTCCATCTATGCCCGCGCAAACGATATCCTCGACATGGTTCCCGGCATGGATGACGCGCTCTTCGACACTGCCAATGTTCTCCCTAAGGCGTCGCTCATCGCGCAGGCCCATTTCATGAGGGCATATGCATACTACCAGCTCACCGACATCTACTATCAGGTGCCTCTTGTAACCACCAGTGACGTGAACGTAGACGATCCAGTGAGCATCGCAAGCATCGACGAGATCGAGGCTGTCATCGAGAGCGACCTCAAGGCAGCTGCTGAGAATCTTCCTGAAACATGGCCAAACTCAGAGGGCCAGCGTCCTACTTATGGTGCTGCGGAGTCTTTCCTTGTAAGGCTCTACATGAGACAGGGAGGACGTGCACGTCTCGCCGGCGATGCAGGTACAGCCAAGAAGAAGTGGCAGGCCGCTCTTGCCGAAGTCGACAAGGTTCTTGCTCTCGAAGGCAAGTGCTATACTCTCTATCCTGACGTATGGACAGCATTTGACCCTACAACTGACGAGGCTCTTTACAATGACGAGCTCATCTGGGCAGTAAGGGCATCAAGAACCGACACGAACGGATCATGGGATATCGGTCTTATGTGCACTCCATGGGAGTATGACATGGGCTGGGACTGTTACCGCTGCTCTCTTGAGCTCTACTGGTCATTCGACCCTGAGGACACTCGACTTACACGCCTGATCGTGGATAGCTATCCTGATGTCTACAACGATGATTACCCAGACGACATGTGGTACTACATGGCTCCTACCAAAGTCGAGGACGTTGGACGATGCATCAAGATCATGGACAGCATGCCTGAACTCGATAACATGACCCACAGCGAGCATGAGTACGTGAGCACCCAGAAGTTCATGTTCCTCAATACATGGATGTATCTCTATGACACACCTAACAACTTCCCTATCGTACGTCTTTCTGACATGATCCTCTGCAAGGCCGAAATCCTTAACGAACTCAACGGACCTGACGCGGAGTCGATCAAACTTGTGAACAGAATCCGCGAGAGAGCTTTCGAGAACTCTGACCACAACATCGCTGCTTCAGATGTTCCGACTGCCGAGGCGCTCAGAAGCGCAATCTGCGACGAACGTGCATGGGAGCTCAACTCGGAGGCATTGCGCCGTCCTGACCTCATCCGCATGGGCCTTTGGAAGGACCGCTACGACAAGTACGTGGCAAGCCAGAAGGAGAGAGCATACTGGAAGGCCATCAACCTCGATATGCCTGAGGGTTCGTTTGACGACGATGTCAAGCCATATCCTACAGACCTCACAGAGAATGATATCCGCCGCTACTTCCCATTCCCTGAAAGAGAGACCATCCTCAATCCGGGACTTGCTGAAGCTCGAAACTTCTAGAACAGTTTCTTTTTCATAAATATTCCCACTGGCCGGCATGACCGGCCACTGGGAATTACATTGTTAAACAATATGAGATTCAGATCATTTACGCTGGCAATCGCTGCAATCTGCCTGCTGGCATGCACAAAAGTCAATGTTGAAAAGAACGTAAGGGCGCTTTCCATCACCTGTGAGCAGGTTGAGGGCAATGTCCTGAGAGTCGATGTCAGCACCGTATTCTCCTCAGAATGTGAATATGATATCAGCTACTGGAGAAAGGGCATGCCATCCGAGATGCAGACTATACGCAAGCGACACAGCGAAGGCAAGGAAGGACATGCTGTCCTGATGTTCCTTTACCCGGAAAGCACCTACTGCTTCAAGGTGAACATGGGCGAGGATTCCGAATCCGACGTGTTCGAGTTCCAGACAGGCACTCTTCCTGCAGATATGCCTCACTACAGCGTAAATGAAGGGGCCGGCAAAGCTATCCCGGGCTACATCTTCCAGACCCAGATTTCCAAACCGGGATACATCACCATTGCCGACACCGACGGAAACATTGTGTGGTACCAATACATCGACCAGGCGGCGAGGATGTTCGACTTCCGTGCTGAGGACGGGGTAATATGGCTTCTTACAGGCTTCAAGGAAGATTCCGATGGAGATTTTCAGCGCCTGGCGTCCCGCATCATGTGTATCGACCTCTATGGCAATATCCTCCGCAAGTGGTCCATCGTTGACAACGAGATAGACATTCCATACGCTCACCATGAAATCAGGGTGATGCCTGATGGCAACATCGCAGTGGTGAGCAATTTCACAAGGGAGTATGACCTTACTCCCCTCGGTGGCGATGCTGCCACCACATTGTATGGTGACGGTTTCGTCATCTTCAACAAAGAAGGCAAGGTAGTCAGGACCTGGAACTTCCTTGACAGGATAGACCCGCTGGGCTGCAGCTTCATCCAGCCAATGAAGAGACCACTTGACCTTCTTCATGCCAATTCCTTCAACTACGACAGCGAAGGCAATTACTATATGACTTTCAACGCTAGCAGCCAGCTTTGGAAAATCGACTCGAAAACAGGAGAAATACTCTATATATTGGGTCCTGACGGCAATGTTGAGCTCGACGAGAGCGGATTCGCCCAGGGACTCCACGCGGCTGTGCCGCTTGCTCCGGATCGCGTCCTCTGCCTTGACAACGGACGCGAGAGAAAGTGCAGCCGCGCTGTGATCTACCGCATAGATCCGGACACGAAGAAAGCGGAAGTGGAACTTTCAGTGATGCTTCCAAAGGCCTACTCTTCAAAGGACAGAAGCAATGTGGAGCTCATTGCCGACAATACAATGCTCATGTTCGGAATGACCGTGTCCCACTATGTCGTCTTCACAGACCTTGAAGGAAACATCATCAAAAGTTTGGAGAGAAACGGAATGTCCTACAGGACACATTATCTGCCTGAACTCCATGAATACTAGAAAAATGAGAAAGCATACAATATTCACTATCATTGCTGTCGCGACACTCGGCAGCCAGGTCTGCAACGCGCAGCTGATAACCATCGATACCGAGACTGCTGTCGGAGATATCAAAAGGATGAACGCGGTCAACAATGCTCCGTCTCCGGTGTTCGAATGGCAGAGCCAGGACAACCTCTCCTACTACAAGATGCTGGAAATACCATATGCCAGGACACATGATTCCACACTGTCCGGCGACTACAGTGCCAATGTGGTCGACATATCCTGCATCTTCCCGGATTTCTCGAAGGATGTGAACGATCCGGCATCATATGACTTCTACTACACAGACAAGATGATGCTTACTCTCGAGCAGGTTGGCACGCACCCTTTCTTCCGCCTTGGCCAGTCCATCGAAAACTCGGAGGACAAGAAATACCACATCTTCCCTCCAGCAGACTTCAGGAAATGGGCTCGCATCTGCGAGCACATAATCAGGCATTACAACTACGGCTGGGCTGATGGATATGAGCTTGGCATCGAATACTGGGAGATCTGGAACGAACCAGACAATGACGAGTTCCGCAAACTTGAGAAATCAGCTACCTGGGGCGGCACTGAAAAGCAGTTCTGCGAGTTTTACGCAACAGTGGCCCTACACCTCAAGAAATGCTTCCCGGAGATAAAGGTTGGCGGTCCAGCCACCACAAGGTGCAACGACTGGATAAGAAGGTTCATGGCATACATGGCTTGTCATAAGGTCCCAGTCGATTTCTTCTCATGGCATCTTTATGACACCCGTCCGGAAGGAATGGCCGGGCTTGCCAGGACGGCGAGGCAGATAGCCGACGAGGCTGGCTTTACGGATGCCGAATCCATCCTTGACGAGTGGAACTACGTCAAAGGATGGTCAGAAGACTATGGCTACAGCATGGAGGTGATCCATAGCATAAAGGGCGCGGCGTTCACATCGGCCGTTATTACTGCATGCCAGTACGAGCCTGTGGACATGCTCATGTACTATGACGCTCAGTCATGCACTCCTTTCAATGGGCTTTTCGACTTCTACACCGGCAAGCCAATTGCGGGCTATTATGCCCTCTATGCGTGGGCAAGGCTGGCGAAATACGGCACTCAGGTGAGCGTTTCCGAGGAGATCCCGGACATCTATGCTGTCGCAGCAAGGAAAGCGGACGGCTCTGTTGCCATCCTTTTGACACGTTACAACGAAGACAACAATGTCACCTCAGACAAGGCAGTTGCGATAGAGGTCAAGGGACATGAGCCGGTGAATGCAATCGGCCATCTGACTGACAGCTGCCACATGTTCACTGAATATCCATTGGATGTCGAGGATGGCGTCATCAAGGTTGTCCTCGAACCCGAATCATTCATATTCATAGAATTGTAACATGGCAGTGGCGAAGGATTCCGGGTTATGGAAGATATCCGCATGGGCAGTGTTGCTCTTGCTTTTGGAGCTACTGGCATCAGGCTGTGCCGGAAGGCAGGACATACTGTTGTGCGATGGTTGGAAATTCACAAAAGCTGACGGGGTGTTTTCTGAGGTTGCATTGGATGTTTCCTCATGGGAAAGCGTCACCATCCCACATGACTGGGCCATTTATGGACCCTTCGACGCGGACAATGACGCGCAGACCGTAGCGATAAGCCAGAACCTTGAAACCGTTGCCAGTCTCAAGACAGGAAGGACCGGATCGCTTCCGCATGTGGGAACGGGTTGGTACAGAACCGTATTCGATGTGCCTGGCTACTCGGATGGCAAGTCCGTTGAATTGGTCTTCGATGGTGCGATGAGTCATGCCCAGGTATATGTCAACGGCCGGAAAGCCGGCGAATGGCCATATGGCTACAATTCGTTCCATTTCGATGTGAGCGACCTGATTAATGGCGACGGCAAAGGGAATGTCCTTGCGGTAAGGCTGGAGAATCTCCCGGAATCCGCAAGGTGGTATCCAGGAGCAGGCCTATACAGGAATGTGCATCTTGTGGTCACAGACAGGATCCATGTTCCCGTTTGGGGAACTCATGTGGTCTGCCCTCGGGTCTGTGCGGATGAGGCGACGGTGGAGATTGAGGTCAAGGTTGACGGAACTCCCGACAGAGTCAAGACGGTGATCCTCGGTCCTGATGGCAAAAGGGTCGCTTCATGCAAGGCTGGCCATGAAGGTTCCATCAGGCACGTTTTCAGGATAAATGCTCCCCAGCTATGGTCTCCGGAAAGTCCTTCCCTCTATTCTGCAGTGACATCAGTCTATTCCGGAGCCAGGAAGGTGGATGAATACAGGACCGTCTTTGGAATCCGCGAGATAGAACTTGTTCCCGGAGAGGGATTTCTTCTCAACGGAACCAAAAGGAAAATCAAGGGAGTATGCAACCACCATGACCTCGGGCCACTGGGCGCGGCCGTCAATGAGGCCGCTCTCCGCCATCAGCTCACACTTCTGAAGGATATGGGATGCGATGCCATAAGGACGGCCCATAACATGCCGGCGCCCGAGCTTGTGAGGCTTTGCGACGAGATGGGCTTCATGATGATGGTGGAGTCATTCGACGAGTGGGACATAAGCAAATGCGCCAATGGATACAGCCGGATTTTCGACGAATGGGCGGAAAAAGACCTTGTCAACATGCTGCACCAGTATCGCAACTCACCTTCTGTTGTGTTCTGGAGCATCGGAAACGAGGTCCCAAGCCAGAATGACAGCACCGGCTGCAAAACGGCAGCTTTCCTATATGACATCTGCCACAGGGAAGATCCTGCCAGATTTGTGACCTGCGGAATGGACCAGGTTCTGCCTGTACTTGAAAGCGGCTTCGCGGAGCAGCTGGATATCCCCGGATTCAACTATAGGGTCAATTATTACGGCCTGGCGCACCAGCAGTTGCCTGGAAAGCTGATTCTCGGCAGTGAGACCGCATCAACGCTCTCCACGCGCGGCATCTACAAGTTCCCTGCAGAAAGGAAGATGATGGCAATGTATCCGGACAGGTACTGCTCTTCCTATGACCTGGAGTGCTGTAGCTGGTCAAATCTGCCTGAGGACGATTTCGCGATGGCTGAGGATAACGACTGGGATATCGGGCAGTTCGTCTGGACGGGCTTTGACTATCTTGGTGAGCCGACTCCTTATGAAAGCATGCCGAACCACAGTTCAAATTTCGGCATAATTGACCTTGCTTCCATCCCAAAGGACAGGTATTACCTGTACCGAAGCGTATGGAAGCCAGAAGACGAGACACTGCACATAGTCCCTCACTGGACGTGGCCATCACGCGAGGGTGAGACGACTCCGGTCTTCGTATACACCAATCATCCGTCTGCGGAACTCTTTGTCAACGGCATAAGCCAGGGCATACGCACCAAAGACATGAATGGTGACCTTGAGCGCTACAGACTGATCTGGGAGGACGTGACATACGAGCCTGGGGAGCTCAAGGTTGTCGCCTATGACGAAACGGGAAAGGCGGTTTCCGAGAAGTGCGTACGCACTGCAGGCCAGCCTCACCATCTTGTCCTGACTTCTGACAGGACAAGACTGCATGCCGACGGCAAGGATCTGGCATACATCGAGGTGACAGCCGTCGATGCTGACGGCAACGTCTGTCCTTTGGAGAATTCTTCAGTAAGTTTCAGCACCGAAGGCGATAGCGGTTTCTTCAGGGCCTCTGCAAACGGTGACCCTACCAGCCTTGAACTTTTCCACATTCCGGAGATGCATCTTTTCAACGGAAAGCTCACCGCCATCGTACAGACCACCGACAGGAAGGGCCGTCTTGTATTCAGGGCTCATTCAGAAAAAATGATTGACGGAGAACTTGCCATACAGGTAAGATGACTCCGTCAATCTGACAACCAACTACAACCACTGATATTGACAATCGCTGTCCCAAAGGCAATGCCCTACTCCGCCTGGAGATAGAGCACTGCGCTTGTATACATTTTCTGAAGATTGAGGTTGATTCCTTCGTTCTTCAGGTAATCGCCCTTGAAAGTCATGCCGTCACCCCAGAAGGTAGGGATGGCAGGATTAACCTCGAGTATGGTGTAACTCATGTCCGAATCCAGACCGCTGAGTCTCAGATGCGGCTCGCGCACCTGGCTCTGGTACTCAAGGCTGAATGCGAAAACGACGGCGCGTTTCTTGTCCTTGGATACATACATGAGTGAATAATAGTCTGTATCGTACGGAGAGAGCAGCCTGTATAGGTCACCATCCTCGATGATGTCGCGATACTCCTTGTAGGCTGCGATGGCTTTCTTCGAATATTCCAGCTCCTCGCTTGTCATGTGTTTCGGCTGGAGCTCCATGCCCAAACGTGCCGACGAGGCCATGTCGAAACGGAACTTCAGCGGAGTGATGTTCAAGGTCTCTCCATTGGGGACTGCAGTGACATGTGATGCCACAACCATTGCCGGATATATCATGTTTGTGCCATACTGTATCTTCGCCCTGCTACGGGCTTCCGCATTGTCGCTGGCCCAAACCTCGTCAAAGTACCTGAGCGCGCCGTACTCTACCCTGCCGCCTCCGGAAGCGCAGGCCTGGATCATCAGGTCCGGATATTTCGCCCTTACGCGGTCAAGGATCTTGTAGAGACCATTGGTATACTCAAGCCAGATTCGGCTCTGCTCCTTCAGATATTCGGAGCCCGGATTCAGGAAATGACGGTTTGCATCCCACTTCACATAGTCTACTTTTCCCTCATCCGCAATCCTGTCGAATACGGAGACGATGTAGTCCTGCACTGCAGGATTCGAAAGGTCAAGGACATACTGGCTTCTGATCTCATGGAATGGTCTTCCCTTCTCGGCCACTATCCAGTCCGGATGCTTTTCATAAAGCTCGCTGCGCGGGTTGACCATCTCCGGCTCGATCCATATTCCGAACTTCATCCCCAGCGAGTGGGCATGCTCTGAAAGATAGTAGATTCCCTCGGGCAATTTTGTACTGTTCACCATCCAGTCGCCCAGTCCCTGGGTATCATCGTTGCGCGGATACTTTGAACCGAACCATCCATCATCCATCACGAAGAGCTCGAGTCCCAGGTTATGGGCATCGTCGATCATGTCTGTGATGACCTTGGTGTCTATGTCGAAATACGCACCTTCCCAGCTGTTGAGAAGAGTTGGCGCCATCTGCTTCGCATGGCAGTTGAAGCGGCGCGCCCAGTCGTGAAGATTGCGGGAAACCCTTCCGGCGCCTTCGCTGCTGAAGGTGTAGACCATGTCAGGCGTGGTGATGCACTCGCCCTTGTCGAGGGTGATTTCCGCATTGAACGGGTTGACTCCTCCTGTGATGTCGACCTCATCGGTCATGTCCATCTGGAAATTGATCCTGTAGCTTCCGCTCCATACCAGTGCTCCGCCGATGTATTCTCCATAGTCCTCACTGAATGAATTGGTGTTGAGACCGAGAATGAAAGATGGGTTCTCGATATGGGTGGTGCGTGTTCCCTGGCGGTTCTCTATGGTCTTGGTGCCATGGGTGAGGATCTCCTGCTCGACCTGCATCTCCCTTCCCCAGCTGCCGCTGAAGTGTGAAAGGAGATATTTGTCAGCACGCACATGCATGCAGTTGGAATAGTAAGAGTGGAGAGTCACCTTCCTGCGCCCGTTGTTTGTGATTTCGCTGTGGCAGAGAATCACATCCTCGGCCTTGTATGCCTTGTATGAGAGGACGACTTCAAGACCCGATTTGGGATCACGCATGTGTATCCTTGTCTCGGAGAAATCCCCGTTATCAGAGAATTCATGCGATACATATTCAAGCTCTGTGTTGATGCCTCCATCTCCGGATGTGACGCAAAGGGCTTCTGAGCCAATGTTGCGTCCGCCGGCAGTAGGATATGCGAGATACTGCTTTCCGTAGCCGAGGTTGACATAAGTCCTGGAGCTGAGGAAGACAGAAGGGTCGGAGACAGGACCTCCGTAATGGCTGAAATACAGCAGCCCGTCATCGTCTGTGCTCAGAACAAGGGAGCTGTTGTCGGTGTTGATCGGAATCACCTCACCAGCAAAGCAGGTTAATGCGGCAAGACCGAAGAGAAGTGCTGATATTGCTAACTTTTTCATTTTAGAATCCGAATTTTTCCTTGAAACGTTTCAATTCTTTCTTTCCAGGACCAAATACCATAGGCTCCTCGACGGTCTGGGACTGGATTTCATCCTCATTGTCGTCATGCACCTGATCGAGATGGTCGGGGTATTTGAATACGAGTTGCCCGGTAGGACGTCCATGATAGCGGCAGAGCGTGTTCTTAGGCATGTTCCACACGTTTCCTTCAACTGTCATGGAGTGATACCATGCGTTGAAGAGCCTCAGGCAGCAGTCCTCCGACTTTGAGAAGACATTGTTCCTGATGACAAAGCCTTCGGTCTCTGCAGTGGTATCGTAGAACATGAGGTGACCCGCGTTTGGATTCCAACGCTGCTTGTGTCCCCATCCCTTGCCTGCGTCGTGGCATGTGTTGTTCTCGAATACGACATTGACGGTGCGGGCATTCTCACCCTGCTGCCAGTATTCATATGAATACTCGCAGTTCCATACCTTGTTGCCCCTGTAGCAGATGTTCTCCTGAAGCACGTCATCCACATTGGACTGGTTGGTAAGTCCGGCATCCCAGCACTCCCAGACGCGGCAACCCTCGACGAGGACATCGCTCGCTGCCGCCCAGAATTCGATTCCGTTTCCATAACGCACGCTTCTGCCCTCATTGTCCAGATAGTTGGTGCTGCCTCCTATCCATGACACGTCGCAGTTGCGCACGGTGACGTTCTTGACGCCGTCACCGCCGATTCCATGGGCAGCTCCATAGCGTAGCCAGAGTCCGTCATAGACCACATCGTGACATGCGGACTCGTCGATGACATGTCTGCGCTCGGCAAGCTCGATGGAGGTGAAGCGCTTGCCCGGATTGCTGCGGCTGCTGATGTAGATGGTTTGCTCCTTTTCCACCCACATGAAGCTGAGGTCCCTTGCTGCAAGGTCCTTCCTGAAATCCACCTTCCATCCGCAGCCTTTGCGGCCATGGTTGAAAATCACGTTTCCGATCTCAAGCTCGGAGCTTTCGTTCCATTTCCATAGTCCCTTCTCCACTTCCGTCCAGTCAGTCTCCGAAGAGGCGTCGCGAGAAGGCTGGAGCATAGGCTTCCCGCCCTGTCCATAGCTTGCATAGCGGATGACGCCTTCGGGTGCTCCGGAAGACGGACGGAGGCTGCCGCGGAAGATGTCGCCAGAGCGGAACAGCACGGTGTCGCCTGGTTTCAGGCTGGCGGCATTGACCCTGTCGAGGCTGCGCCATGCAGTCTCCTGAGTCTTTCCGTCAGCGTTGTCGTCGCCCTTGGCGCTCACATAGTATGTCTCAGCCATGGATGTCAGGCTGAACAGAGTCGCTGCCAGGGCAGTCGTTACATATCTTTTCATAATGATGAGAATTTATAGATGCAAATCTGTCTGTATTCCTCTGATGGACGGAGCACTGTCGATGGGAACTCCGGATGGTTGGGACTGTCAGGGAAATGCTGTGTCTCAAGGGCGAGCGAGCAGTTCTTGACATATGGCTTACCATTTTTTCCAAGCATGCTTCCGTCGAAATAGTTTCCCCCGTAGAACTGGATTCCAGGCTCGGTGGTGAACACTTCCATGCGTCGTCCGCTGACTGGATCGTATACCTCGGCCGCTTTGGAGAGCGCTCCTTCGGATGGCTTTGCCAGCACCCAGTTGTGATCATATCCGCCGCCGCGGACAAGCTGTTCGTTATCCTGGCTCAGACGCGATCCTATCACATGCGGCTTCCTGAAATCGAACGGAGTTCCATCGACTGGCGCCAGCTCTCCAGTAGGAATAAGAGTTCCGTCAACCGGGGTGTAGCGATCGGCGTTGATGGTCAGTACATGGTCGTTTACCGTGCCCTCTCCTTCTCCATGGAGATTGAAGAAGGAATGATGGGTAAGGTTGATGATTGTCGGGGCATCAGTCTCCGCATTGTAGCTTATCACAAGCTCGTTGCTGTCTAAAAGTGCATATGACATCCGGACGGTCAGGGTGCCTGGATATCCTTCCTCCCCATCGGCGGAAACATAAGAGAAGACAATGGAATTCTCCGAAACGGATTCCACCTTCCAAGTGACCATGTCGAATCCCAGCACTCCGCCATGGAGCGCGTTCTGCCCATTGTTTACAGCAAGCACATAGTCTTTTCCGTCAAGACTGAAACGCCCTTTTGCGATGCGATTGCCGTAACGGCCGATGGCCGCTCCCAGGAAACGCTCTCCTTTGCCATAATTCCTGTACTTGTCCTCATCGTATGTGCCGAGTACGATATCCGCCATCACTCCGTTCCTGTCTGGTACCCAAAGGTCCATGATTCTGCATCCGAAGTCAGTCACGGTCAGCTTGAGACCGTTTGAATTTTTCAAAGTGTACTTCATTCCTTTACAAGTTCCTTCTGAATCTGTTCAAGTGATTTTCCTCTGGTCTCAGGCAGCCAGAGAGCAAAGATGAGGCTCAAGCCGGCGATCACCGTGAAGAAAGAGAAAATATATTCGCCTCCTATGTTAAGGCACAGCGGGAAAATCCATGTCAGCAGCGCTGACCATACCCAGTGTGTCATGCTTCCGAAGACCTGGCCGCCGGAACGGACGTCTGTTGGGAACACTTCTGAGATGACCACCCAGATGGTTGCTCCCAGGGACAGCGCGAAAAAGGCAACATATCCCATCAGGCAGAGCAGCATGTAATAGCCCTGGAATGACCCGATGGCGAAGCCTCTGGCGACAAGCGCCTGGCATACGACCATACCGAGGGCGCCGGAAGCGATGAGCTTCTTGCGGCCGACCTTGTCTATTATCGCCATGCCGAGCATCGTGAAGCACAGGTTCGTCAGACCTATTATCACTGACTGAAGCATGGCACCCTCACGGAAGACGCCTGATGTCTCGATGAGCCTTGGCGCATAATAGAGTATGGCGTTGATGCCGCTGAGCTGGTTGAATGTCGCGATGAGGAAAGCTATGGCAAGAGGCTTCCTGTATTTCTTCGCGAAGATGCTTGTTCCTTTGCCTGCTGTTGCTCCGAGAGACTCGCGTATTGCCGCGAGTTCCTCCTCCACGTCGGTTCCGCTCGTGCGGTTGAATATTTCCCTGGCCTCAGATTCGCGTCCCTGCTTCACAAGCCATCTTGGACTCTCCGGAACGAAGAAAAGCAGCACAAGGAAAAGGAGTGCCGGAACTGCTTCGGATATGATCATCAGCTGCCAGTCGTTAGGCATGCCTGCAATCCAATAGTTCGTGAAATATGCCAGCACAATGCCCAGCACGATGTTGAACTGGAAAAAGGCGACAAAACGGCCTCTCCAGCGTGAAGGGGATATCTCCGCGATGTACATGGGGCCAACGACAGAGGATGATCCGACTGCGAGTCCGCCGAGGAAGCGGAAGAACATGAAGGAATACCAGTTGACGATTGCGCCGCTTCCAACCGCTGACACCAGGTACATGGCAGCTATCACCTTCTGCGACTTCAGACGGCCGAACTTCTCGGCAGGCTTGCCGCAGAATAGGGCTCCGATGATGGTGCCGATGAGCGCTGAAGCGATTGTGAATCCATGCGCGAAATCGGACAGGCAGAAAATCTCCTGTATCTGCTTCTCCGCTCCCGAGATGACGGCTGTGTCGAAGCCGAAGAGCAATCCGCCCAGGGAAGCGACGAAGCTCACCCCGAACATGTAGGGTTTCAACGATTGTTTCATAATGAGTATTTGATTCGGTTTATTACATGATCCTGATAGCATTCGTCCAACTCCACGAAATATCCGCTCCAGCCCCATACCCTGACGATGAGATTCCTGTGGTCTTCTGGGTGTACCTTTGCATCCAGAAGCTTTTCCTTGTTGAGGGTGTTGAGCTGCAGCTGATGGCCGCCCATGGCTATGTATGAGCGTATGAGCATCGCAAGCTTCTCGACGTTTTCCTCATTGCGGAATACCGTGTCGTCAAGCTCGATGGTCAGCGGACCTCCGTTGATGACATTCTCGAGCGAAGGCTTCGCGAAGGATTTCATCACCGATACGGGACCGTTGTGCTTGATGAACATGCTTGGCGAGTAGTTGGCAGGCATCACTTCGCCAGCCTTGCGTCCGTCGGGCGTGGCTTTCAGACCCGTCGCATGGGAGATGTAGTACATCGCGGTGCCGGTTCCTGCACGGAAGATGCCTCCCCTCTCGTTCTTCAGCCCCTCCAGGCCCTTTGCAAACGAGTCGAGCAGCCTTGTGGCGAGAGAATCGGCATAATCGTCATCCCTTCCCATCTTGGGACTCTCGAACCGGAGTTTGCGGTATGTCGCCTCATGGCCTTCAAACCCTGAATCCAGTGCCTCCCTCATTTCCTCGACAGTCATGGTCTTGTCCTCGAAGATATTCTTCCTTATGGCGGCAAGGGAATCGACGGCAGTCGCTATTCCCGTCCCATGTATGCCGAAGTTGTTGTACTTTCCGCCGAGGGTTATGTCCTTTGCTCGCTCGAGGGTTCCGTCCATAAAGGCAGAGTATAGTGGTGCTGGAGCTATGTAAAGGTTTGTGAATTGCTTTGACAGTGCGATGCATCTGCGGCGGATGTCTTCCTCAAGCCATGCGTAATAGTCATCGAAGGACTCGAACCTGTCAAGCTGGTCAACAGATTCACTTACGGCTCCGGCGAGGGAAAGCGCTCCGATATTGACTATGTCCATGGCTTTCCCTGGGATTATGAACTCCCAGCATGCCGCAACCACATAGTCGGTCGCGTCCTCCTCGGAATACCCGAGCTTCATGAGACCGGGAATCACCACGTCATCGTTGTCGTACTGCGGAAATCCAAGGCCGCGTCTGGTTAGTTTCGCTCCAAGCTTGAACACTTCGAGAGGTGTCTTCGAGTCAACTCTCAGATTGATCTTAGGGTCAATCAGATTAAGGTCGTAGCTGGCTTCGAGGCACATCTGTGACACTTCGTTGAAAAGGCTCTTTCCAGACTTGTCGCGGCCTCCCAGCACGAGGCTTTGTCCATTGTCTCCCTGCTGCATGCCCGGGTAAAGGTCGCTGTCCTTGTTGCATGAAAGGAAGAATGACAGTATGAGTTCATATGCCTCGTCCTTTGTCAGATGTCCTTGCTCGATGTCAGACTGGTAATATGGGAAGATATACTGGTCGAAACGCCCGAGGGTGTTGTGGTAGCAGCCGCTTTCCCAAAGTCCATAGTGTACAAAACGCAGGAGCTGAAGCGCTTCGCGGAAAGACCCCGCGCCTCTGGTGCACACGTTATGGAGCACTGCTGCCAGCTCGTCGTCTTTCATCTGCACCGCGCATGACGCGTATTTCCTAATAAGATGCTGAAGCGCCTCAAGGCTGCGCACTACCGATGATGCGAAGATCTTCTCCTCTCCGTCAGAGCGCTCGGCGAGGGACGCGAAACTCTGCTTGCGGGCCTCCAGTCCTTCCTTCAGTATCGAACCGTAATCGGGGGAGATGTTGGAAAGCATACCGTTCTCATGCAGATAATGCTCTGCCTTGAGTGCCTTCCACTCCTGTTCCGTAAAGAGTGATGGGACAGATGTTATGGTACGGGTCGCAACTATCAGCTCGCCTTCGAAAATGAATGGACACTCTTCTTTCAGGAGAGTTTCAAGCATTGACGCCGCCCTTTCAGCGGCAGGCATACCCTTCGCCGCATATTCCTCGCACAAGCGGTCGATCCCGAGGGACTCGGGAGTGCGACGGACATAGTGATGGCTTCTGTTGAAAAAGAAATCCTTAAGCCTGCTGATTCGTTCTGTCATCATAATATTATGCAATGTTTGAAAACATCATGTATCTCTGGAACCGCATCCGTGTCAAATGGCGGGTCGTATTCCCTGTCCACCATATGATACTTGGCGCCTGCAGTCTTGTGATAGCGGAGAATCTCCACCCTTTCAAGGCCAGGGGCCCCTTCCACCAGGTCCCGTACAGCCATCATGGCTTCAAGGCTGTCATTCACTCCCGGAATCAGCGGAATCCTTGCAACGAAGGGCTTGCCGCTGAACGAGAGCGTCTTGAAATTACGCAATATCAAGGTGTTGTCGACGCCTGTGTACTTCCTGTGTATATCATTGTCGACGGCCTTTATGTCAAAAAGGACATAATCCGTCAGTTCCAGTATCTTCCTGAAAACATCTTCCGCGCAAAAGCCACTGGTCTCAATGGCCGTATGCACCTTGCCCTTGAGTATGGCGAGGACCTCCATCAGAAAGTCTGCCTGCCTCGTCGGCTCACCACCCGTGAAGGTCACCCCTCCTCCATTCATCTGGAAAAAGTCCTTGTCCTTGATAAGCAACTCGGCCAGCTCGTCAGATGATACCAGTCTCCCGCACACTTCGTCGCCGTCATGCCCATGCATGATCTGCGGCTCTCCGCTCAGGCCTTCGGGATTGTGACACCAGACGCATCTCAGCGGACATCCCTTCAGGAAGACTGTCTTCCTTATTCCTGGACCGTCGTTGATAGCAAATTCCTCGATATTGAAAACCAGACCCTGCTTCATGGAACATGTGGTTACGTCCGCAAAAATAACCATATGATTCCAACTTGTTTGGACTGGTCTGAAAAATTAAATACATTTGCAAACCACATTTTCGCAAATAGTACCTATGAAAAACAGGGAACCGAAATACAGCGTCGTAGTCCATTACATCGAAGATTGCATCCGTGACGGGAAATTGCATGTCGGGGACAGGATTCCGTCAGTAAATTCCTTGAGAATCCGCTTCAATCTTTCGAGAAGTTCAGTCCTGCTTGGATTGTCCGAGCTCAAAGCCAGGGGGATCGTGGAAAGCGAACCCGCAGTGGGATGCTTCGTGAACAGCGAGAGCTTCAGCACAACACACAGGATTCTGCTTCTGTTCAACGAGTTCAACGCCTTCAAGGAAAACATTTACAAATCGTTCATGGCCAGCGTTGGAGAAAATGTGCAGGTTGACATCATGTTCCACAACTACAACAGGAATGTATTCGAGACGTTGTTGAGGAATGCCGCCGGCAAATACACCGATTATGTGATAATGCCTGGAAAGTTCGTCGGTACAGCTCCCTTGCTGGACAGCCTCGGTGGAAAGATTGTGCTGGTGGACCACTTCGCTTCAGACATCAAGGGTCGCTACTCCTCTGTCGGGCAGGATTTCAGCGCGGACACCTTCAATGCCTTGCGTGACAATGTGAAGAGATTGAGGAAGTATGATAACATTATCCTGATACAGAGCACCGACATGGAACCTGAGGAGCGATTCGAGGGCATATGCGAGTTCTGCACTGAATATGGCTTCTACCCTATCCACCTGAAGACAGCTGCCGGATGTACTCCGCACAAGAGTGATCTCTTCATCACTGCCGAGGACCGCGAGCTGGTTGAGCTCATAAAGACAGCTGCGGCTTGTAGAAAACAACCCGGTACTGATTTCGGCCTCATCTCATACAATGACACCCCTGTCAAGGAAGTCCTCTGCGGAGGCATCTCAACCTTGTCTACGGACTTCGCCCAGATGGGCGAGACTCTGGCTTCTCTTGTTTTCGACCCTGAGATAAAGACGATTGCAAATCCTTGCAGGCTCATAATTAGGGGCTCTGTCTGAGCGGAACGACTATCCATGACTAAAATTGGACTGCTGTGGAGCAAGTTCACGTACGCAGGAGGTAAATTTGGTCAAAGAAATATGCACGATGAAAAAAACAACTGTTATCGTGGCTGGACTTGCAATCATCGCAGCAGCCGTTGTGGCCATTGCCAAGGTGGCCGACATGAGGAAGGATAATCCTGAAGACGAGAATCCCATCGGCACCATAAAGGAGACGCCTGGCCTGACTGCCATTTTCCGCAGTTGGGGTTTCATAGGCGACAGCCTTTGCAGCGGCGAGATGGAATGCTATGCTCCAGGAACCGACCATGTCTCATACAATGACATGTATGAGTATTCGTGGGGAATGCAGCTGGCACGTCTCTGCGGGGCTGAGGGATACTGCTATTCGCAGGGTGGCCAGACTGCCAAGGCATGGTTGGAAACCGAGAACAGCAGGACATGGGCGGAGGCTCGCCTTACCCCGAAACAGGCATATGTCATAGCTTTGGGCGTAAACGACTTCTATCAGTACGAACTGGGCAATCTCCAGATGGGAGACTTGTCGACTGATGTGGACATGGAGGACTACAAAAGGAACGCCGATACCTTCGCAGGCCAGATGGCAGGTATTGTCCAGAGGGTGAAAAGCATCCAGAAAGAGGCGAAGATTTTTGTCGTGACACGCCCACGAGGCGAGGAAGGACCAATCAGCTATGAATGCTTCAATGACATCGTAAGAGGCCTTTCCGACTTCTTCAGCGACGTCTATGTCATTGATCTGTACCGGTATGCGTGGGACTACGGAACCGCTGAGCATGTGGTGGCCAACAAACTCAACGGCCATCTGTCAGCAGCCGGCTATCTCCAGACCGCGTATATGTTCTGTACATACATCGACTGGATAATCAGACACAATCCCGAGGATTTCAAGAATGTACCATTGATCGGAACCGGTTACATGAAGTATCCGGATGAAAACAACTCTGCAGAATCGAATAATGAAAACTGATATGAAGCGCTTACTTCCAGTTCTCCCGCTCATGCTTCTCGCAATGGCATGTGATAGCGGGGAGGGTGAGATGCGGACGCGTCCATCCCCCTCTCACAGGGGGATTTGACCGGCAAAGCCGGCCACATCCCCGCCCCGCTGCGCGGGGCTTTGCCAAACAAAAATAAAAGGTAGCACTCAAGCAAGCTTGGCGCTACCTTTTATTTTCGTTTGGCGGTGAGAGGGGCACTTGTACCCCTGTAATAGTATATAATAGCACGCAATAAATAGTAATTGATTATCAATGCTATAGCGATATTTAGAAATAATAGCCGATATTAGGAGATACAAAATATTGTGCGTAAATTTGGTGCGTAAATTTAAGGCCGGCCCCAAAAGTGGGCAAACCTATAGAATTTGTGCTAACTGCATTTGCTACACTTCTACACACCGGCCCCGAAAAACTAAAGGCACCATGACTAATTTTTACCTAGACACCCACCCCGACAAAAAGGGCGATTGCGCTATCCGCGTATCCTTCAGAGCCAAAAGCGCCCGCCTTCTTACTTCGATAGGCTACGGAATCCACCCGGACAAATGGGACGCCGACAAAATGCAGGTACGCCCCGGCACAGAGAAAAGCCCTGCGCACAATTCAAAGGGAATCCCAGCCGCCACGATCAACGCCCGAATAGCTGCAATAAAGGCCGCTTTTTCAACACTTGAAGCAACGCCCGGCGCCCTGTCCGTTGAGGCCGCCCGCGCCCAGCTGGACGCGATCACAGGCAAAGCCGAAAAGAAGGCCGCAGCCGCCCGCCACAATCAGGGACAGGAACAGGGCCCCAAATCCGAAGTGCTGGCCTATTTTCAGGCCTTCCTGCGGGAAGAAGGCCGCGCCCAGCAATGGACTACAGGAACGCTGCAAATTTGGCACGCCTTCGGGCTGCACCTCAAAGCCTATAAGCCCGCCCTGAAGTTTTCGGACTTCGATGAAAAGGGCCTAGCGAAGTTTATAGAACACCTGCGCTATAAATCCAATGAAGGCGAAGGCCTGAAGGAAAACACAGCTAAAAAACACTACGCAAATTTGAAGTGGTTTTTGAATTGGGCAGCCCGCAAAGGCGTCTACACCGAAACCGCTATAAAGACCTTCAGGCCCAAATTCAAAGTGCTGGCAAAGCCTGTTATATTCCTGACGCGACAGGAATTGCTGCGCCTGTATTCCTTTGAGATCCCGGCCAATGGTACAATAGTGAAGCTAAAGACCTACGGCGGCAAAAAGTACACTAAAAAGGTAGAGGACGCCGGCGCCCTAGCCAAAGCCCGGGACCTGTTTTGCTTTTGCGCCTTCACTTCCCTGCGCTATAGCGACATGGCAGCGCTGAAGCGCACGAACATTTGCGGGGACGCGCTGGAACTTACCACAAAGAAGACAAACGACCGCCTGACAATTCCCCTAAACAACTATAGCCGGGCAATTCTTGACAAATATAAGGACCTGAAGGACCCAGCCGGCCGGGCGCTGCCTGTAATCACAAATCAAAAAATGAACGGCTACCTAAAGGACCTGTGCGAACTTTGCGGCTTCAATGATCCAATAACGAACACCTACTACAGAGCCGGCAATATAACCACCGAAACGGCGCCCAAATGGTCCCTAATCGGCACCCACGCCGCCCGCCGTACCTTCATTTGCTACGCCCTGACAAAAGGCATAGCGCCCCAAATTATTATGAAATTCACAGGGCACAGCGATTACAAATCCATGAAGCCCTATATAGACATAGCGGGCACAGACGCCGCCGCAGCTATGCAGCTAATGAACGACTAAAACACCCCGACAGATGAAGACACCGCAGCAAATAGAATTTGAAGGCCCTGTAGAGATAGCCCCCGGCAAATGGGCCAGCGACACCGGGGACAGCTGGCACGCTGAAATGCCCCGGGCCTTTTGGACCGCCAAAGCCCGGGCCCTGTTCAAAGCCGCCGAAGCCGCCGGAATTGTGGCGTATTGCTGGCAGGCTGGCA
>JAGHUQ010000044.1 GCA_018064725.1 Candidatus Cryptobacteroides caccocaballi
CTTCCACTTCCCGACTGCGAAGAAGCGCACCATCAGCATCGAGGTCGGAATGCAGAACGCCGGTCTCGGCACCAACCTTGCCATGACCTTCTTCGTCGCGCCCAACCCGCTCGCGGTAGTACCGTGTGCCATCTCATGCGCTTGGCACAGCATTTCCGGCACCATACTCGCGAACATTTTCTCCATGTCAGACAAGAAAACAGTCGATTGGCAGCACCATGCTCCTGTCAACATTGATTGCAATAATGGCCATGTCCATTGATCTTTATGGCCTCGGACTCGCAGGTCTGTTCATAGGCACGCTGCTGGCAGGCTCGTTCGTGCCATTCAGCGCAGATGCCCTCTTCGTCGCATTCGCAGCCGTATATGACGGGGACATGCTCCCCTGCCTGCTGGTCGCCATCATCGGCAACTGGATAGGTGGAATGGTGACCTACCTCTGCGGAAGGCTTGCGAAATGGGAATGGGTCGAGAAGAAATTCAAGATCAAGCCAGAGACCCTGGCACGGCATAAGACAAGAATCGACCAGTACGGCGTCCTTACCGCACTGGTCGCTTGGATTCCTATCTTCGGGCAGGCAGTCCTGCTTTCCCTGGGATTCTACAAATCGAAATTGATTCCAACCATGGTGATTCTCGCAGCTGGAATAACCATCCGTTTCCTCGCCTGGGCACTTATTCTCGGCTAATTTGCATAGCATTATAAACGGAGCACCCCTGCCGATGCCGGCGAGGGTGCTCCGCTTATAATCTGCATCCTACCTGCAAGACATCCGGCACTCGTTATCAAGCACCATTGTAGCCTCGGTCTCAGGATCGAACGGAGCCCATTTCGGAAGCTTTGGCGTATTAGGGTCGCCTGTCTTCACGAACTGGATCCATGCCGAGCTCATCTTGTCAGCGAGAGCATAAGCCTCCTTGGTTCCACCTGTCATCTCACGCTGCACTGCAACGTTGTTGAACATGAACGGAAGTTCCATTCCATGGCAGGCTGCGAGAGCCCGGTCATTGACCTCAGAGATCCATGAGAAGAGATATACATACGCCGGAGCACCACCCTGCTCTGCCTTGATGGTAGCCTGGTCAATGACACCCTTGCGAACGCGCTCATCTACGGTAAACTCGACGTTGTTGGTATAGCAGAACTCATTGAGGTTCGAACCGATAAGCATTGGAATATCACGACTGACCTCAGGTGCAGGATCGAAAGGATGCTGAGGCAAGACGGTACCGTCAACTACCGGAGAGAAACGGCCGCCGGCCCTTCTGCCTGCGCGGTTGCCTGCGTCCAACACCTGGTCGAATGGCAGCGACTTAAGCACCTCTGCGAGTACGTCAGCAGGGGTGTCTGGATTGAGTCCGAGTTCCTCGAGGAAGGCCTTGCATACTGCCGGAGAGTTAGCGCCTTCCATCTGGCGAATGGTAGAGCCGCTCTGGACGATGGCCCTGTGGAAAAGACCCTTGGCAGATGGCATAGCCATGAGAGTGGAAGTCTTTCCGCCACCACCTGACTGTCCACCAATAGTCACGCAGCCTGGGTCGCCGCCGAAATTCTCAATATTATCCCTCACCCACTCGAGAGCCTTCACGAGATCCTGCATTCCGAGGTTCGCAGAATTGGCAAATGGGCCTCCGAGAGGACTGAGGTCAAGGTATCCGAGCACATTGAGCCTGTGGTTAACGGTAACGACTACGATGTCGCCCTTCTCCGCGAGTGAACGTCCATCCTGAGCAGGGAGGAAGATTCCCGAACCGCTGGTATATCCGCCGCCATGGATCCACACGAACACAGGGCGTTTCTTCCCGTCAAGTGCAGGAGTCCATACGTTAAGCACCTGGCAGTCCTCGCTCATGAACTCGATCTTGAACTGGAAACCGAAGTCATAGTCCGTAGGAGTGCCGAACTTTACGTTCTGATCCTGCTGAGCCTTAGGGCCGTATACCTGAGTCTTCATGACACCGTCATGATGATCAGGGTATTCTGGTGCCATGAACCTATCGGCCTTAGCGTATCTGATGCCCTTGAAAGTATAGATTCCGTCATCGCAGTAACCCTGGATATCTCCATAGATAGTGTGCGCGATGGAATCCTCTCCTGTCGTGATAGGTCCAGGAACGGACGAGCTGTTGCAGCAGGACGCAGCGAGTATTGCCGCGCCGAGCATGGATGCAAATAAGTGTACGGTTTTCATGGTTATATATTTGTTATTATTCGTTCAGTGCTATGCTCTCGAGCAGCTTCACCGCGTCTACATACTGAGTGATGCCCTCTGCGACCTTCTTGGCATCCTGCATCGCATGCACTACGGTAGCCTGTCTGTTGGCAACGTCTCCACCGGCGAACACGCCTTTGCGGGAAGTCATACCATAAGGGACATCCCTTGTGAGCAGGTATCCCTTGTCGTCGACATTGATTCCGTTCGTCGTCTTCGGGATTCTTGTCGAAGGGACCGCACCGACGGCCATGAGCACGATATCAGCATCAACGGTCCTGCGCGAAGTGGTGCCGTCCTCCTGCTTGGTCTCGATGACTATCTGTCTGATGTTCCTGTCCTTGTCCGCAAAAATCTCAACGATAGATGCGTTCCAGTTGAAGAGTATACCCTCCTTCACTGCATCATCATACTCTGCGCGAAGGGCAGCCATCCTGTCAATCGTCCTGTGGTAGACTATCTCAACATTCTCCGCTCCAAGGCGAAGTGAAGTCCTCGCAGCATCCATTGCCGTATTTCCGCAACCTACCACGAACACCTTATCACCCTGCTTCACCTCAAGTTCCTCCTGATTCATGTAGCCTTCGCGGTTCATCTGCACTCGGCGAAGGAAATGGGTCGCATGTCTCACGCCCGGCATTCCCTCCTTACTGCTGAAAATCTCTTCCGAGCCCTCGACATGGACAGGGACCTCAAGGGTACGAGGCTTTCCTGCGCCTATTCCGATGAACACGGCATCAAAGCCCTGCTTGAACAAGTCATCGACTGTGATATCAAGGCCGACATGGGAATTCAGATGTATGGCAACGCCTAACTCCTCAACGAAACGGACCTCGCGTCTGACGACCTCCTTAGGCAGCCTGTATTCAGGTATTCCGAACGTCAGCATTCCTCCTGCCTGAGGTTCCACTTCGAAAATCTCTACGCTGAAGCCCTTTCGTGCCAGGTCTCCGGCGACGGTGAGTCCGGCAGGACCCGAGCCGACGACCGCGATCTTGCCTCTGTTCTTCGGAGCGACTGCCTCATGGGTAAGCTGCGCCTCTGCATCGAAGTCAGCCACGAACCTCTCGAGCTTGCCGATGTTGATATGCTTGCCGCTCTTTCCGAGCACGCATGAGCCCTCGCACTGCTTCTCATGTCCGCAGACACGTCCGCAGACTGCAGGAAGATTGCTCTTCGTACGTATGATCTTTATCGCGTTTCCGAGATTGCCCATGCTGAGTTCATGGATCCACTCGGGTATTTCATTTCCTATCGGGCATCCTTTCTGGCACATAGGCACCTTACACCTGAGGCAACGCTGAGACTCGCGTATAGCCTCTGCCAGAGAATAGCTCTCGTTTACTTCATCAAATCCGTTCATAATCTATTGTCTTTCGCGTACAAATATATGAATAAGGCACGGATTTACGCCATTTTGTATAATCTGGAGTCATGTTTGACCTATCAGGAATCCCTTTGTGGTAACGATAATGTCGATTGTGATTATTGTGGATAAGCTTTTTCATATTTGCTTCAGTGAATCAGACGAAATAAAAAAGCCGGGCAATAGGCTCAATACTGCATACACGACAACCCAAAAGATCCGAAATCCTCCGGTATTGCCACCGGGGGCTTTTCATTTTTATGAACTATCACACGAAAAAAAACTTATATTTGTGGTAGGTATATGCTTCGGCAAAATAGTAGTGTATAAATATGGACATCAAGAGCATTGGCGTCATGACATCCGGAGGCGACGCACCGGGAATGAACGCAGCCATCAGGGCTGTGACACGTTCAGCAATCTTCCAGGGTTGGAAAGTGTTCGGAATATATCGTGGATACGAAGGTCTTATCAAGGGTGACATCGAAGAATTCACTTCCGAGAGCGTCAGCAGCACCATCCAGCGCGGAGGAACAATCCTCAAGACAGCGAGAAGCAAGGACTTCATGACCATCGAAGGTCGTGAAAAGGCTTACGAAAACATCAAAAAGTTCGGTATCGACGCCCTCGTCGTCATCGGTGGAAACGGCTCGCTTGCAGGAGCACAGCAGCTCGCAAAGGAATATGACATTCCGTGCGTAGGTCTCCCCGGTACCATTGACAACGACCTCTACGGCACTGACATGACCATAGGTTACGACACTGCACTCAACACCATCGTTGACTGCGTCGACAAGATACGCGACACTGCCACCTCCCACAACCGAATCTTCTTCATCGAGGTGATGGGCCGTGATGCAGGATTCCTCACCCAGAACAGCGCAATCGCTTCCGGCGCAGAGGCTGCAATCATCCCTGAGGACATGACCGGTATCGAGCAGCTCGAGCAGTTCATCGCCCGCGGTATCAGAAAGAGTAAGAATTCCAGCATCGTTCTCGTATCCGAGAGTCCTAAGGACGGAGGTGCCATGTACTATGCTGAGCAGATGCGCAAGAACCACCCAGAGTTCGACGTCCGCGTGACAATCCTCGGCCATCTCCAGCGCGGTGGTACTCCTACTGCCTACGACAGAATTCTCGCATCCCGCCTCGGCGTAGCAGCGATCGAAGCCCTCAACGAGGGACAGCGCAACGTCATGGTTGGTGTCAAGAACGATCAGATCGTATATGTTCCCTTCTCTCGTGCCATCAAGTTTGACAAGCCGATCGATAAGGAACTCATCAACGTCCTCAGCGTCCTTTCGATCTAGTCATCCTTTTTTCATCGTATTGCCTCCGAGCGATCGGCTGTCCCCTCCGGAGACCTTCCGCTTCGCTCCATCCCGTCTCGCCTTCGGCGATCCACCCATTCATGTGGTCATGGGCGACCACAGGTCCCGGAGGGACAGCCGACCGCATCTGCGGCTAGATAAAAAAAATAATAGCTATTCTTTTGATGATCAAAGGGATAGCTATTACTTTTAATTATGCACGGAGGAGCATCAATCGACATCGAGGATGAGTTCCAGCTCCTCGGTCGATCCGTCATAGTTCGTGATGATTGCGACGATTGAGTGTGAGCCGGATGTCAATCTGACTTTTGCTTCCGAGGTTTGCTTCTCATCATAATACCAGACCACTGACTCTGGCTTGACTGAACTGTCCACGAGAGCAAATACGAATTCTTCTCCGGCTGTCCATCTGCTCTTATCGTTCTTGATGAGGTTGAATCCCATATCAGTGAAGTCCTTACGCTGAGGCTCGGCCGTCGCAGATACGATGATGTTACCCTCCCACACGCGCCATCCTGTGGATTTCAGATTGAAAGTGGAATAATACATACCTCCATCTACATAAGAATTGCTTCCGGTCACCAGAGGATAACCCGAGTCTACATTTTCCAGGGCGTATCCGATGAACATATCATGTCCTGCCGGAATGATTATGTTCTCATTGCTGATATCCACCGTGTTCATTCCGCCATAGACTACGGTGTCGAGTTTCTTTGTCAGGACTCTTTCATCATCGACATCTACAACCACATACACATTGTCTGCATGGCTACCGTCAAACAGGAATGAAATGCTGGTCAATTTGTCCCCGACATGGTTTAAGAGTTCGTCTTCAGTAAAACCTACCGCTCCCATCATGCTGCTAGGAGCTTCGCCATATCCTACCCGTGAGTAGCCTATGCCATCATACTTCTGTAGATCAGACTTGTCAGTAATGAACTGGGGACTCATCTTGAAGTCTGCCACTGCCGTTCCGGCCACAGAACCGATTTCCTTGCTCTGGCTGATGTACCCTTCCTTCGATGCGACTATGTAGTAGCTGGTTCCTTCCGCATCGTCGAGAACAATCTTATATTTTCCATCCTTGTCAGTGACCGTCCTGTATTTAGCAACTTTCTTGAGGGCTTCACTGTCGAGAATTCCAAGCGTTCTTTTTCCATCGCCAGTGCTTATCGCCTGCGCCGCCGCTGATTTCGGAACGATGCTGATAGAAACATTCTGGAGAGCAAGTCCGTTGCCGCCCTTGACAGTTCCGACTATTTTGCGATCATTGTCTATGTTGAGGGTGAGCGTGGTCACACCGTCAGCAAACTTGATATCGGTGATGTCGTAGCCTGTTGCCTTGCCATCCCAGTCGATAGATCCCGGATTGGAAGTGGACGAGAACTCCGTGTTGCCGCTGCGTCCACCGAATGTGAAATAGTAACTGGAAGCCTTGACTATATAATAACAAGGATGGCTTCCTATCGCGTTTATCTCCTGGCCATGGCCCTGATTCCAGAGATCCTTTGCGGTCGAGCTTCCGACAACAGTCCTGTCCGAACGGTCGAGGTGATATATGGCAAGACCTGGCTCCACATAGCTGTCCCATCCGGTGCCTGTTCTGGTCTCATAGATGAAAATCTCGCCGTCAGTGCTCGTCTTGGTAAAGAATGAGACGTTATTCTGGATTCCGGCAACGGTCTTATGACCGCTGGCCGTCCATTCTTCCGGTTCTCCCATCCACCCGAGTATGGATTTCTCCATGCAGGTCAGATATGGCGGCGTACGGCCAGAATTGTTGTAGCTGCCGGATGCCATCAATGAGTAGTAGCCCATGTCGTCAGCCTGTCCATTATTCTCATAATCGGTGTCATACAGGTCAGGAAGTCCTAACACATGACCAAACTCATGGCAGAAGG
>JAGHUQ010000128.1 GCA_018064725.1 Candidatus Cryptobacteroides caccocaballi
CCGGTCTTCTCGAAGCAACTGAAATCATGCTCTCCGAGGAGGTGTTTGCATGCCTGGTTCATCTTGTCCATGTCCAGCGGATAGCGGCACCACCATGACCATGCGCTCACGAACGGGTCCTTGCCCTGGTTGATGAAATAGTGGTACTCCCTGCTGACGGCGCTGTAGCGTGCGTGCCAGTCCTGACTGAAGGAGCCGTCGGCGGGGCGTGGTATCACGGGTGCGGGCACGAGCTCATGTACGACTATTCTGAGAGGCAGAATGGCATTTAGTTTGTAGGCAAGTTGCTCCGGCTCCATTGGAAGCTTTTCCTCCACGTCGAAGTGAAGTACGTAGTTGACCGCGTTCACACCGGTATCCGTCCTTCCTGCTCCGGTGACGGAAATGCTTGACCCAAGCAGAGTTGAGAGGCATCTCTCGACCTCGCCCTGGACGGTGGTAGCGTTCGGCTGGACCTGCCAGCCGCAGTAAGCAGAACCGTCGTATGAGAGCCTGATGATATATCGCATAAATTATTAAATTTGCTGACTTTTTGAAGATTTGCAAAAATACCAAAAATTAAGATAAATGGACAGCGTCAACATCAAAGAATTGAATGACAGGATCCAGCAGGAAAGCTCATTCGTGGACCTGCTTACGATGGAGATGAACAAGGTCATCGTCGGCCAGAAATCTCTCATCGAAAACCTCTTGATCGGTCTTCTCGCCAACGGACATATCCTTCTCGAGGGTGTTCCAGGACTTGCGAAGACATTGGCTATCAATACTCTTGCATCGGCAGTGGATGCAAAGTTCAGCCGTATACAGTTTACCCCTGACCTCCTCCCTGCGGACCTCATCGGTACCATGATCTACTCGCAGAAATCGGAAACCTTCCAGATCAAGAAGGGACCGGTCTTCGCGAACTTCGTGCTTGCGGATGAGATCAACCGTTCTCCGGCGAAGGTCCAGTCGGCTCTTCTCGAGGCCATGCAGGAGCGCCAGGTCACCATCGGCGACGAGACATTCAAGCTTCCGGAGCCTTTCCTCGTGATGGCTACCCAGAACCCTATTGAGCAGGAGGGTACGTACCCTCTTCCAGAGGCCCAGCTTGACCGTTTCATGCTCAAGGTCGTAGTCACTTACCCTAAGAAGGAGGAGGAGAGACTCATCGTCAGGATGAACAATACAGGTGAGTTCCCTAAGGCAAATGCCATCCTCAAGCCGGAGGACATCGTACGTGCCCGCAAGCTCGTCCGCGAAGTCTACATGGATGAGAAGATCGAGAGATATATCGTCGACATCGTCTTCGCGACAAGAAATCCTGAGGAGTACGGGCTCGGAAAGCTCAAGAATCTCATATCATACGGTGCGTCTCCACGTGCCAGCATCTCGCTCTCCATGGCGGCAAAGGCATATGCCTTCATAAAGAGGCGCGGCTATGTGATTCCTGAGGATGTACGTGCGGTCTGCAACGAGGTACTTCGCCACAGGATCGGTCTTACCTATGAGGCAGAGGCTGAGAACGTGACGACCGAGCAGATCATCGCAGAGATAATCAACGCAGTCGAGGTTCCTTAATAGATGAATCAACAGACAACGAACGACCTGCTGAAGAAGGTCAGGAAGATAGAGATCAGGACCAGGGCGCTCTCGCATCAGGTCTTCGCCGGTGAGTATCACTCTGCCTTCAAGGGCAAGGGTATGACTTTCAGCGAAGTGAGAGAGTACCAGTGGGGGGACGATGTGCGCAATATGGACTGGAATGTCACCGCACGTCTCAGCGCTCCTTACGTGAAGGTCTTCGAGGAGGAGAGGGAGATGACCGTGATGCTGCTGATAGACGTCAGCCGCTCCGGCCTCTTCGGAACCTCCTCCCAGAACAAGCGCGACCTCATCGCTGAGATTGCGGCTGTTCTCTCTTTTTCTGCCATCATCAACAATGACAAGGTCGGAGCCTTGCTGTTCAGCGACAAGGTGGAGAAGTTCATTCCGCCGAAGAAGGGCCGCAGCCATCTCCTTCATATCATCCGCGAGGTAGTGGAATATACTCCTGAGTCGAACGGGACAGATCTGGGAGAGGCGTTGAGGTATCTCACCAACGCGATCAAGAAGAAGTGCACGGCATTCGTGCTCTCCGATCTTATCGATGTCGATTCGGAGTGCAATCCGAAGTACGAGGATGCCCTCAAGGTGGCTGTGAACAGGCACGACATCTCCATGATAGAGGTGTATGACCCGAGGGAGAGGGAGATCCCTGACGTGGGACTGGTCAATGTGAAGGATTCCGAAACCGGCCGCACAGCGTGGATCAACACTTCCTCCGCAAAGATGAGAAGGAGCTATGCCCAGTGGTTTGACGACGTGGACAAGGCGACTTCGAAGATGCTGATGAAATACAGCATAGACAGCGTAAAGATTGCCACGGACCAGGACTATGTCAAGGGTCTGATGACTTTTTTTCAGAAACGATAGATGAGAAACTTTATCAAGATATTTGCAGTGCTCCTGTGCCTGCCGACCATGCTCTTCGCGCGCGAGCGTCAGAAGGGCAGCGTTGCCGACGGCGCTTTCCTCAGGCCTATGCAGCAGAGAGACTCTGTGCTGATAGCAGACCAGTTGAGGTACGGAGTGCGCCTGAACAACGTACCCAAGGGTACGAGACTGCTTCTTCCTGACTGGAAGGACACCCTGACCAGGGATGTCGAGGTCGTAAGGCCATGGCAGATGGACACCATCAGCGTGCACAAGCAGGGAAAGGGACTGCCGGATACGATGGACCTTGAGGCCTATATGGTCATCACGTCCTTCGAGGAGGGCTTGTATGACCTCCCTGGCATATTCATGGTGAGATGGGCCCCGGACGGCGTGGTGGACACTCTTGCATACTCGGCGAACCAGCTGGTCGTGACTACGATTCCGGTGGACACCGCGACTTTCGTCGTTCATGAGATAAAGGATCAGGTGCGCTATCCTGTCACGTTCAGGGAGGTGCTTCCTTATATTCTCGCCGTGCTTCTGGCAGCAGGTCTCATCGCTCTTGCCGTATGGTTTATAATACGTCAGCGCAGAAAGAAGGCCGGGGAAGAGGCCTCACGCAAGGAGCCTGCCCATATCGTGGCCCTCAGGGAGATTGACAAGTGGCGCGGAGACAAGTTCTGGGAGCCTTCTCAGCAGAAGGCCTTCTATTCAGGTGTCACCGATGCCCTTCGCGGATACATCGACGCTCGTTACGGCATATCTGCGATGGAGATGACGACCCAGGAACTCTTCGACGCCTTGAAGGGTACCGACGTTCCCGGGGAACTGAAGGAGCCTCTCAAGGATCTCTTCGAGAGGGCTGATTTCGTCAAGTTCGCAAAGCATTCAGCCGATCGCGAGGAGAATGCCGGTGTAATTCCGCTTGCAGTACGTTTTGTCACATCCACCTACCAGGTGGAAGTCGAGGATGAGGCTGCTTCGGAGAAGAATGAACATGTAAACTAAGGAGGAAGACAAATGTTTTTCGAATATCCCGGTCTGCTCTGGTTGGAGGTGATTCCGCTGCTTCTGGTGGCGCATTATCTCTATCTTGAGCTTCGCGGCAGGAAGCCTCACATGAGGGTTTCCACCATAGTGCCGTGGAAGAAGGCCGATACTTCCCTGATGGCGTCCATAAGGCATCTGCCATTCGTCCTGAAGACGGCGGCGATTGCCTTGATCATAGTCGCCATCGCCCGTCCACGCTCATCGGAAGAATTGGAGAGGATCGATACCGAGGGTATTGACATCGTTCTCGCCATGGACGTGTCGTCAAGTATGCTTGCGCGAGATTTCAAGCCTGACCGCCTGAGCGCGGCCAAGGATATCGCTATCGAATTCATCTCGCAGCGTCCTTACGACCGTATGGGCATAGTCGTATTCGCAGGAGAGAGCTACACCCAGTGCCCTCTTACCACGGATCGAGCCACCCTCATCAACATGATGAAGGAAGTGCAGACGGACCTCATCGAGGATGGTACCGCAATCGGAAACGGACTGGCGACAGCCGTGGCCAGGATGAAGGATTCGGACGCAAAGAGCCGTGTGGTAATCCTGCTCACCGACGGTGTGAACAATATGGGCGAGATTACCCCGCAGACCGCAGCCGAGATTGCTCAGACCTACGGAATCAGGGTGTATACCATTGGCGTTGGTGCAAGAGGAACCGCGCCATATCCGGTCATGACCCCTTGGGGACCGGATGTACAGAACATAGAAGTGGAGATCGACGAGGAACTTCTCCAGGGCATAGCTGATGCCACGGGAGGAAAGTACTTCAGAGCTACGGATAATACCAAGCTCGCTGAGATCTACGGCGAGATTAACAAGATGGAGAAGGCGAAGACCACCGTGGACAGTTTCCCTATCTACAAGGAACTATTCACGAAGTACGGTGTGGCGGCACTCGTGTGCCTGCTGCTTGCGCTCGGGTTCGAGCTTTTCCTCAGAAGATTGCCATAGGAGGGAAGGATTATGTTGAATTTTGCACAAGCTGATTTTCTTCTACTGCTGCTGCTCATACCGATTTTCTTCATTCTGTATGCAGTCATGCGCAGGATGCGTGCTAGACGACTTGCTCGATTCGGTGATCCGGAGCAGGTCAGCAGGCTCATGCCGTCGGTATCTTCTTCGAAGGGCTGGGTGAGGATAAGCATCTTCTCACTTGCGTTCTTCTTCTTCGTGGTAGGACTCTCGCGTCCGCAGATCGGCGCCAAGCTCAAGGAGCACAAGACCAAGGGCGTCGA
>JAGHUQ010000096.1 GCA_018064725.1 Candidatus Cryptobacteroides caccocaballi
AGGAAGTGCGCACCTTCGTGGATGATATAGTAGCATACCATCGCGACGAGAATCGATATATACTGTCTGCTCTTCTTTGTCATTGTTCCTGCGATTACTTCTCCGAGATTATGGTCTCACGGACCTCAGATGGGATATTAGACTTGCGGTAGGTCGATACTTCACCGTTACCCACGGCCTCAAGTTTCAGCTGAACGCCGTCAGTAATAGTTGCATTATAGGACGAGGCCCATGGCTTGCCGTCAGAATAGCTTCCGGAAAGCACGCCCTTGACAAGGCTCCATGTTCCGCTGTAATGCTCATAGGATACCTTGTTTCCGAGCCTCTGATAGATATCGAAGGTCTTATCCGAAAACTCCATCCATACACTTAGTTCGCCCGCTGGAATGCCATCGATCTGTTCGAGGTTCCATGTGCCCTTGAGAGAGTCAGTGCTCAACGGCTGATTCTCCTTGTTGCATGAAGCAAGGAGAAGCGGGAGAGACATTATGATTGCGTAAATGATCTTCTTCATCTTAGAGCCATCCGTTAGTTTGTCCGACATTCTGTCTTGATACTATCGATATTGTGCGGGAGAATTCTTTTCCGCCCATGTCAGTCTCCGTTCCCAGTTTGTCTCCGCCTGCAATTGCCTTGAGAGTAATCCTTGCACAACCAACCTTCTCGCAAAGTACGCTGAGTTTTCCGTCATGAACCGTAAGCTCTCTGCTGATTCCAACTGCATTCTTGTCAGCCGATGATATTTCGACGGAGGTCACGGTGATATGCTCGGCGTCACCGCCGAGAAGAGAACATAGATCAATGTCCGTGTTCTCCCCTGTCTTAACGGTCACGAAAGGCACGCCTTCGATATTCATGAGAACCTTCCAGGCATCTATCACACCCGTACCCATCTTTCCCTTGAACCTGGCGAGGTCCATGGTTCCTGAAGGGGTGTTCTTGGTACCCTGGAGCCCTGACTCGAGAGGATTAACCGAAGAAAGGATTATCGACTCGAACTCGTCACGGCTGAAGTGTCTTCCGAGTTTCTTTGCATAGGAAAGGCCGAGAGCAGCGATACCAGACACGACAGGTGTAGCCATGGAGGTACCGTGCATGAATCCGTAATCGGACTTGTTGGCATCAGATTCACTGACTACGGTCGAGAGCATCGTGAGTCCAAGAGTATTGTCTCCACCTGGTGAGGCGATGTTCACTCCGTCACCATAATTGGTATACCACGCAGGAAGATTGTCCTGGGAAATGGCACTGACACATATATAATCACGATATGCTCCAGGATATTCAGCCCTTGAATTGTGACTGTTTCCAGCGGAGATGACCACTATATTGCCGTCTACCGCACTGCAGTTCGCGTTCGCTGGATCGCGGAAGTAATCATATGCTGTCTTGACGGGAGAAAGGCTCTCGGAGAACGCCTTGTCCGAATAGTAGGAACCGAGACCGAAAGAGCACTGAAGAACTGACGCTCCGTTGTCAGCAGCATACTTGATGGCACGTGCCACAGCAGCATTGTCGTTCCTTGCTGCTCCACTGAAGATCTGGCATGACATCAACCTTACACCATCACCATTGCCGCTTCCGCCGGCCACGCTGCTGACACCGATACCATTATTGTTCACGGCAGCAACCAGGCCTGCGACATGGGTTCCGTGTCCTTCATCGCCCTGAAGGCCCCATGAAATCTCACCATCTGCAGCGAAATTATACCCATGGACATCATCGACATAGCCGTTGTTGTCATCATCAATCCCGTTTCCAGGGATCTCACCGCTGTTGACCCACATATTGGCAGCAAGGTCCGGATGGGTCGTTTTCACACCTTCGTCGACAATGGCAACGATGATGGAAGGGTCGCCAGCCGTGAGTCTCCATGCGTCACGTATGTCCACATCTGTTCCCGCGACATTGGTGCTTCCAAATGTGTTCTTGTCACCATTGTTGTACAGGAACCACTGGCTCTTGAAGAGAGGGTCATTCATGGTCACAGGTGAAGCGGCCTTTGTCATGATCTCCTCATGAAGCTCGATCTCATCCTTCACGAAAGGGCGGACGAGTCTGTTCGGAAATTCATAGCAGATCACATTCGGTTCAGCCTCAAGCTTGGTCGCAAGTTCTGACATCTCCATTCCATCAGGAGGCGTAACTGCATACCACTGATCCATTCCATATTTCTTCTCTATCGTCTCTTTGCCTTTCACCGAGGAGAAGAGTCTCTCTGCAACTATACCGTCCGGAATGGCTGTAGGATCGGAAAATCTGACGAGCATCTGACCATCAGCCTCGCCGCATGCAGAGTTGACCGCCTTCGAAAAAGCGGACCCATTTTGAGCCTCAAATGGCTCTCCAGTGCAGGAAAGCACCAGAAGAGCCATTGAGAACATTAAAGTATTCCTAAGATTCATATTTAAGACTACTCGTCGTCGTCACGTGAAGATGAGAGGTTGATACCGAGGAGGATGACCTTCTGACCAGCCTCACCCTTAACCTTGAAGGTGATGATCTCGTCATCGAGGGTCGCCTCTGCTGAGGTGTAAGCCTTACCGAGGTTGAAGAAATGGTATTCACCGTTTCCGCTCACGATGAAGCTTGACTGATCCTTGGTTGCAGAAGCATTCTCCTTTACGGTGAATGGATTCTCATCGCTACTCTTGTAGCTCTCACCGTAGTATGAAGAGTCAGTACTCTTGGTATAGATAGGACGACCAGAGCTTCTCTCGAGAGTGAGCTCGACGTCACCGTTCACGCCGAGTGCGAAGAACTTGACAACCTTGCGGCCTGCTGAGCAGGTAATTGAAGCCTCCTTGCCTGCCTCGATCACGAAGCCGCTTGAAGCAGTTGTATAGTTGACGGTGAAGTCCTTGTATTCAGCACCATCCTCAGCATTGAACGACTTGATGTAGTTCCACTCGTTGGTCTTGAGAGACTTGGTAGGGCTTACGAAGTTCTGGATGGTGTAGCTGTCAATGCCTTCTACGATACCCTCTGCGAGATCGTTGCCGTCACCGACCTTGATGAGCTCGAGTGAGCTGCCGGCAGCGTAGATCTTCTTGAGTGTGCCTGAAGTCACTGCACCTGAAACGTCGAGAGTATTGATTGCATCGTTGCGGATGTCGAGTACCTCAAGTGCCTTGAGAGAAGCGAGGTTGAGTTCGCCCTTCACATTGGTATTGGCAATATTGAGATTCTTGACCTTTGCAAGAGATGAAGTTGAAACCGATGAGGTCTTGGTGCCGCTCATATCAAGGGTCTCAAGCTCATAGAACATATAAGGTGAGAAATCAAGGTCGGCATTGTTGGAAACGTTGAGTTCCTTCATCTTGCCTGAAGCGATCTGGCTGTAGCCCATCGAGCCTGTGAGCTTGTTGCTGCTGAGGTCGAGGTATACGAGAGCCTTGGCTGCGTTGAGAGCTACTGAGGTGAGCTCGTTCCTGCTGAGGTCGAGAACCTCGAGGGTCTTGAAGTCTGAACCGTTGAATGAGCTGAGCTTGTTCTCAGAAAGGTTGAGCTTCACAAGCGGGAAGACAGCGAGGTCCTCCGCTGAAGTGAGGGCATAGCCGCTGAGATCGAGTTCTGTAACCTTTGCTGCCTCGTCTGTCGAGATCTTGCCGTCACCGTTCTCATCGAACTTCCTGACGATATACTTCCTCACATACTCATCCTTCACGAGCGGTGCATAGTCGCTGATCTCCTCGCCGCCGCTGACTGGCACGAAGGTGACTATGACGGTATAGTAGGTCTCATCCGGGTTCCAGTAACCGGTGGTATACCAGAAGCTGCCGGTGCTTACACCTTCAGCAAAACGGATCTCCTTGAGCTTGTTGTCTGAGTAAGCGTACATTGAAGTAAGCTTGGTAGCGGTTGAGAGGTCGATGAGAGTAAGCTCAGGGCAGCTGCTTGCATTGAAGCTGGTGATGAGCGGAGACTTGCTGAGGTCGATCACGCCGACCTTTGAATAATCTGCAGTGAAGCTCTTGAGGAGAGGAAGCTCAGGAAGGTTGAGATTCTCGAGCTTTGATGAGTTGCCGACTGAGAGCGAAGTGATTGCGGTACAGCCGTCGAGCTTGAGCTCAGTGAGCTCTGAGGTGCCGACACTTACATTCTGCGCCTTAGGACAGCATGAAAGATCGAGTGATGCGATCTTGGTGCTGTAAGTTGCGATAGAGACAAGCTCAGGATTGTTCGAGAAATCGATTGAAGTAAGGCCTGAACCGTATGCGGTGAAGGTCTCGATCTTTGTCATCGAGCTGAGGTCGATTGACTCAACATTTGCACAGCTGGAGATGACGAGCTTCTTTACCTGAGTAAGTCCACTTACATTGATATCCTTGACATTCTTTGAAAGAATCTCGATTGTCTCGAGCTTGCTGTTCTTAGAAAGGTCGATTGACTCGAAGGTTGAGTTGGTTGCATAGTATGAAGATGCAGTGAACTTGAAGTCCTTGAGGTTGTAGAATGCCTCGATACCTGACCAGTCAGTGATGATCATATTGCTTGCATCGGCAATTGAGATTGCGGTGACCTCACCAGCCTCCTCAGCCGAGATCTCACCGTCTGAATTGGTATCGAAATTATTGAGAACCCAAGCCTTGAATACGTCGCACTTGAATACAGGTGCGGTGTACTCGCCTGAAGCCTGCTCGATTGCGATGGTCTGGACAGCAACGCCCTGTGCGTCCACGAGGTAGATGGTACCGTTCCTCTTGGCAGGAGTGTTGTTGGCAGAGACAACGATCTGGAGGTTGTCGGTGCGGACAGCGCCGACCTTGGTGACTGCGCAGGCAAGCCAGCTTTGAGCCTCGGTCTCAACCTCTGCGGTCCACTCGACATTGCTGGTTACAGGGATGGTGAGAGTTGCGCCCTCGACTGATACCTCAGTGGTAGGAGCAACGAGAGTGATCATACCCTTGGCGAAAGCGAGAGTCTTGATATCGGTCTTGCCCTTGCCGTTTGCAGCGTATACGAGAACCTTGCCCTTTTCGCCACCGTCAGCAGGAACTGAAACCTCGATGTAACCGGCCTCAGTGCTCTCTGCAACTGCCTCAGCATACCAGCTGCCTGATGCGAATGCATCTACAACGGTATTCTCATCGCCACCCTCAACGGTGTATGCGACCTTGGTGGAAGAACCGGCAACGACATCATATACCTTGCTGTTGTCGAAGTTCACGGAGAATGCCTTCTCACGTGGAACCACGATCCTGCTTCCGTCGAGGAGGGTGAACACAACGCCCTCTGAAGTCTCCTTGACGTCAGCGAAGATAGAGTCACCCTTTGCAGAATCACCTGAGTTTGCAGGGCCGATGACGGTCCAGGTCTCGCCGTTGTCAACAGAGACCTCCCAGTTGCCTTCGTTGATGCGGATGGCAGGGGTCACGCCATCCTTGCCGTTCTGACCATCCTGACCATTCTGGCCCGCAGCGCCTGTAGCAGGCACCTTGTTGCCGGAAGCATCGAGAAGGAGCTCGCCATTGAGAGTCCAGTAGTATACGCCGTCAACGAGGGTCACTCCGAGTGCAGGAGTTGCGCCGGTCTCGCCCTGGTCGCCCTTGTCACCCTTATCACCCTTGTCGCCCTTTGCGCCATTGTAGATGGTTACAGGAGATCCTGAAGTGAAATAGATGGTGTAACCTACGGTCGCACCGGTTGTCTTGTCCTTTACATCCTCTACAGAAGTGACATAGACATTCTTCTGAAGAGCATTTACGATAGTCTGGAGTGCAGATACATTGGCGTTGATCTCCTCCACTTTCTCCTTGAGAGACTTCACGTCCTTCTCAAGGTTGTCTACGCGATTGACGAGAGCCGAATCGTCGTAGCTGCAGCTCACTGCGAAGAGTGAGACAGCTGCCAGAAGGCAAAGAATCGTTTTTTTCATTTTATATACGGTAATTACTTGATATCCTTATTAGGGTCGGCCATCTTGATGATGATGCTCTTCTCGGTGGTCGAAGGTGAACTCCAGAAATCGTATGCCTCGGTATATCCTACGCAATACTTTCCGGTAACCTGATCCTTAGGCTCAGGGATAGGGACCATGAGAGTGTAGTGGAGAGGACCGTAGTTTCCGTCTTCATCCTCTGCATATGCAGTGATACTCCATGGGAAATAGTCGAGTTCCTCGCCCTCGTCCGTCTTGAACTTGGTAGGCGCTCCGTTCATTCCATACCACCAAGGCTTGAGGAATCCAAAGTTCTTGTTGATGATGTTGTCACCAGGGACATCCATCTGGAGGAGGGTTACAAGATGATCCATGCCGCCTGAAGTAGCATAGTTCTCCTTAGGGCCCCATATACCGAAATAATAGTTGCAAGGGTCGCCTGTGGTGGTTATTCTCACCCTCATGACGCAGTCACCCTCACTTCCGGCCCACATTCCAGGGTTGAGAGCGATGAGGTCGTCACCGCGGAAGAGCTCATAGGTATAGTTGATGTCGCAGTCTGCCTTGTCGAAAGGAATCGCAGGTGACTTGAACTTGAACTCATACATAGGAGTGGTGTTGGATCCGGCATATCCGAAGAGAAGGAGTGAGTATCCCCTGTTCGAAAGCCATGTGCTGTAGAAGGTACGAGGTCCGCGGAACACGTACTGGCTGATCTCATCCTCATAGACGTCACGGATCTGGTCCATGATCTCCTTCTCCATAAGTGATCCGTCGTTATACCTGTAGGTGTCAAGGGTCGCGGTAGGCACGAGGTATGCGAGATAGTAGTCTTCGTTGTTGCTTGGAGTTATGTCAATGCTTGTGTTATGCCAGGTGTTTGCACCGAGGCTGGTCTCGAAGGTGATGTTCGAAGGCTGAGCCTCGATGGTGGTGACATCGAGACGCTCGATGGCGGTCGTGCAGTTACCGTTGACGTCCACTCCGAAGACATATATCCTGTAGGTATGCTCCGGCTCGAAAGTCCACTTGTAATCGCGGCGGCCCCAGACTTCGGACCTGCCGGATGCGACTCCAGGAAGATTGGTCCAGTCGCTCACACCCTCATAGAAGTCATCCTCAATACGGCTGTTTTCCATGTTGATGATTCTCTGAACCATCTGATAATCATTGTAACCCTTGCAGCGCTTCTCATCAATGAAAGCTGTATAATACATGGTTGACTCGTTGCTAGGCTCGATGCGTACCTTGATATCCATTGCCTCGATTTCGAGCGGTGTGATTGTGAAGGTGCAGTCATCAGTCACTTCGTTAGCAGTAGTGGTGAAGCTATCAAGCTCCTGTATGTCAGATGTGATATTTCCTGCAGCATCCATACCCCATGCGATGAGGAAATACTGGGTTCCCATCGAAAGGTCCTCAGCAAGCTCGCTCTGAGTTCCGGTGCTGAGGAAATCAGCAATCGTATATCCATAGGCAGCCGATTCTTTCATCGAAGTGATGAGGAGCTCCACAATCTGAGAAGTCGTATACTTACTATGGTCAGTATCACTTACATAAGTCCAGTAGTAAGTTGCCTTTGGATCAGAAGGGACGATGGTGATGTGAGCAGAATTAGACTTGACATCGGTCACGGTCGAAGTGAAGCTGAGAGATCCTGTTGATTCTACGTGGGTATCAAACAAATATAGAGCCACTTCTGTCGTTCTGGTTCCGTCGAAGTCCATTCCATAGGCGACTACATAGTACTCAGTGTCACGCTTGAGGTTTGAATATGTGATTTCTGTCGATTCTCCCGTCACCGTAACCTTATACATATTAGGTATCGAGAGCAGATAATCATAGAGATCTTCGTTCTTGTTGGTTGCCATCTCCATGAGGTAATCCAGATCACTCTGATAAAGAGCATCTGCATACGCGCTGTCACCAGGCTTGTTAGTGTCGAGGGCGAGATATCTGTCCACAGCTGCCTTCGAGAACACCTCAAAGAAATAGTTGCCCTTGTACGACCTAGGCTGAATCTTTACTGTTGCGCCGGTAGACTTGATGTTCGAAACAGAAAGATTGAATGATTCGAACCTGAAGGATGACTGAGTAACGGACACAGTCTTTGAAAGATCACCGTAGCTCACCTTAAGTTCTGTACTCCTTGGCGCAGAAAGGTTTGCTGTCGCAGCGAAGGTGACATCTGTGTCAATGACCTTGACGTCAGAAATCCAGTCAGCAGTAGTGCTGGCCTGAAGCTTCGTTCCTTCAACTGGGTTCTTGATTGAATAAGGTACTGAGTAACTGCCTTCTGCACCATCTATCGTGACAGATGAGATCTCCAATGACGGATCTGCGGCAGGAACTTCTTCATGATGATTGCAGGATGCTAAAAGCATGACTGACAATGTGAAAGGCATGAATGCCCTGAGGAATTTAAATGACATAAAAGTCCCTTGTCTTTGAAAAAACTGATATTCTACTTTAAAATAGCGTGCGAATTTAATAAAAAAATTTAAAAAAGGCAGTGACTTGTTGTCACTGCCCTATAAATAATCGTTACTTTCTCTTCTTGTAGGTCGTTGAAGATATAAGAATCAACAACACCGCGACTGTCGCCACTGCTGACGGGATTATGAGACCGACGCCTACAGCTACACCGATAACCGCTGTCACGAAAATACATGCTGCGGTGGTGATTCCTGAGACACGGTCATCATTCTTGATGATGAGACCGGCACCGATAAAGCCGACACCTGTCAATATCTGAGCGGCAATACGTCCCGGATCTCCATTATGAAGTCCCATATTGTCCTGACAGATATAGATGGACGCAAGAGTAGCGAGAGTCGAACCCAGACAGATGAGCATAAAAGTCCTGACACCTGCCGGATGATTATGTATGAGTCTTTCGATTCCGATGGCGCCGCCAAGAATAAGGCTTACGCCGAGTCGGATCAATGCTGTGGTCAGAGTAATTTCCATTTCGTCTATTTGATTGCCATCACGTTGTTGACTGGCCAAGTCTGAGCTGTCTTCATGGTGACAGACGCAGTATGGCGGATATCAGTGGCGCTTGCGCCGATCTTCACGGTATACCTGCCGGCAGCGGTCTCCCACTGTGAGGCGGCATCATTGAAGGATGCGAGTGTGTATGCGTCGGCAGTCATGGTGAGGGTCTGGCTCTCGCCCGGCTTGAGCTCGCGTGTCTTCGCGAATGCCTTGAGCTCGGACTCAGGCTTCTCGAGTCCGCCTGCAGGAGCAGCGACATAAACCTGGACAGCCTCCTTGCCGGCCACCTTTCCGGTGTTCTTCACGGTGACACTCACGCTGAGGCTGCCGTCCTTGGCGAGCTTCACCACAGGTGCGCTGTACTCGAAGGTGGTATAGCTGAGACCGTATCCGAATGGGTATGAAACCTCCTTGCCGACGGTATTGAAATAGCGGTAGCCCACGTTGAGACCCTCTGCGTAGTCGGTATAGTCATAGTCCTTGACCGGCTGAGGATTCCTGCTGCCCCTTGAAGAGCGCGGCTTGTAGTAAGGGAAGTTCTTCGATGAAGGGATATCGAGGTATGCCATAGGGAAGGTCATCGAGAGCTTTCCTGAAGGGTTTGACTTTCCGATGAGGATGTCAGCCACAGAGTTTCCGACCTCCTGTCCCGGAGTCCATGCAAGGAGGATCGCGTCAGGAAGCGACTTCCATGAAGCGGTCTCCACCACTCCACCGACATTGAGGACCACAATGACCTTCTTG
>JAGHUQ010000094.1 GCA_018064725.1 Candidatus Cryptobacteroides caccocaballi
AAAAACAGCTGACCAAATTGGTCGGCTGTTTTTTTGCTATCGCACAAAGCTTTTCGTAGCCCATTTCATGGAGTTCCAGCGTTTGACGAAAACATAACCGCGGATGTTTTCATCAAGCAGGAGGGCGAACCACATTCCCACTATGCCGAAGCCGAGCGTGATTCCGAATACATAGCTCAGACCGACCGCGACCGTCCATACCACAGCAATACTGAGCAGCACCGGGAAGTAGATGTCACCGGCTGAGCGCAGCGCATTCACCGCGAACATATTGATCGCACGGCCATGCTCAAGCATTATGTCGACCCACATCACAGACCAGCACATCCTTACGATGTTCTCGTTGTCAGTGAGAGTATGAAGTATGGGCAATCCGAGGCAGGCAATCAGGAAGGACAGCGATGTCGATGACCAGATGCTGATCTTCAGCGCACGCTTTCCTATGCAGAATGCAGCGCGGGGCTTCTTCATTCCGACAAGATGTCCGACTTCTATCGCGGAAGCCTGCGCCATGGCAAGGGCTATCACGTAGGTGAACATCACGATGTTCTGGCAGTATGTACGGGCGGCCAGAGCCTCGTTCCCGAGTATGAGGATGAACGAAGTGACGACCATCTGCGACAGGCTGTAGGACATCTGCTCACCTGCAGATGGGATTCCGACCTTCAGGAGCTTGCCGAGTTCGTCCCAAGGGAAAGGAGAGAAAAGCCTTCTAGGGAACGACGGGATGTGCTTGCGAAGCAGGATCACAGCAAGGACGACCATACCTATTCCCCTGCTCGTGGCAGTCGCGATTGCAGCGCCGGTCACGCCAAGGGCAGGAAAGCCGAAATGCCCGAAAATGAGAGTATAGTTGCCGAAGATGTTCACTATGTTGATGATAAGTGACACCATCATAGGGTATTTCGCCATATCCGCACTGCGTAGGGCCGCTGCAAGCGTAAGTGAGAAAGCCTGGAAGATGCAGGTTAGACCTACTATCTTCATGTACACCTCGGCCTCCCCTATGAGCTCTGGACCGGCACCCAGCATCTGCAGGATCTGGTGTGCAAAGAGAAAGAGCGAAGAACTGACAAGGACGCCGACGACAGCGGTGGCGATCAGCGAGATTCCGACCACCTGCACGACCTTGTCTCGAAGCCTTGCACCTATGTATTGAGAGCAGAGTATGGATGTCGCCAGTGAAAGCACCTGGAAAATCACCAGGACAAGGTTTATGAACTGGGCATCGATGCCGACAGCCGCTACCGACAGGTCGGAATAGCGGCTGAGCATGAATGTGTCGACTGCTCCGAGGAACATCATCAGCAGGGTGTCAATGAATATCGGCCATGCAAGTGAGGCCAGATTCCTGCTGAGCGGACCGAATCTCATTATTCTGATATACTGTTATAGGCTTCGAGCGCCTTCTCGAGGACCACAAGAGCCTTTGCCAGGTCATCCTTGTTGAGCACGTATGCCATACGGACTTCATCCTTGCCTTCATCAGGGTCGGTATAGAAGCCGGCGCCAGGTGCCATCATGACGGTCTGACCTTCATACTGAAAGTCGGTGAGACACCACTGACAGAATTTCTCCGCGTCATCGACAGGAAGACGGACCATGGTATAGAATGCGCCCATAGGCGTAGGACTGTATACTCCGTTGATCTTGTTGAGTCCGTCGATCAGGAAGTTGCGGCGACCGAGGTACTCTTCGTATACCTCATCCATGTACTCCTGTGGAGTTGAGATGGATGCCTCGGCGATTACCTGTCCGTAGAGAGGTGGACTGAGACGTGCCTGACAGAACTTCATCACGGCCTCGCGAACCCTTTTGTTCTTTGTGATGAGGGCACCTATACGGATTCCACATTCACTGTAACGCTTGGATACGGAGTCGATGAGGACGACATTGTCCTCGATTCCCTCGAGGTGGCATGCAGAGATATATGGCTGCTTTGTATAGATGAACTCGCGATAGACCTCGTCCGAGAAAAGGTAGAGATTGTGCTTCTTGACGATATCACGAATCTGCTGCATCTCCTTGCGGGTATAGAGATATCCAGTCGGGTTGTTAGGGTTGCAGATGAGGATTGCCCTGGTCCTTTCAGTGATCTGTTCCTCGAATTTCTCGATAGGAGGAAGACGGAAACCGTTGTCGATACTGGTCTTGACGGACTTCACCACGGCTCCAGCGCTGATTGCGAAGGCCATGTAGTTGGCGTATGAAGGATCAGTGACGATGATCTCGTCACCAGGGTTGAGGCATGCCATGTATGCAAACTGAACGGCCTCCGAACCACCTGTGGTGATGATAATCTCATCCGGTGAGAGGTTGATGCCGTACTGGGCATAGTAGCCTACGAGCTTGGTCCTTAGTGAAAGATGTCCCTGGGAAGGGCTGTACTCAAGGATCTTATGGTCGAGTTTTCGCGCGGCTTCGATTGCGCAGTCAGGGGTCTTGATGTCCGGCTGACCGATATTGAGATGATATACATGGATGCCGTTGCGCTTTGCTTCATCGGCATACCTTGCGAGCTTTCGGATAGGAGAGCTCGGCATGTTCTCTGCGCGCTGTGAAATTGTCAACATATCTGTCTTGTTCGTTCTTTACTTTTCAACTGGTTCGAGCAGTGCCCTCGGAATATACGAGGTAGCCACAGCCACGACTCCTTCAATGCATACGACAAGGCGCTGGTCCTTGTGTATACGTTTGATATATCCTTCCGCCCCTTCAAACGGTCCTCCGATCACTCTGACCTTCTGACCTTGGATAAGCTTGGCATAGTCTACTTCCACTATCTCCATTCCCATCTCATCCACTGAAGATACCCTGATGAAAAGATCCATCTCCCTGTCAGGGATAGGCTGCGGGTCGAAGCTTCCCGGCTTGAGGAATAGCTTGTTGTGGCAGTTTATCCTCTTCCTGAGATCAAGCACATACGATGCTGTCGACCTGATGAAGAGAAGATTCTTCGCAACACTCTTCGGCCAGAAGTAGCCGATTTCATCTGCTGTCAACAATGGTATCACTGCCGCCGTCTTGTTGAAAAAGACGTTCATTGCATACCAATGTGGTTCCTCTGCTCTTGATACCGGTTCTTCCATATCGCTCTTTCCTTGGGGCAAGGAACTGCAAATCTAATAATTATTTGGGGAACTTTCTGACACGAAGGTGACAATATGGTTCTCCGCCGGTCTTCTCGTAATATTTCTGATGGTATTCCTCCCCTACGTAGAAACGCTCGAAAGGAAGCACGAGGGTATTCACCTCATATCCACGGGAACGAAGGTCTGCGATTACCGCCTCTGCCTTTTCCTTCTGCTCCCGGGTCCTCCAGAAGAGGCAGCTGCGGTACTGTGGGCCAAGGTCAGGTCCGACGCCGTCTGTCTGGGCCGGGTCATGGATCTCGAAGAACACCTGGCAGAGCTTTGTATAGTCCGTGAGCTTAGGATCGAACTCGACTATGACGGCTTCCACATGGTGAGTCCTATGGTCACGGACGTCGGCATAGCTCGGGTTCTCCTCCGGTCCTCCGGTATATCCTGCAAGCGTCCTGAGCACTCCCGTTTCCTTGTCAAACTGATGCTGAGTACCCCAGAAGCATCCGCACGCGAATACTGCAACGTCTATGGAAGGATCCTCAGGGAAAGAATACAGAGATACCTTTGAGGCCTCCTCCACCGCCTTTTCCACCATTGAAAGGGCAACGGACAGTTCCTCATCCTCACCTGCCTCGAGTGTCTTTCTCAGATCGTTGCAGAGGACCTGCAGAGCAATCGGGTTGCCTGAGGAAATGACCCTCGCGGCATGTGCCTTCATGTCCGATGATTCCGGAGTCAGGAGCTCCGTCGCCGCAACGATTCCGTATGGTACGCCGGCAGCCATGAGCTTTGCAGCCGTAGCACCACCATACAATATTGAATCATGCAGGAAACCTGCCATCTTTTCTTCGTCGGTATGACCCATGAGTCCGACGGAAAGACTATGGAGCACACGTGGGTATCCGGCAGCGTCAAGCTGTCCTTCATGGGCGTCCAGCGCACAGCGCAATACGATATCTATAGGATTCTTTTCCATTGATCTGGGGAAATGGTCGTCAAAGATAGCATAAAAAAAACATCCACGATACCGTCCGGCATCGTGGATGCATCCAAATAAAACGAACTTATAATTATCACCCGGCTATTTTCCCAAGTTGGCGCGAGCCGCCTTGAGCTGAGCCGTTGCTTTCACGATCATATCAGCAGTACCGCTACCGTCGTTCACATATGAAACGACCATATCGGCGTAGTCGATAGCCTCACGGAGTTCTGTCGTCTTGCTTGAGATCTCCTTGGTCTCGGTGACGAGAGTAAGGAGCTCTGCGAGATCCTCAGGCTCTGCAAGGTTACCAGGGCGCATGGTGTTGACACATACGTTGAGTGCAGAGACTGCATCGTTCACCTCCGACATGCCAGGTTTCTTTGCAGCGAGAATCTTCTCAGCAGCAGCGATCTGCTCCACCATGCGGGCATATCCGTTAGGAGCCCATGGAGAGAATGCAGGAACCTTCACTGCAAGTGCGTTCCAAGCATCCTGCTCAGCTACGCGCTCCTTGGCGAGGTTCACGACTGCAGTGAGTTCAGTCTTGTCGAGCTTGCCCTTCTTCACCTTCTTCGGTGCGTTCACGTTGAGGCGGAGATAATGGGTTGCATGGTGAGTCTCATGATAGTCTGGGACGAAAGTGAGGTCACCGATGGTCATGGTATAGAGGTTTCCGTCGAATCCGCCAGCCGCTGTAGGAGCCTTTGCATCAATCTCTGAAAGGTCACCGCTGAGGTCGATGTCAGCGTTTGACCAGTCGGTCACATCCTCAGTCTCCATGCAGAGAGGGCCGTACATGATGGTACCGAGCCACTGTGGGTCGAAAGGAGTACGAGGCTCGTCAGGACCGGTTGCTGCAAGGGCCATCTTGTCAGGACCGAAGTTGATGTGCTTGGTGAAAGGCATCTCAACCTCGACGACGTCACCTGGCTTCCAGTCGTGGCCAGAGATTGCGTAGTATGAGCAAGGCTGGCAGTCACGGGCAATCACCTTACCGTTGAGAGATACGGTGAAGCCATCGGTTGCCCAATAAGGGACACGGAGCTTCATCGTGAAGTTGCCTGTACCCTCCTTCACAGTGATGGAAGTCTTCTCAGCTGGCCAGAGGCAGTCCTGAGAGAGTACCACATTGCCCCACTTTGCTTCAGAAGGCATATAGAGTGCCACCCAGATGGTGTTGTCGCCGACGAAGTATGCAGCTTCCTGGTACTTTACGTGGTTCTCAGAACCAGTACCACCGCAGCATGAAGAGCCAGGAGTCTCACTTCCGAAAGGCTTCTCTGCATTCATTCCGACGGCATAGTGGTAAGTCACACCATAATGCTCAGGATGTACGGAACCGACGAGCTGGTTGTAGAGGACACGCTCGTAGTAGTCCATATAGCGTGCATCGTCAGGATCGAAGCAGTTGAGATCCTTGGTGAGCTTTGCGATGTTGTAAGCGCAGCAGGTCTCGTTGAGTGTTGGGTTAGGAAGCATCTGATGAGTCCTCCAGTCTGACATCACATTGGTGTTCATGCTGAGCATCTGTGAGTATGGCTGACGGAACATCTCGCCGTTACCGACACCGCCCATCGCATAGATGTAGCGACCCTGGAGCATGTTCCAGAAGTTGTATGAGAGGTCGTAGTAATATGGATTGTTGTTGGTACGATAGCTGCGGAGAGCACCGACGAACATAGGGATGTGCTGGTTTGCATGACGGGTGCGGACGTCATCGATGTTCACTGACACCGGATCGAAGAGGGCCTTGGTGTCGAAGCAGTTCGCAGCCTCGATGAGCTTGGCCTTATCCTCAAGGTTGTTCGACATCTCTGCAAGTCTTGAGAGAGACTCGCACATACCGCCGACCTCACCTGCGATGTACATGTTCCACATCTCATAACGGTTACCTGGCTTTGACTGACGCTCGGCGCGGTCACCGTCCATCTTCACGTAAGTTCTGTAGTGCATACGGTTCCATACCCAGAGACCCATGTCCTTGGCGATGGTGAATGCCTTTGCAGAAAGCTCCTTGTCGTCGATGTTGTTAGCGATGTCGATGAGACCTGCAAGCTGCTTGTGGACGGTATAATATGGTGCCCATACCCAGTCGTTGTTGTTGTATGCACGGTACATCTCGATGAGCGCGCAGTGCTGTGCAGGGATGGCGTTGATATATCCATATCCATACTTCTCAGGATGCTGCTTGTACTCGTCGAATGCTGCCCAGGTTCCAAGAAGTCCGCGAAGCTCCTCCTCAGGAGCGAAGTCACGTGCTTCCCAGTAACGGCCGAGTTCCTCATTCCATACGAAAGTCTTCTCCTGGCACTCACGCATGCAATCGAGCATGAACTTCACGTTAGCCTTGAGCTGAGCCTTCTTTGCAGGATCGTCGGTTGAAGTGTATGCGAATGCGAGGGCAGAAAGGTAGTGACCTGTTCCGTGGCCCTTGAGCTTGGTGGTAGGAGAATCCCAACCATCGCCCTCCGGATAACCCTCGGTGCTGAAGCCATAGGTGTCACGGTAGTTGTAGCACATGGACTTTACGTCCCAGCTGAGAATCTGGTTGATCGCGAGCTCACGGTTTGAGGTGAGTCGGTTGGAACCGGTGAGATGCACGTTGGCAAGCGGAAGAGGCTCTGCCTTGATCTCGTGGCTGACGGTCTTCTTGTTCACGACCTTGATGTTTGCCACGATTGGATAACCGTTCTCGGTAGTGTTGTCTCCGATCACGTAACCGTCGATGGTGTACTCCTTGCCGACAGGATAAGTAGCCTGGAGTTCCTCGACTGGACGTGCAGAGTTGGTCCAGCGAACCTGGCGCCAATCCTGGTGACCGTCTGAATAGGTGACCCATACCTGGTATGGAAGAACAGGTACGGTTCCGGCAGGACTCTCCACGCTGATTGCCTCCACCTTGCTGATGGTACGCTGACGCTTTGCAGCATCGGCGTTCAGACAGACAGCGATTGACATGCCGAAAAGAATAAGTGCTTTTGCAATCTTGTTCATATCTGTAGATAATTATTATTTCATTCAGCCTTTCAGCCAACACAAAAGTATATAAACGGTACGCAAATATCAAGTGGACGGATAGTCGAGGAAGTTCTTATGAACGATAGTCCTATATTTTTGTACTATTTTACGAGAAAGGCGTACTTTTGCGGGTCAAACAGCATTAAATCAGTCCCCGACCATGAGAACAGCACATATAGCGGCAACTTTCCTCGCACTTTTGTCCATCCTTGCATCATGCGGCACCGAAATCCAGCCTGGAGTACCACATTCGCTGGCGATCAGCAGGAAGGCCGAGATCAGCGACGTCAGGTACGACCTGAACTTCGACATTCCGGTTGAGACAGACAAAAGCATCCCTGCAGACGAGACCGTATGCTTCAGGCTCGAAGGCAGGAAGGACGTCGTATTGGACGCCAGGGGCTACGAGATTGCTTCCGTCATCGTCAACGGGAATCCAGTGGAGGCGAAGATAAAGAACGAGCACATCGTGCTGCCCTCAAAGATGCTGCAGAAAGGAGAGAACAAGGTCGAGATATCATTTACGGCAGGCGAACAGTCGCTCAACAGAAGAGAGCATTTCCTTTATACGCTACTCGTTCCGGACAGGGCAAGAACGCTCTTCCCATGCTTCGACCAGCCAGACATGAAGGCAAGATACACTCTCAGCCTGACCGTCCCCGAGGGCTGGGTCGCAGTATCCAACACCTCAGTCGAATCACAGGAAGGCAACAGGATAAAGTTCATGGAAACCGAGCCTCTGAGCACCTACCTGTTCTCCTTCGTCGCAGGCGAGTTCGAGTGCGTCAGCGAAGAGGGAATCACGGCTGCGGGAAAGCCCGTCCACCTCTATCACAGGGAGACAGACCCCGAGAAAGTCGCGGAGTGCAGCGAAGTGCTGAAGCTGGTCAAGAACTCGCTCGAATGGCTTGAGGAGTACACGGATGTCCCCTACCCGTTCGCAAAATATGACCTCATCGTGCTCCCAGACTTCCAGTATGGCGGCATGGAGCACACCGGAGCCACGCTCTACAACGACAGGAGGATATTCCTCAACGCCAATGCCACTACGGCAGAATTGCTCGACAGGGCGGCACTCATTGCACATGAGACGGCGCACATGTGGTTCGGAGACTACGTGACCATGAAATGGTTCGACGACGTATGGACCAAGGAAGTGTTCGCGAACTTCTTCGCCGCGAAGATGGCACGTCCGGAATTCCCTCAGATAAACCACGAGCTCGGCGACCTCATGAATTATTATGCAGCGTCATACAGCGAGGACAGGACCATAGGTTCCAACGCAATTCAGAGGCCTTTGGACAACCTCAACACCGCCGGTCTGATCTATTGCAACATCATCTACGACAAGTCTCCTGTGGTCATGTCCATGCTCGAGAAGCGTCTGGGCGAGGACAAATTCCGCCGCGGGATCCAGGAATACCTCAAGACCTTCGGATACGGGAATGCGACCTGGGACGACCTGATTGCCATATTCGGCAAGGAGGCGGACTTCGACATCGCGGACTGGAGCAGGGTCTGGATAAAGGAGAAAGGCATGCCTGTGTACGACTGCGAAATCAGCGGAAAAAAGGTCGCGATCAGGCAGAGCGATCCGTTCAAGGACGGCAATGTCTGGCAGCAGGACATTGTCTGCAGGCTCGTCGGCGCTGACAAATGGGTGGATGTCACTGCGGTATTCGACGGCAGGGACGCAGTGGGATTCGAGGCTGACTTTGATGTTCTTTATGTAATTCCGAACATAGACGGAAAGGCATACGGATGGTTCAGGACAGACGAGGATGGCGCAAGGGAGCTCAAGCGCGCTTATGCAGGGCTTGACAGCGAGACGGCCAGGATGTCCCTGCTGATGACCCTTTATGAGAATGTATGGCATGGTACCATCGACAGCGCCAGCTTTGCGGAATGGATATGCTATGTGCTGGATATGGAGACAAACGCGCTAATACGCGGGCAGCTGCTCAGCTATGGTTCCGCTGCCGCAAGATGGGCCGAGGACAGCAGCAGTTTCGAGACCATGCTCTTCAGCATAGCGGCGGACGATACGCGCGATGCCGAATTCAGGCTGCTCGCCTACCGCTCGCTGATGTCCCTGTCAACCAGGTACAACGACCTGCTGTTCTTCAACTGGGTGAGTCAGGAGCCTTTCAATGGACTGACTCTGAGCGAGAGCGACTACACCTCGCTGGCTTACCAGCTGATGATAAGGTATCCGGAAGGCGCTGAGGACATCCGCAGGATACAATCCGACAGGATCACCAACCCGGACAGGAAGGAAGCCTTCATGTACATCTCCCAGGCATGCTCAGCCGACCAGGAGGAAAGAGACCGCTTCTTCGAGACCTTGCTCCACGACGAGACACATGCGGCAGAATCACGCGTCACCTCTGCTCTCTCCCTCCTCAACCACCCTCTCCGGGCAGCGGAAGCCGTAAAATACATCACACCTGGTCTGGAGGCACTTGAGGAGATTCAGAGAACAGGAGACATCTTCTTCCCGTCGACATGGTGTTCCGCCCTGCTTTCCAACCACAAATCCGCTGATGCGAGAAGAGAAGTAAGGGATTTCGTAGAGAAACATGAGTCCGAAATGAATCCGCTCCTGATGACGAAGGTGCTTCAGAAAGGAGGATGGTTGCTAGATAATTGAAATAAGGCGACAATAATTTTTTAAAAAACTTTAAAATTTTCTAAATTCGCAGCCGTTAATCTCCAAACAATCTCATAAATGGGTGGCTTCTTCGGCACTATCCACAAGGAAAAAGCTTGTGCGACAGACCTTTTCTACGGAACTGACTATCAGTCCCATCTCGGTACCCGCCGCGGCGGTATGGCTACTTTCAGCAAGGAGGACGGCTTCTTCAGAAGCATCCA
>JAGHUQ010000053.1 GCA_018064725.1 Candidatus Cryptobacteroides caccocaballi
ACTGACGCATACAACGGATCCGGCAACACTACCGACCGCAGCAGCCGCGTAGTGAAACTTCTCACTTCGCTCAATCTCGTTGCAAACGATCTCGCCCCTCATGGACCGGTCCGCGTGTATATCGTAGTCAAGGATCCTTCAGGCGCTACCCTCATCAATTCATCATCTCGTCAGATCACCGTTGCAGGCAACGCAATTCAGACTTCTGCATCCCGCGAGGTTGACTATGAGGGTGAGGAGGTAGGACTCAGCATCTATCTCAACGACATCCCGTCATACGTGAAGGGAATGTACACCATCGAGGCCTACACTGAGCAGGCATTCCTCGGTTCTACTGAACTTCTTCTCAGGTAAGGTGATATACGTCCATGTTCCTTTCTGCAGATCATTCTGCACCTATTGCGGTTTCTATTCGGAGACCTGCAGCGGGGAAGGTGGAATCATGGAGCAGTATGCCGATGCTCTCTGCCAGGAGATCGAAGCCAGGCAGGAGGAGATAAGGAATCATTCCGTATACGGAAGAAATACTATCTACATAGGAGGTGGCACCCCGTCGGTGCTGCCTCTTTCTGTTTTGAAACGTATCATCACCGCCTTGGCTTCGGCGATTTCCGAGGTACCTGCGGCGGGCCGTGACTCCTGGAAGGCCGTAGCCGCCCGCGGCTTCGTGAGCGGGTGGCCCGGCAGAGCCGGGACGGGATGGAGTGCGAAGCACGGAAGCCTGACAGGGGTCACGGCTGCGCCGCAGGCTGACGGACATGGCTGTTATGACCTGGAGGAGTTCACCGTTGAGGTCAATCCGGATGATATAGTCAAAGGCGGCCTGGAATATGCCAGGGGGCTGAAGGAACTCGGCGTCACGAGGGTGAGCATGGGCGTGCAGTCCTTTGACGACAGGGTGCTCTGGTGGATGAACCGCCGGCATGATGCCCAGGACGCAGTGAATGCTTTCGGAATACTTCGGGACGCAGGCTTCGACAATATCAGCATCGATCTGATCTTCGGCTTCGGGACGCTTTCGGGCGCAGATACCTGGGAAGACTCTATCTCGAGGGCCATTGCTCTCGCTCCGGAGCACATATCTGCATATCAGCTTTCGATAGAGCCGGACAGCGCGCTCGAGAAGATGCTCGATGACGGCCGTTTCAGCGAGGCTGACGAAGACCTTTGCAGAGGACAGTACGACCTGCTTTGCAGGATGCTCTCCGAAGCCGGCTATGTTCATTACGAGGTGTCGAATTTTGCTCTTCCTGGCAGGGAGGCCCGTCACAATTCCGGCTACTGGGACCACAGTCCGTACGTCGGGCTCGGTCCAGCTGCGCATAGCTTCGACGGGAAGCGTCGTTCCTGGAATGTCGCTGATGTCAACGGATACATTGCCGGCTCAGAAAGGGAAGGCGAGGCCCTCAGCGCTGAGCAGCTCGCTATCGAGGACGTCATGCTTGGACTCAGGACGGCTTCCGGGGTGTCTGCCGGGCATCTGAGGGAAATTGCGGAATCTCAGGCCATCGACCGTCTGATATCGTCGGGCGGACTTGTTGAGACGGACGGGGTGATGCGTATACCGGAATCGCATTTCTTCGTGTCGGATGAGATTATCAGGGAATTGTTGTGATAAAGGAAATATTCTATGGGAATACTCGAAATATTGCTGATAGCCGTGGGCTTGTCCATGGACGCCTTTGCGGTATCGATAGGTAAGGGGCTTACTCTCAGGAAGGTCACGGTGAGGAATGCTCTCTGTGTCGGCTTGTGGTTCGGAGGTTTTCAGGCACTGATGCCCCTGATAGGATACTTTCTCGGCGTGAGCTTCGCTTCGTTCGTGGAAAGCGTGGATCATTGGATCGCGTTCGTGCTGCTCGCCGGAATAGGAGGGAACATGGTCCGTGAGGCACTCGGACCTGACGATGAATGCGACAGCATGGACTCTTCCTTTGCTGCGAAGGCCATGTTCCTGCTTGCGGTGGCAACCAGCATCGATGCATTGGCGGCCGGAGTGACCTTCGCATTCGTCGGAGCGAACATCTGGTCTTCGGTGCTTATCATCGGAGCCACGACTTTCGTTTTCTCTGCAGTGGGTCTCTGCATCGGACATATCGTGGGGCACAGATTCCACAAGGGCGCTGAAATATTCGGCGGAGTCGTGCTGATATGCATAGGACTCAAGATTCTTGTCGAACATCTCTGGCTTGGATAGCCATTCTCCCTGTTTTTTTGCTACCTTTGGAGAATTGAAACAATTCTTCAAAAGATATGAACAAAAAACTCTTCGCCGCGGCATTCGTGGCAATGATCTCGGGCTTCGCAGCAAATGCGGAGAAGATTGAGGTCAGTTCGTTCCGTCATGCGGGACCGGTTTCGGTCAAGGCCCCTATCCAGTTTGAGCAGACCGATGTCAACGGAAAGAAACTCGATGTTACAGGCATTCTCAACGGAGGTATGGACCTTACCATGGTCGAGAAGGGCTCAAGCTTCTCTGGCGGTGCGCTCAGTGCTCCTGCAGATGCCTATTCTGTAGGCCTCCTAGGTTTCGAAATACAGAATGACAGGTTCTTCAAAGGCAGCATTGACGTTGATTCTGCACTCAAGAACTATCAGGTCTACGTCAATGGCAAGAAGCAGAGCGGAACCGTGACTTTCGAGCCGGGAAACCACAAGGTCGTCGTGAAGTACGCCATCGAACCTGGTGCCTCTGAGTCTGTCAAGGTATCCGTAGACGTACCTGAGATCGTCAAGGATCATGTCCAGATCATCGACATGGCCAAGGAGGACGGACGTCTCTATACCGTCACCACTCTTCTTGATTCCCGTCGTTCCAGCGGTGTCTCACTCTCACCTGACGGAAAGTATATGATAGTCCGCACCTCGCAGAGGGCTCCAGGACATGACCGTTCTTTCGTGAAGATCATCGAGCGCGAGAGCGGAAACGTGATCAGCGAGGGTCAGTCGGCAAGGTGGATGCCTAAGACAAACCGTTACTGGTTCACACGCCAGGGACTCGAGGGTCTCGAGCTCGTGACTGTCGATCCTGCAAGCGGAAAGCAGGAAGTTCTCGTGAAGAGCCTTCCTGAGGGAAGCTTTGACTTCACTCCTGCCGAGGATAAGCTTATCTATACCATCTACAACGAGGGACCTCAGGAGAAGAAGGAAATCTTCGAGATTCTCGTTCCTGATGACCGTCAGCCAGGATGGCGCAACCGCAGCTCGGTTGCTGTATATGATCTCGCGACAGGCGTGATGCAGCCACTTACCTATGGCTATAACAACGCATATCTCTCAGACGTTTCGAATGATGGACATTATGCCCTCCTGAGTAAGTCAGAGGCACGACTCACCGCTCGTCCGACAGATGTAAACTCTCTCTATCTCGTAGATCTCCAGAGCCTCGAGCTCGTCGATACCCTCGTCTGCCGTGACGGTTTCGTCCATGGCGGTCAGTTCTCTCCTGACGGAAAGAAGGTGCTCATCACCGGTACTCCTGAGGCCTTTGACTGGCTTGGCGCCGCAGTGGATGAAGGACAGACCCCATCCATGACCGACATTCAGCTCTACATGCTTGATATCGCGAGCAAGGAAGTGACTCCGCTCACCAAGGAGTTCGACCCATGCGTCCAGAGCGCAGTCTGGAACAAGCTCGACAACAAAATCTACTTCACTGCCGAGAACAGGGATTCGGTGAGCCTCTTCACTCTCGACCCAGCTAACGGCAAGTTCAACAGAATGGATCTCCCGGAGGAACTCATCCGCGGCTTCAGCATTGCGGCCGAGGCTCCTGTGCTCGCATTCCATGGCCAGGGCGCTACCAACTCTGACCGTCTCTATGCGACCGACCTCAAGACCTTCGGTACCAAGAAGCAGAAGATCAGCCTCATCGAGGATTTCAGCGCAAAGTCCCTCAAGGGTATCACCGTCGGCGACTGCATCGCATGGACATTCAAGAACTCTCTCGGAGAGGAGGTTCTCTGCCGCTACTATCTTCCTGTGAACTTCGATCCATCGAAGAAATATCCTATGATCGTCAACTACTATGGCGGTTGCTCTCCTACCAGCAGGAACTTCGAGTCCAACTATCCTCAGGAGACTTGGTCTGCTCTCGGATATGTTGCTCTCATCGTCCAGCCTAGCGGTGCGACAGGATTCGGTCAGAAGTGGTCTGCACGCCACGTGAACACTGCCGGAGTCGATCCTGCGCGCGACATCATCGAGGCTACAAAGGAATTCACTGCGACTCATGATTTCGTGAATGCAGACAAGATCGGCTGCGTCGGAGCAAGCTATGGCGGTTTCATGACCATGTATCTCCAGACCATCACCGATATCTTTGCATGTGCTATCTCGCATGCGGGTATCAGCGACCATACCAGTTACTGGGGCTACGGCTACTGGGGCTATAGCTACAGCGAGACTTCGATGGCAAACAGCTACCCTTGGACAAGGAAGGATCTCTTCGTCGAGCAGTCACCTCTCTACCATCCTGAGACCGTGAACACTCCTCTTCTCTTCCTCCACGGAACCGTCGACACCAATGTCCCATACAATGAGAGCGTCCAGATGTTCACTGCGCTCAAGCTTCTCGGAAAGGAGACTGCGTTCGTGTCCGTAGATGGTGAGAACCACCATATCAACGAGTACAACAAGCATATCTGGTGGCACAATACCCAGATGGCTTGGTTCGCAAAGTACCTCCAGGATGACGACAGCTGGTGGGAGGCTCTCTATCCACACAAGGATCTTTAGAAAACAGCTAAGCACATAAATAACATGGCAAACTTATACGCAGAAAGAATAGCGGCCCTCAGGGCCATAATGGCGAGGAACGGTTGGGATGCAGTCATCGTGACCGCTACCGACCCTCACAGCAGCGAATATCCGGCTCTCCGCTGGAAGCAGGTGGAGTGGCTCAGCGGCTTCTCAGGTGAGTACGGTGACATCGTCGTTACCATGGACCATGCAGGTCTGTGGACTGATACCAGATATTTCATTGCAGCCAACAAGGTGCTTCCGGGAACCGGAATAGAGCTCCATAAGCTCAGAGTTCCCGAGCAGGTGACCATTCCGGAGTGGCTTCCGACAGTCTTTCCTGCCGGAGCGGTAATCGCAGTAGACGGCCTCTGCCAGAGCGCAGATGCTATTGCAAAGCTCTCTTCGTTCGAGATCGTCGATGTTCCCGACATGCTCAGCCAGCTCTGGGAGGACAGGCCTGAGATACCTCAGTCTCCGATCGAGACCCTCGGCGTTGAATTCGCGGGAGAGTCACGCCTCGAGAGATTCGCTTGGCTCCGTGGCTTCCTTCAGGAGAAGGGCTGCGATGCAATGCTCATCACGGACCTCGCAGAGATCGCATGGATGCTCAACGTCCGTGGAGGTGATATCGCATACAATCCGCTCGTAATGTCATATCTGCTCGTGTCGAAGGACAACGTAGAATGGTATGTCAAGAAAGATTCTCTCAAGGAGCTTGACGACGAGACTCTCGACAGCTTCGAAGAGCTCGAGAAGGACGGCGTGAAGATCAGCGGATACAGCGACCTCGCCGTAGGTCTCATGGCTGCTCAGAATACCTGCGAGAAGATCTATGTCGATCCGGCTACTCTCAACTATACCGTATCCAAGAAGCTTGCTGACATCTTCGGTGATGACAACATCGTGATGGCCGTCTCTCCGATAAGGCTTCGCAAGGGTATCAAGAATGCAACCGAGATCGCCGGTTTCCGTGAGGCATATATCGAGGACGGTGTCGCAATGACCAAGTTCGTCTATTGGCTCGAGAAGGCCGTGTCGGGCGGCGGTCATGTGACAGAGTGGGATGCTTCGGTGAAGCTTACCTCCCTCCGTGCAGAGATTCCTGGCTACAAGGGCGACAGCTTCGAGAACATCTCGGCGTATGGACAGGGTGCAGCCCTTCCTCATTATGTTACTCCTCAGGACGATACCGCTCCCGAGCTCAAGCCTTGGGGCTTTTACCTCATTGACTCGGGCGGACAGTATCTTTTCGGCACTACCGATACGACCAGGACTGTTCCTCTCGGACCATGTACCGATCTCGAGAGGCTCGACTATACTCTCGTGCTCAGGGGCATGATCGACTTCACGATGTCCGTGTTCCCATACGGCACTGCGGGTTGCCGACTCGACTCTCTCGCACGTATGCCTATGTGGAGGGCTCAGCGCGACTTCGGCCATGGCACAGGCCACGGAACAGGATTCTTCCTCGGTGTCCATGAGGGACCTCAGGATCTCCGCCAGAACCTCTACGAGCAGGCTATCCTTCCAGGCATGGTGACCACAATCGAGCCTGGTCTCTACCGTGAGGGCATGCACGGCGTGCGCCACGAGAACACCAACCTCTGCGTCGATCTCGGCGAGAATGAGTTCCGTCACTGGTGCGGCTTCGAGGAGCTTACCTGCTGCCATATCGACACCGCTCCTATCCTCAAGCACCTCATGACCTTCGAGGAGATCGAGTGGCTCAACAAGTTCAACGAGAAGGTTTACAGGACTCTTGCTCCTAAGCTTCCTGCCGAGATTGCGGCATGGCTTCGTGAAAAGACTCTTCCTCTCTAGAGCATATAAAAACAGGGTGGCCGGAAGGTCACCCTGTTTTTGAATATCCTTTCTGCGATCGACCGGATTAAAGCTTGATAAGGTCGATGGCCTTCTCTATCATCGGTATTGGGGCGCAGAGTGAAGCCCTGACGTAGTTGTCGCCTCCGTGGCCGAAGATGAAGCCAGGGGTGATGAATACGCCCTTCTCATAAAGGAGCTTGTCTGAAACCCTCTCTCCGAGAGTCTTGGTCGGATCTCCGCCCTGTGCATAAGGGTTGTCCTCGCTGACCTTGCCCCAGACGAAGAGGCCCTGTGCGTCCTTTTCGTACTTGGCTCCGATGAGGTCGAAGAGCTTCCATACGTATTCCTTGCGCGCAGCATATTCTGCATTGAGGGCTTCGAACCACTCTGGGCCTGCGTTGAGAGCCTGAATGGCCGCCAGCTGGAGAGGCTTGAACATACCTGAGTCCATCTGGCTCTTTACCTTCCTGATCTCACGTATGCTGTCAGCGTCGCCTGCTACCATTCCGAGGCGCCAGCCTGACATGTTGTGGGCCTTGCTGAGGGAATTGAGCTCTATGCAGCAGTCCTTGGCGCCTTCAGTCTCGAGTATCGAGAGCGGCTCCTTGTTGAGGATGAAGCTGTATGGGTTGTCGTTCACGACCATGATGCAGTGCTTCTTCGCGAATGCGACGAGCTTGCTGTAGAGTTCGCGGGTCGCTGGTGCTCCGGTAGGCATGTTCGGATAGTTGACCCACATGAGCTTGACACCGCTGAGGTCCATCTTCTCGAGCTCATCGAAATCCGGCTGCCAGCCGAGCTCCTGCTTGAGCTGGTAGGTGACGACTCCTGCCTGTGCGAGAGCAGTCGCAGATGTGTAGGTAGGGTAGCCCGGATCCGGCATGAGCACCTTGTCTCCTTCGTTGAGGAAGGTGAGACAGATCATGAGTATGCCTTCCTTCGAACCCACGAGCGGCTGGATTTCGCTGACGGGGTCGAGGTCTACCTTGTAATATCTCTTATACCAGTCTGCATAGGCCTGACGGAGCTCAGGAAGACCGAAGTAGTTCTGGTATTTGTGGCTGTCCTTCTGCTGTGCAGATTCGCAGAGCGCCTGTATGGCCTCTGCCGGCGGCATGCCGTCTGGTGCACCTATTCCCATGTTGATCACAGGGGAGAGTCCGCGTTCCACGCGGTCCTTGCTGATTGCTGCGACCTCAGGGTTCTTTATTGAGAAATAGTAAGGATGGAGGGAATCCGTCCTCTTTGCTGGTTTGATGATCATGTTCGTTTTCTATATTGTCGCACTGTATTCACCCATTATGGTCAGGTCTTCCATCAGCGGCCTCACGGCTGCAAGCGCCTGTTCGAACCTGAGGTGATTCTCGTGCTTGATTTCTATGTAGAAGAAGTATTGCCACTCCCTGCCTGGGAGGGGGAGGGACTGGATCTTGGTGAGGTTCATGCCGTAGAAAGACATGATGGTCAGCACATGTGCGAGCGAGCCCGGCTGATGTGGCAGGGTGAAGCACATGGTGGCCTTGTTCTGCTTTTCAACAGGTACCTCAAGATTGTCGTCTATGATGAGGAATCGTGTGAAGTTCTGCTTGTAGGTCTCTATGCCAGGACAGATTATCTCGAGTCCGTAGAGCTCTGCTGCAAGGGATGATGCAACGGCTGCGACACCCTTGAGCTGTTTCTTTGCGACCTCGGCGGCACTGAGCGCAGTGTCTTCAGACTCTACGAGCCTCATGCCCGGATGCTTTTTGAAGAATTCACGGGTCTGGTTGAATGCCATGTAGTGGGTGTGTACCTCCTTGATGTCCTCAAGCTTCTGGCCGGGGAGGGCCATGAGGTTCTGCTCGATGCGGAGGAATACTTCACCCTTAATCTTCTTCCCGTGCTTGCGCAAAAACTCATAGTTCGGGAGCAGTCCGCCGGATGTGGTGTTTTCCACTGCCATTATCGCAGCATCGGCACGACCTTCGTCCATTGCAGTAAAGAGCCCCTCGAAAGTCGCACATTCTACGATTTCGATAGGCTCAGAGTAAAATTTTCGGGCTGCCTGTTCGTGGAAGCAGCCCGAAAAACCTTGTATCGCTATCCTTTTCAAATCTCTTAAACGGTAAGGATTTCCTTTTCCTTTGCAGCGATGAGCTCGTCAACCTTCTTCACTGCTGCATCTGTCTCTTTCTGTGTAGCCTGCTCCTGATCCTTCTCTGCATCCTCAGGAAGACCTTCCTTGACGAGCTTCTTGAGTGCGTCGATTGCGTCACGACGGGCGTTGCGGACTACGACCTTTGCGTTCTCGCCAGATGCCTTAGCCTTCTTGATGAGTTCCTTGCGGCGCTCCTCGGTGAGGGCAGGGACGGTGCAGCGGATGCTCTCGCCGTTGTTCTGCGGAGTCATTCCGATGTTTGCGTCGATGATGGCCTTCTCGATGAGAGGGATCATCTTCTTCTCCCATGGCTGGATGAGGATGGTCTTTGCGTCAGGAGTTGTCACTGAAGCGACCTGAGGAACAGGCATGTCTGCACCATAGTAGTTAACCATCACGCTGTTGAAAACGAGTGGGTTTGCCTTGCCGGCACGGTATGTCTTGAGATCCTCTTCGAGGAACTTGACTGCGTCGTTCATCTTAGCCTTTGAAGCTGCGACGATGTCTTTTGCTTTGTTTATCATAGTCTATCTATTGTTGTCAGTGTTTATACGTGTACGAGTGTGCCGACCTTCTCGCCTTTGAGAAGCTTGGTGAGGTTGCCGGTCTGGTTCATGTCGAATACTATGATCGGCATATTTCCATCGCTGCAGAGAGCGAACGCGGTCTGGTCCATCACCTTGAGGTGGTCGTTGATGGCCTTGGCGAAAGTGAGCTCGTCATACTTGGTGGCGGTTGGGTCCTTCTCCGGATCTGCGGTATACACGCCGTCGACCCTCGTTCCCTTGAGGAGTGCGTCTGCCTTGATCTCAAGAGCGCGCAGGGCAGCTCCTGAATCCGTGGTGAAGAATGGATTTCCGGTACCGCCGGCGATGAGTGCGACTCCACCGTTCTCCATTACCTTGACGGCATCGTCTCTCATGTAGTATCGTGCTACAGGCTGCATAGGGGTTGCGGTGAATACCTCTGCCTCCACGCCCTGTGAGCGTATCGCCATTGCGAGGCCGAGAGAGTTGATTACCGTGGCGAGCATGCCCATCTTGTCGCCGTTGACGCGGTCGAAGCCCTTGCCTACGCCCTGAAGGCCACGGAAGATGTTTCCACCGCCGATGACGATTCCGACTTGAAGGCCGGCCTTCACTGCGTCAGCAATCTCAATCGCGTAACGCTCGAGCCACTTTTCGTCTATTCCTTTTCCGGCAGGGCCTCCGAGGCTCTCGCCGCTGAGTTTAAGAAGTACTCTCTTATACATCGTAATTAGTGATTATCAGGAGAACAAAATTATCGGAAAATTATGAAACTTGCAAGAAACAACATATATTTGCATCTGATATTGATCAATCGAAAATACTTAAAGACATGTTTATATTCAATTCTTCAATCGGAAAGAAGTTCATCCAGGCTATCAGTGGTGCTTTCCTCATCATCTTCCTCCTTCTTCACGCAACCATCAATTTCTTCTCTGTAATCGATTCTTTTACAGGTAAGTACGGCGTGGCAATGGCAGACGAGAAGCTTTTCTCAGCAGGTGACGGACTTTTCAAGCTCGGATGTGACTTCATGTCAACTCCAGTGATCAGCATCATGGTCCCTGTCCTTGCTCTCGGTTTCCTTGTACACATCATCTATGGTATCTGGCTTACCGTTACCAACATCAAGGCTCGTGGCGGTTACAAGCGCTATGAGGTTGCCAGCAAGGCGAAGACCGATTCTTGGTCATCAAAGAACATGTGTGTTCTCGGTGTGGTCATCCTTGGTTTCATCGCTTTCCACCTTACCCATTTCTGGGCTAAGATGCAGCTCCCTGAGATGTTCGGCATCGGCGAGGCTGAGAACAATCCTTATCTCCTCCTCAATGCAACATTCGGACAGTGGTGGTGCGCACTCCTCTACATCGTATGGTTCGTGGCTCTCTGGTTCCACCTCAACCATGGCTTCTGGAGCATGCTTCAGACTGTAGGTTTCAACAACTCAATCTGGTTCAAGAGACTCAAGGTCCTCAGCGTAATCGTATCTTCAGTCATCGTTCTCATGTTCGTTTCGGTTGCAGTTAATGCACTTATCCAGGCTTGCTAACAAGCTCGAGAGAATAATCCTAAAAGGCTGCATGAGAAATCAGGCGGCCTTTTTTTAAGCAGTAAAAATGACAGTAGGAATCATTGGACTCGGCCTCATCGGAGGCTCGATGGCAATAGAAATCAAACGCAAGGGGTTCGCTGAGACCGTGCTCGGTGTCGAGAACGATCCCGTGAATGCATCGGCGGCCGAGAAGATAGGGCTTGTCGACCAGGTCGTCAGCTATGAAGAATGCGTAGACAGGAGTGACCTCGTCGTTATAGCCGTCCCCGTTGGTGCAGCGACACGACTACTCCCTGACATCCTCGACAGGTTCGAGAAGAATGCCCGCGGACAGGTCGTGATTGATGTATGTTCGACCAAGGAGCAGATGCTGAGGACAGTCCATTACCACCCGATGAGACGAAGCTATGTCGCCTCCCATCCGATGGCCGGAACCGAGTACAGCGGTCCTTGGGCTGCCATGCCAGGCCTTTTCGATGGGCGCGCGTGCATCATCTGCAACGCCGAGGAGTCTGACCCTAAGGCAGTGAGTCTGGTGGAGAAGCTCTATGCGGAACTCAACATGAGGACCATCTATATGAACGCTTCCAACCACGACGTTCATACTGCATATGTCTCCCACATCTCGCACGTGACTTCGTTCGCCCTTGCTCTGACCGTACTTGACAAGGAAAAAGATGAGAAGCACATCTTCGACCTCGCTTCAGGAGGTTTTTCCTCTACCGTGCGACTTGCAAAGAGCAGCGCTGACATGTGGGTGCCTATCCTGACCCAGAACAGGGATAACGTCCTCCATGTCATAGATACATATATTGAAAAGATGCAGTCCTTCCGTCAGGCCATAGAAGACTATGACGAGGACAAGGTCCGTGAGCTTATCACGGATGCAAACAAGATAAAGAGAATCATAAGATAGTTATGGCAAAGAAACTCGATCTCGTCCCACTTAACGATTGGGGCTTTTTCCACCTTCCTCCCCGTCCTTGTGTAATCGCAGGTCCATGCAGCGCCGAATCAGAGGAGCAGATCATGGAAACCGCAACACAGCTCAAGGCTTTCGGAATCAATGTTTTCAGAGCGGGTATTTGGAAACCTCGTACTCATCCAGGCTCTTTCGAGGGCGTCGGTGTCCCTGGCCTTGCATGGCTCAAGAGAGTCAAGGACGAACTCGGCCTTAAGGTCTGCACTGAGGTTGCCAACGAGAAACATGTCTATGAGTGCCTCAAGTATGGAATCGATATGGTATGGATCGGTGCCCGCACTTCCGCTAACCCTTTCCTCATGCAGGAGATTGCCGAGGCTCTCAGGGGAACAGACATCCCTGTCCTCGTGAAGAATCCTGTCAACCCGGATCTGGATCTCTGGATCGGTGCACTCGAGCGTCTGAACAATGCCGGAGTAAAGAAACTCGGCGTTATCCATCGCGGTTTTTCTTCCTATGAGAAAATCAAATATCGCAACCATCCTCAGTGGCAGCTCGCCATCGAGCTCCGCGGACGCTTCCCTGAACTTCCGTTCTTCTGCGATCCTTCGCACCTCTCTGGAAGCAAGGACTATCTCGCAGAGGTGTCCCAGACTGCCATGGACCTCGGTCTTGAGGGCCTCATGATCGAGTCTCATTGCAATCCTGGCTGCGCGCTCAGCGATGCCAAGCAGCAGCTCACTCCGTCAGAGCTCGAACACCTTCTCTTCCATGAGATCGTGGTTCGTGACAAGGATAGCGAGGATAGCTCATACAAGCACAACATCGACCAGCTCCGTGCCCAGATTGATGTGATTGACGACAATCTCCTGTATATCCTCAGCCAGCGTATGGGTGTCAGCCGCCAGATCGGTCAGTATAAGAAGGATAACAACATCGCAGTCGTGCAGGCATCACGCTGGGATTCCCTCCTCGGCAAGGTCGTGGAAAAGGGAAAGGCTGCAGGACTTCCTGAGGAGTTCGTGGCAGCAGTCTTCAACGCCATCCACGAGGCATCCGTCAAGGTGCAGAGTGAGATTATTTCAGGAAAGACTGAAGAGTAAGACGGAATTCATCATGTTCCTCTTCACTGAGGAAATCGACTTTTATTGGCGCCCGGAACAGTCTCTGCTTGACTGAGTCGGGCGTCTTTGCGCAATCCTTGACCCTCTGGCTGTCCTTCTCGGTCGTGGCGATGACGGCTGTAGGGGAGGCTGCGGACGCTGCCTTTACCGACATCATGTCTCTGTCGGTGTACTTGTGATGGTCAGGGAAGGTGAGATGGCGTACCACCTTGTAGTTGTCGCTGAGGTACATGCGCAGAGGCTTGTCGTCTGCGATGCCGGTGAAGAGTATGAGCCTCTTTGAGTAAAGATATCTGCTTTCGCTTTCTGGGAATACAGGCTCGAGGTCGCAGTACACTATCTTGGTGAAGAAGACCTTCTGATTCTCCTTGAGTCCGAGGTCGCGTACCCACTGGTCCTTCTCTTCCTGTTCCATGTATGCGGGACATTTGGTGACGATGACGATGTCTGCCTCGTAGAGCCTTTCTGGAAGGTCACGCAGACGGCCGACCGGCATGAGGTGGTCCTTGAATACCGGACGGTTGTAGTCGACGAGGACTATGGAGACGGTAGGTTTGAGGGATCTGTACTGGAAAGCGTCGTCCAGGATTATGATGCTTGCCGGATTGAGGTTCTTGTCCTTGCACTTGCGTGCCTTCTTTTCTGTCTGGAGAAGATCCGGGTGGCAGAGATAGCGGCATCCTTCATTCCTGTCCTTGTCCACGGCGACTGTCACGAACGGGAATTTCTTCTTGATCTGGAGAGGTTCGTCTCCGTACATCGCTGCCGTTCCGTCGACGGTGACCTGCTGGAAACCCTTGGAATCCCTCTTGTATCCACGCGAAAGGACCGATATGTTGGTGCCTTTCCAGCGTGGGTCCGCCATGAGTGTGCGGAGTATCATCTCGGTGTGCGGAGTCTTTCCCGTACCACCCACGGCAACGTTGCCGATGCAGATGGTCGGTACCTCAGCGGTCTGGGACTTGCGCATGCCGGAATTGAACATCGCATGCCTTGTCTTCAATGAAAGGAAATATGGGAAGAGGAGGGTCTTGTCAAGCAGTTTCGTTTTCATCTATGATTCATGTCGCCAATCATGCAAAGATAATCAAGATGATTCAAATCATCGATGAATTTTTCTTGAAATTGCGGCTAGAATCCGTAGATGCTCTTGGCTTCTGGCGGTACCTCGTCGCCCCAGCGGACTGCGATGCCGTCGAGGGTGGAGTACAGCTCCTGCGGATCGGTCAGCGTCACGAGCCTGAGCCTGGTCTCCTTGAAGTCGGGGAGTCCTTTGAAATAACAGCTCAGATGCCTGCGCATCTCGAGTATGCCGACCTTCTCTCCCTTCAGCTCGAGCGAACGTGCGAGATGACGCTTTGCAAGATCCACCCTTTCTGTCACGCTCATCTGCGGCAGCAGCTCCCCGGTGTCAAGGTAATGACGCATCTCGCGGAATATCCATGGGTGTCCGTAGGTTGCCCTGCCGACCATGATGGCATCGACGCCGTATCTGTCGAATGCGGCCTTCGCCTTTTCGGGTGATGTTATGTCTCCGTTACCTATAATAGGTATATGCATGCGAGGGTTGTTCTTGACTTCTCCGATGAGAGTCCAGTCCGCTTCTCCCGTGTACATCTGCTGGCGAGTACGTCCGTGTATGGTGAGCGCCTGTATGCCCACGTCCTGCAGACGTTCCGCGAGTTCGACTATGATCTTGGAATCATCGTCCCATCCGAGCCTGGTCTTTACGGTCACCGGCTTGTTCACGGCCTCGACCACTGCCTTGGTGATGGCGACCATCTTGTCCGGCTCCTTCATCATGCCGGATCCGGCGCCGCGGCCAGCTATCTTCTTCACCGGGCATCCGAAGTTGATGTCTATGAGATCGGCTCCGTGGCCACCCACTATCTCCTGCGCGCGTTCGGCGAGCCTTGCGGATTCGACCATGGCCTCGGGTATGTTTCCGTATATCTGGATACCGACTGGGGCTTCCTCTTCGAAGGTGAGGAATTTCTCGAATGACTTCTTGGAATCATGGACGAGTCCGTCTGAAGAGACGAACTCGGTGTAGACCATCGATGCCCCGAACTCCTTACATATATAGCGGAAGGACGCGTCGGTCACGTCCTCCATGGGCGCCAGCATCAGCGGCTTGTCCCCAAGATCTATGCTTCCAATCTTCATAAAACGCCGCAAAGTTAAAAATTTTGTCAGAATAGAAAAAATTGCTACCTTTGCAGCCCTCTATGGATTATAGGGAACGCAACAAATTTAGTATTAACCATTTAAAAGATCAAGACAGTGGAAACACAAAGCTACAAGTCAGTCTTCGCAAACCCAAAGACTGTAACAAAGGGCTGGGTTGTCATTGACGCTACCGACGTAGTGCTTGGTCGTCTTGCATCAAGGGTTGCCCTCATCCTCCGCGGTAAGGACAAGCCTTATTTCACCCCTAACCAGGATTGCGGTGATAACGTTATCATCCTCAATGCTGACAAGGTGAGACTCACTGGCAAGAAGATGACCGACAGGGTGTATGTCCGCCATACTGGTTATCCAGGTGGTCAGAGATTCACCACTCCGAAGGAGATCTTGGCAAAGAAGCCTACCGAACTCGTAAGGATGTCCATCAAGGGCATGCTTCCAAAGAACCGTCTTGGTGACAAGCTCATCAACAACCTTTACCTCTATCAGGGAAGCGAGCATCCTCATCAGGCGCAGAATCCTAAAGTTATCAAGTTGAACGAAATTTAAGCAGAGCAATGAAAGTAGTAAACGCCCTTGGAAGACGTAAATCAGCAGTCGCTCGTGTTTATCTCGTAGCAGGCAAAGGTAATGTGACCATCAACGGCCGTGATCTCAATGAGTACTTCAAAGAGGATGCACTCCGTTACATCGTCAACCAGCCATTTGCAGAGACTGCTACTGAAGGTCAGTTTGACGTAAAGGCCGTTCTCGACGGTGGTGGAATCAAAGGACAGGCAGAGGCTCTCCGTCTCGGTATCGCCCGCGCACTTTGCGAGGTAGATAAGGAGGCATATCGCTCAGCTCTCAAGTCTGCAGGTTTCCTCACCCGCGATGCACGCGAGGTCGAGAGAAAGAAGCCTGGTCAGCCTGGTGCACGTCGCCGCTTCCAGTTCAGCAAGCGTTAATCGCCTGACACTGATTTACAAGATTGCACGATCCGGTTTGAAACTGAAGGACCCAAGTGGACGGTGCGAACCCTCCCTGGCTGCCTGACAGTTGCCGAGATTGCGAAAAATCCAGGAGACCGGCCAGGCCGCTACTCCGGATTGATGAAAGAGTTTTTAACAAAACAAAACAAACAAAAATGTCTAGAACAAATTTCCAGGAACTGCTTGATGCAGGTGTTCACTTCGGCCACTTGGCTCGTAAGTGGAACCCTAAGATGGCTCCATATATCTTCGACCAGAAGAATGGAATCCACATCATTGACCTGCACAAAAGTATAGTGAAGATCGACGAGGCAGCAAGCGTAATGAAGCAGCTTGCTCGTTCAGGTCGCAAGATCCTCTTCGTCGCAACAAAGAAGCAGGCTAAGGACATCGTAGCCGAGAAGGCAGGCGCTGTCAACATGCCATACGTGACAGAGCGTTGGGCAGGTGGTATGCTTACCAACTTCCCTACCATCCGCAAGGCTGTCAAGAAGATGAACACCATCGACAAGATGATTGAAGATGGTACTTTCGACACTCTCGCCAAGAGAGAGCGTCTTCAGATTACCCGTCAGAGGGCTAAATTGGAGAAGAACCTCGGTTCTATCAAGGACTTGAGCCGTCTTCCTTCAGCACTTTTCGTAGTAGACGTACAGAAAGAGGCTAATGCCGTTAAGGAAGCTAACCGCCTCAACATTCCGGTTATCGCTATGGTTGATACATGTTGCGATCCTACTCCGATTGACTATGTGATTCCGGCAAATGACGATGCAGCAAAGTCTATCGCCCACATCATGGACGTTCTTTGCGCAGCTGTCGCTGAGGGACTCGACGAGAGGAAGCTCGAGAAGGACAAGGAAACTCCAGAGGTAGAGGAGAACGCGCCAGCAACTGGCAAGAAGCTCCGCGCCCGCAAGTCTGCCCCTAAGGCAGAGGAAGCTCCTGTACAGGAATAATAAACTTTAACAGAAGATACAAGAATGGAAATCAAAGCCGCTGACGTAATGAAATTGCGTCAAATGACCGGTGCCGGCATGATGGATTGCAAGAAGGCTCTCGTAGAGGCTGAAGGCGATTACACCCGTGCACAGGAAATCATTCGCGAAAAAGGTAAGCTCGTCGCTGCAAAGCGTGCTGACCGCAATACCACCGAGGGTGCCGTACGTGCAAACGTTACTGGTAACAAGGCTGTCATGGTCTGCCTCGGTTGCGAGACCGACTTCGTATCCAAGAATGCTGAGTTCCAGGCACTCGCTGATGCAGTTCTTGCAGCAGCAGTTGCTGGCTACCCTGCTGATGCCGAGGCTCTCAAGTCTTGTGCAATGGCTGACGGTAGGACTGTGGAAGAGGCTATCACTGCTCAGACCGGTAAGACTGGTGAGAAGCACGAGCTTGTAGGCTATGCTCTCATCGAGGCTCCATACGTAGTTTCATACGTTCACGCACTTAACGGTAAGCTCGGTGCAATCGTAGGTTTCAACAAGGAGATCCCTGCTGACCTCGCCAAGGGTGTCGCTATGCAGGTTGCTTCCATGAATCCTGTTTCTATCTCTGCTGCTGACTGCCCTGCAGAAGTAGTTGAGAAGGAGCGTCAGGTTGCAATTGAGAAGACCAAGGAGGAGCAGGTTCAGAAGGCTGTGGATGCAGCTCTCAAGAAGGCTGGCATCAACCCTGCACACGTTGACAGCGAGGATCATATTGAGTCTAACATGGGCAAGGGCTGGATCACTCCAGAGCAGGCTGCTCAGGCTCGTGAGATCAAGAAGACTGTCGCTGAGCAGAAGGCAGCTAACCTCCCAGCTCAGATGATCGAGAACATCGCCAATGGCCGTATCGCCAAGTTCTTCAAGGAGAATACCCTCGAGGAGCAGGAGTACCAGATGGGTGATGGCAAGGCTTCTGTAAAGGATTCGATCGCAGCTGTCGACAAGGACGCTAAGATCGTTGCTTTCAAGAGATTCTCTCTTTCTGAATAATCTCAGGCTAAAGCCTTACACGATAGAGCCGATCCGACAGGGTCGGCTCTTTATTTTTGTGCTCCGCATAAAAAGTAGACATCCCGCGTCTCACGACGCAGGATGTCAGCAATTCTAACCTAAAACTTAACCTATGAAAAAACTATTCGACTGGAAATATTATTTCCATGCCGCTTCTGACAAATGTAATACTAATGTTTAAGCCTGCAAACCAATTCGGCAAATCTGTCAATACAAATCAACCTTTCGGAAATAGGAAGTTTCGCAAGTTCGTGTGTCCAAACGATTTCGTGTGGAATGTGGTATGCGGTACCTCCCAAACTGATAACTGGAAGGATGTCTGATCTGACAGAGTTGCCAACCATCACAAGCTGCTCCGGAGCCACTCCGTAACGGGCTCCGAGCTCGATATAGTCATTTTCGGTCTTGTCGACCATGACCTCTATGCCGACGAAGTATTTCGCCAGGCCTGAGGCCTTGATCTTGGATTTCTGCTCGAGTGTCTCTCCTTTGGTCGCAAGGACGAGACTATAGTGTCTGGATAGTTCGGAGAGAGTCTCCTCGACTCCTTCCAGAGGTTTGACCTCGTGGTTCGCGAGACGTATGATTATCTCCTTGATCTTGGCTAAGGCTGCGGCATCGACCGATCCTTTCATCTCGGTCACAGCCGCGGTCATTCCCATGAAGTAGGTCTTCGATCCGTATCCGAACCAGGGGATATATTCCTCCTGCTTTTCCCATAGTATTTCTTGGACGTCCTCTACGGTCATATCGGGCGCGAAGGTACGCGCGAATTCAGCCTCCGCATCTCGGAAGTACTGCTCGTTTTCCCAGAGGGTGTCGTCGGCGTCTATGAACAGATACCTATTCTGCTGGCTGTTCATTTGCCTTAGTGTCTGGCTTGACTGTGATGATTCTGACGTCCCTTACAGGGCGGTCGCGGTAGTCGGTAGGTACGCTCGCGATCCTGTCGATGACGTCAAGGCCGCTGATGGTCTCGCCGAAGATGGTGTATTCGCCGTCGAGCTGGAGGCAGTTCATCTCGTCCTGGACGATGTAGAACTGAGATCCGCTTGAGGCTTTCTTAGGATTGGCGCGGTCACCGATGCGGGCGGCAGCGATTGCGCCTTTCTTGTGATAGTATTCGTTGACGAATTCAGCAGGTACAGTATAGCCTGGGCCGCCCTGTCCGTAAAGGTCGACCTTGCTGGTGTCCCTGGTGTATGGGTCGCCGCCCTGAATCATGAAGCCGTTGATCACGCGATGGAAGAGAAGGCTGTCATAGAAATGCTCAGCGACGAGCTTCTCGAAATTCTCACGGTGCTTAGGGGTCTTCTTGTAGAGCTTGATCTTGATCGTACCCATGTTGGTCACGATGTCGTATACAGGTTCCTCGACGCCGGTTCCTACCTCGTCGGCCTGTACTTCGGTCTGGTCTGCCGCCTCATTTTCATCGGTGGCCTTGGTCTGGTTGTGGCATGCTACCGCGATGAGCGAGCATGCAAGGAGAGCTGGGATTATTCTTCTCATGTCTTTTTCGTTATATCTGCAAATGTACTAATTTTGCACCATGAATCTGAAATCATTATTGAAGGATACGGCAATTTATGGACTGAGCTCCATCGTGGGCAGGTTCCTGAATTACCTTCTCGTACCTCTATATACGACGAAGATCGCCGCGGAGAGCGGCGGTTATGGCATAGTCACCAATCTCTATGCGTATACGGCGTTTTTCCTGGCACTGCTGACTTTCGGAATGGAGACGACCCTGTTTCGTTTCTCCAACAAGGATGGTGAGGATGCTGACCGCGTCTATGGCACTACCCTGAGGCTCGTAGGTGGTGTCGCGCTTTCCTTCGTGCTGCTCGTCATCGCGTTCGTCCATCCTATTTCCGCGGCGATGGGATATGCTACCCACCCTGAATATGTGGCCTGCATGGCCGCTATCGTCGGACTG
>JAGHUQ010000092.1 GCA_018064725.1 Candidatus Cryptobacteroides caccocaballi
CAACCCGAAATTCGGAGCGCACGCTGATGTGTCATAGAAGCACTTACATGGCATATGACCGTGCGCTCCAAGCCAAAATCGCCGCGGAGCGCACATCAACCGTCAATATATATTCTGAGTGGCATGTTCGCGTGCGCTCCGATTTTCAGGTTGCAGAAAAATGGCTGTTTCCCTATCTCACATATCGTTATGGATGCACGTACTGCAGGAGCTGCCAGTGATTTGTGTTCCGTAATCTTTTCATGTATATTTTCATCGGTTTTTTATCACGCCCTGCAATAAATACCTGATATTTGTATTTAGAAATAACCAATGACTATGAATTTAGCAGTAAATGTAAGTAGTATTATGTTGAATGCGGCGCACAGCATGCTGAAGGCAGCGCATTTTGCGATGTTTGCAGCAATGTGCGTACTGGTGGCGGGCTGCGCTCAGATGCAGAATGAGACTAAGGTCGTGCTCGAAATTGCGACAGTGCAGTCATGCTCGGAATCGACAGTGCAGTCATGCTCGGAATCGACGGAGCAGGCGTCCTCGGAATCGACAGTGCAGGAGAACCATGAAACCGTCACTCCGATGGGGGAGATCGAACTCCTTCTATATGATGACACTCCGCTTCATAAGGCGAACTTCGTGGAGATGGTCGAGAGCGGCTGGCTGGAAGGGAAGATCTTCAACCGAGTCATAGCTGATTTCATGATCCAGTGTGGATATGAGCAGACGGAGAATACGATTGAACCGGAAATCCATTATCCGAAGTACTATCATCGTCGAGGCATGCTTGCCATGGGCCGTTCGCGTGAGGACCTGCTCAGCAACTCAGAACAGTTCTATATCGTGTGGGGAAAGCCTGTGGATGACGAGTATCTTGCACGTGTTCAGGAAAGGATTTTCCGCGAGACTGGTGAGCATATCGAATTCCCTGATGAAATCAGGGAGGTCTATCATACGGTCGGAGGTACGCCGCATCTGGACACCCAGTTCACCATATTCGGCGAAGTGACCAAGGGACTCGATGTCGTCGAGGCGATCCAGGCTGTCGAGACGGATTCCGAGGATAAGCCCCTCGCCGACGTGGTGATCACCAAGGCCTATCTGACGAAGTAGCAGAATAAATGTAAGTCGCAGAATACATGGAAAAAGCCTATGTCGCGTGACATAGGCTTTTTTCATTATCTGAGTTGATTCTTTTATAATTATTTAGCCGAGAAAACCCATAAGTCTTTAGTTTGTGGGTAGTTTATTCGCCCTCAGAGCAAGAGATAGGCATGTTGTAGAACGCGATGGCGTCAATCTCAGTCTTGGCGCCCTTTGGAAGCGCAGCGACCTGATAGCATACGCGTGCAGGCTTGTCCTCTGGGAAGAACTCTGCATATACGGCGTTCATGGCAGCGAAGTCGTTGATGTCGGAAAGGAGTACGCTGGTCTTGACGACGTCGTTGAATCCGAGACCGGCAGCCTCGAGGATGTTTCCGATGTTGGTGAGAGCCTGACGGGTCTGCTCCTCGATAGTAGCAGGGATCTCACCAGTTGCAGGATTGACCGGAAGCTGACCTGATACGTAGAGGGTGTCATTGGCATATATAGCCTGTGAATAAGGTCCGATTGCTGCGGGTGCCTTAGGAGTTGCGATGATCTTCTTCATGTGTTCGATGTTTTTTTGACTGTTGCAAATCTACTGATATTATGTCGTATATTTGTAATAACCAATAACCAAATACATGAAAAAAGCACTTATTGCGGTAGTGGCTCTGATTCTCGGCGCTTCTTTTGTCGCCGATGCCCAGAAGCCCGACCCCAAATTTCACATCTATCTCTGCTTCGGACAGTCGAACATGGAGGCAGGTGCTGTTCCTGCAGAGCAGGACAAGGATTTCAATGACCCCAGATTCCAGTTTGTCGCAGCGGTCGACATGCCTAAGATGGGCAGGGAGATGGGCAAATGGTACACGGCTGTTCCGCCGATCTGCCGTCCAAGCAACAACATGGGCCCGGTGGATTTCTTCGGTCGCAAAATGATCGAGGTCATGCCGGAGGACTACAGGGTCGGTGTAATCAACGTTTCAGTGGCCGGAGCCAAGATCGAACTCTGGGACAAAGACGCCTACAAGGAGTATATCGACAGCGAGCGCGACTGGATGAAGGACATCGTCGCAATGTATGGGGGAAGCCCATACGAGCGCTTGCTCGAGATGGCCAGGATCGCGCAGAAGGATGGAGTCATCAAGGGCATGCTTCTCCACCAGGGAGAGTCGAACTCTGACGACCCTGAGTGGCCGGCGAAGGTCAAGAAGATCCATGACGACCTCTGCAAGGACCTTGGACTCAACCCTAAGAATATTCCTCTTCTGGCGGGTGAACTCAAATATGAGGAGAGCGACGGCATCTGCTGGCGCTTCAACCGCGACATACTTCCACATCTGCCGGAGGTTCTTCCAAACTCACATGTAATCTCTGCGCTCGGATGCGAGAGCACCGGTGACACCTTCCACTTCAGTACCGAGGGCATGCGCCTTCTCGGCTATCGATATGCGGAGAAGATGCTCCAGCTCCAGGGCTTCACCAAGCCTGAGACCAGGACCGTGAACCTCAATCCTGCCAATCTCGGCATCTCTATCAGTCCGACTCTTGCAGGCATATTCTTCGAGGATATCAACAACTCTCTCGACGGAGGACTTTGCGCGCAGCTCATCCAGAACAACTCCTTCCAGGCATACGACGTGCCTGAGGCGCCGGACCCACGCGAATTTTCGCAGTCAGACACGACCTTCTTCGGATGGACCGTCGTCGCCGGTGAAGGAGCGAAGGGCCAGGCACATGCCGTGGACTATAAGCCTCTCAGACCGAATATGAAGAGGATGTACACCTATTATCCGGACGACAAATATGACGACGAACTCAGGTACAGGCAGTTCTGCGTAAGGTTTGATGTCGAGGAGCCGGGCGAGGGCTACGGCATCGCCGCAAACGGATATGGCATCTCTCCATATGTGTTCCGAGACAGGAACGCGTTCTATTCGAACAACACTCAGACTCCTTCCATAGCTGTCAAGGAGGGTGTGCGCTATGACCTCGGTCTCTACCTCCAGGGAGAGAACTACAAGGGTAACATCAAGGTCTATCTCGAGAACAAGGACGGTGAACTCAATTCCAATGTCATCACCATATCTTCTTTGGATAGCAATTGGAAGAAGCACGCCGGTGCGCTCAAGGCACTCCGCAGCGAGGATAGCCGCCTTGCGATCGTCGCAGACTCAAAAGGTACATTCTACCTTGACTTCGTGACACTCGTTCCGGAAGAGTCCGAACTCTGGCTCGAAGGTGCTGCAGGTCCGTTCCGCAAGGATATGATGCAGGCCCTTGCAGATCTCAAGCCTACTTTCATGCGTTTCCCTGGCGGATGTGCATCTGAGGGTTCTACCTATTTCGGTCAGGTGTTCTGGAAGAACAGCATCGGCCCTGTCGAGGAGAGGATAGGCTTCCGCAACCACTGGGGCTATTGGACTTCTCAGTACGTGGGATTCTATGAGTATCTCCTGATGGCTGAGTCCCTCGGAGCGACACCACTTCCTGTGCTCAATAACGGCGTCACATGCCAGTTCGCCGGACATTCATACATTGCTCCGCTCGAGACCGAGAGTGATCGACAGAACTTCTACAATGTGTTCGTGAAGGATGCTCTTGACTTCATCGAGTTCTGCAACGGCAGCGTCACCACCGAGTGGGGTGCCAAACGTGCGCAGATGGGACATCCTGCACCATTCAACCTCAAGTACCTCGGAATCGGCAACGAGAACAGGGGGCCGGAGTTCTGGGAGCGCTTCGATATCATGTACAAGGCCGTGAAGGCACAGTATCCGGACATCGTCATCGTGTCTACCGCCGGTTCTGCAGCTCAGGGCCCCGAGTTCAACGCCAACTACGCGGAGATCGACGCAAAATATCCGGACACCATCGTCGACGAGCATTATTATATGGGTGATGACTGGTTCTACAAGAACGGTGACCGCTATGCTCCTGGCAAGGAACGCGGCAATCAGGGCAATACCTACGACAGGAGCAAGCCTACCCGCGTCTTCGTCGGAGAGTTTGCGAACAACCGTACCAACAACGCATATGTATCCACCATGGCAGAGGCAGCATATTGGCTGAGTCTCGAGAGGAATTCCGATATGGTGTCTATGGCAGCATACGCACCTCTTTTCTGCAAGAAGGGATACAACAAGTGGAACTCGAACATGATCTGGTTCGACAACCGTGGTCTCTGGCGCACCAGCAACTACTACTACCAGAAACTCTTCTCCGAGGCCGGTGACCGTGCGTTCGAGATGAGCGAGGTGATGAACGGCAGCGTTGCTGACTCGACCGTATATACCTCACCGACCATCGACACTGCCACAGGAGAAATCTTTGTCAAGTTCGTCAACTCGGAGGCCGTGGATAAGATCGTCACCATCAACACCGGCAGCAAGACTGCATACAAGGTCGAAGTTGAGTATATGTCTTCACACAATACCGAGATCAAGAACCAGAAGGATCAGAACTATTATTCGAGCCATCCTGACTATCAGATGCCGGCACGTCGTCCTGGCATGGGCGGTCCTCGTCCATCAGGCGATACCCGTCCTGGTATTCCTGCAGGCTTCCGCTTCGTCCGTCCGGTCAACTACCTCGAAGCCGTGGTACCTCACACCATGGATCTCGGAACCGTGTCGAAGTCGTTTACATTCAAGATGCCTGAGAACTCAGTGGGAATCATCCGCCTGGTCCCTTGCAATTAAGTCTTTGAACGATATTCAATGAAAGAGGCTGACAGAGATCCTGTCAGCCTCTTTCTGTTTCAGTCTGCCGATCTGGCGTGCACCTCGCCAATCTAGCGTGCACCTCCGCCGAATCCTCCGCCGGAGAATCCTCCTCCGCCGCCGAATGATGCGCCGCCGCCATGACCGCCTGCTGCACCCTGACGATTAGCGTATGACTGCCTTGCGTTGGTGATGGATGACGAAAGACCGTTGGTCGCATGGATGATCTGGTTCATGGTGTAGTAGTCATACATCATGTTCTCGTCAAATGCTGTAGGATTGATGTCTCTGAGCTCCTTGGCAACCTTGTCTGCCACTCCGAAGAGGGCTGCGAAGATAAGGTAATCCTGCCAGAGTGCGACTTCTCCAACTCCGCGCTCCTCCGAGAGCGTGAACTCCTTGAGGAACTTCTTGAGTCCTATCAGCTGACGGGCATATTTCTGTGATTCGAAGCTGTATTCGCCGTCCTTGTACCAACCGTTGGTGACAAGCCTCTGCTTGCCGGCTGCCTGGAGACTTTCTGTCCACTTGTAGATGCGCTTGGTGTTGCGTCTTGACCACTTGCTGAATTCTCTGTCCTGAAGAATCTGGTCACTGCCGCTGGCCTCCTTCATCATCTGGTAAAGTTCTCCCTCCGGGCTGTTCGGGTCAAGAGGGGTCTTGCCCTGCGCGAAGCTGATCTCCACCTTGCCTGCGGAGTCGTGTCCGACAACCAGATGCCCCTGCTCCAGCATCCTGAGTATGATTGCCGCTGCAATCCTGTTCTTCTCATCTGTGTACCACAGCTTCTGGAGGATGTACTCGCTTGCTACCACGTCGCCGTCATATGGGACATCGCGAGCCCATTCGATCTCCTTGATGGATTCGACTCCGAGAATGCTTCTATAGGTTCTCTTCCTCACGTTGCGGATGAAGAGCGTGAAGGCGCCGATCATCATGGCGATGAATGCGGCGAGACCTACCTTGTCCTTCGTGGTCATCTCGTCGCTGTCCTCCCATGCAGATCCTTCCATCGCGCGGTCGAGCACGTCGTCGAAATCTCTCTGCTGTATGCTCAGAGAATAGAACTGCCCCTTGTTGAGTCGGATGAGAGCTATGATTGAACTTTCCCTGATGAATGGCTCGGAACTTTCGAGTACCATCTTTCCGCCGACATAATTGGCTGTTCCGTTGTATCCGAAGCCCCAGAGTCGCGAATTGACGTCATCGAAACTTATGCCGTCTGCGAGAATTGTCACCTTCACGTGCCTTGGGGAAGGGGAGATCCCTGGCGATACGAACTGCATGTGGACCATGTCATAGTCGTTGAGGGACTTGACGACGTTGCTCATGTCGTATTCGACTCTGAACACATGGTCGCCGTACGAACCGAGTCCCCAGCATATCTCGCATCCCTGTGAGACGTGCGCGATACCGCAGCGTCCTGCCTTTGCCTCCATGGAGCGCTCGGTGTTCCATGAGCTTTCGGTGATGAACTCCCTGCCGTTCTCGGAGACCTCGAGACCGCTGATCTGGATGTCCCCTAGATTATAACGGACGAGATACCACTCCGTGCCGCGGTCGGCATTGAGGTCCCATATCTCCGTGATATGTGCAGAACCGTCGTGGTTCAGTCTCACGGTGATGTCGACGTCCCTGACCTGGGCACTCATATCTATGACAAAGGCGGCCGAAATGACCGCCATTGCCAATAATGCGATTATCCTTTTCATCAGATCTTCATTGAAGGCATTTCGGTCTTCTCTGCAGCTACCTCGAGGTACTGCCTCTCGGTGAAGTGAAGCATGCTTGCTGCGAAGTTCGATGGAATCTGACGGATGAGACGGTTGTACTTGGTAACGGTGTCGTTGTAAACCATTCTGCTCATGCGAACCTGGTTCTCGTAAGTGTTGACACTGTCCATGGTCTTGATGTATGTGTCGTTTGCCTTGAGGTCAGGATACTGCTCTGCGACGATGTTGATCTGCCTCATGGCGCTTGAGAGAGCCTTCTCCTGCTCTTCCACATCAGCGGCGGTGCTTGAACCTGTAACGTTCTTCCTCATTGCGATGATGTCGCGGAGAGTGTTGTATTCATGCTCGCTATATGACTTGGTAAGTTCTACGAGTGCCTTGAGGGCATCCCAACGGCTTGCCTGCTGTACACCTATCTGGCTGAGGGCGTTCTTGCAGAGCTCGTCCTGGTTTACGAGTTCCCTCTGTGCTGAGATGAACCAAAGTACCAATGCTGCCACGATGGCAAGGATGATAAGAAGTGTCATGATCTTGTTCTTTATTAGGTTTGACTTATTCCACAAATATATGATTTGTCGTTCTATTTTCAGTATATTCGCGCCGATTTTTTCAATCTGCACAATGAAATACGATCTCATTATTTTCGATCTTGACGGAACGCTCCTGAATACAATCGAGGACCTGGGCAATGCCGTCAACCATGCTCTCGAATCCAAGGGCTTTGCCACGCACGGTATGCGTGAATATAAGTACATGGTCGGCAATGGTGTCCGCAAGCTCGTGGAGAGGGCAATCCCGGAGGCCTTCCGTCAGTCTGCCATAATAGACGACGTGCTGGGCCGTTTTATTACATATTATGAGAAAAATATTGATGTCAGGACAAAACCGTACAGGGGAATGCAGCGTCTTCTGGCTGAACTGTCCGCATCAGGAGTGAAGCTTGCCGTCGCATCCAACAAGTTCCAGAGCGGCACGGAGACGCTGATCGCAAAGTTTTTCGGTGAGATTCCTTTCGTCGCCGTATTCGGCAATAAGGAGGGACAGCCACTTAAGCCCTCACCGGAGCTTGTGCATAAGATCTGTTCCATGGCATTCCCGGAGGGAGGGGTGCACAATGTTGCCCTTGTCGGAGATTCGGATACCGATATGGCAACTGCACGCAATGCAGGCATCGATGCTGTGGCTGTAACCTGGGGTTTCCGTTCGCGTGCGGAGCTGGAGTCTGCCGGAGCAGTCAACTTCGCGTCAAACGTTTCACAGCTTCGCCATTTCTTGAAATAATTATTTAAAGACTTTTAAAAATAGTCTAAAGAGCCTAATTACGATTAGTTAGGCTTGGTTAAGTTCTATTTTTTCGAAAAAAGTTTTTAAAAAATTTGCAAAATAAAAAATTCGCCGTATCTTTGCATCGGTTGAACGGGAAAGCTGTTCTGTGAGTACCTTCAATCGATTGGTTATTAGTTTTAGTGTTATTATTTATGTGGTTAGTATGAGGTGCCCCGCGTGATGCGGCGCAGCTCATTTTTTTTGTATTCATACCATATTTCATCTGTCCTGAATTTCTGTTTCGGGGCCGTTTTGTCTGTTGAAGAAATTGACAAAACGGCGAAAGAATTAGCTTTCGCTCGTTTTGGTTACTTGGCATAATTGATTTGAATATGCTTCTTTGCTAATTGATAATGACAATTTAAGTTACAAAAAATCCACAAAATGGTTATTTTGTTAATGATTATTTAATTTGTATATTTGCCAATCACTCGTTGGAAAATTTGATAATATGGAAACCACAGCCAGAGAGATTGAACTAAGACGCCTACGTGACTTTGCCCCTGCAAACAGCTACCCTGACGTGTCTGATGACTTTTTCCTTGCCAATCTGAATTTTTCTCAGAGCATGGAAACCCTGCAATATCCTTGCAAGTTCGATGGTTACGCAGTCCTTTACTGTGTCAACGGAAATTTCGATATAGAGATCAATCTCCGTAAATATACCATCCAGCCTGGATCTTTCGTAATCTATGTGCCAGGAAGCATAATCAAGGTTTCCAACGTGTGCTCGGAAAATGCTTCCGATTTCAGTTTTGTCGTCATTGCGGCTTCCCGCTCTCTGATCTCGGACCTCAAGATTGATTTCTCTCAGCTTTATGAAGAGAGCATCATGGTCCTGGACAATCCATGCGTCATACTCTCAACCAGAGATAAGGAACTGGGCACTAAGTACATCAGCCTTATTAACAGTCTTCTTAACAGCGGCTTCACTAACTTGATGGAGATCGTGAAACCTGTATTCTCCTCGATGTTCCTCCTCATTGCCAGTCTTCTTTCGGAGAATATGAGCCAGGCGTCGCCGCGTACAGACCATAACCATCGTTCGAAAAGGGTCTTCGAGAGCTTCCTCAAGCTTGTAACGGAGCATCATAACGAGCATAGATATCTTGATTACTACGCCGAGAAGCTCTGCCTCACTCCGAAGTATCTTTCAGCTACCGTGAAGGCCGTGAGTGGCAGGTCGGCTCCGGAATGGATCGACTCATTCGTGGTGGTGGAGGCGAAGAACCTCCTCAAATATTCGAATCTTGACGTTAAGGAAATCGGATTCCGTCTTAATTTCAATGCTCCGTCCGTGTTCTGCCGCTTCTTCAAGTCGCAGACGGGCATGACTCCTAGCGAATACAGGAATTCGTAGTCCTACTTGACCGAATGCCTGTATGCTCTCGGTGATACTCCGGTAATCCTCTTGAAATACTTTCCGAAAAGGGAAGGGGACATGAAATTGAGCCTTGCGCTTATCTGGTCGACCGTCAGGTCGGTGGATTTGAGCAGGGCTTTGCATTCAATGATGGTGAAGTCGTCGATGATGTCGAGGGCTGACTTTCCTGTGCAATCCTTGACAACCTGTGACAGATATTTCGGAGTCAGGCACATCATGTCTGCATATCCTGCGACCGTCCTTTCCGATTTGTAGTTCTCCTTGACCAGTTTGGTGAACTGTTCCGAGATGCTGTCCTTTCGTGACAGCTTCTTCTGTGCCACGGCGTTCCTGCTCAGCGCAAAACCATATACAAGCGTCAGCGCCATGTGTTTCACCGCCTCCAGCCTGTAGGTGTTGTCAACTTCGTTTACGAGGTTCTCGAGCAGATAGCGGAAGGACGTCACGATATGCTTGTGGCCCTTGAGTGGGAATACAGGATCGGCGAAAACCGCGTTCCTCAATGGGGAAGAAGCGTTCGAGTCTGAGAGGAGGCTGTCGGTAAGCTGCTTGGACAGGACGATCACATCGAAAGAGCAGTTTTCAGAACGCTCCTTCTGGCTGACTATCATTCCTTCCATGAGTATGACCATGCAGGGTGACGTTATGTGGTAGTCCTGCATGTTGATGGATATTTCTGCGGTTCCTTCGATGAAGAATATGACGTTGGTCGTGTCGGCCAGGAACGGCTCGCTGTCCTTGCTCCAGTAGTCTTTCGTATTCAGCAGGAGGAGGTCGTCTCCGACCCTTCCGTGGTTGAATATGGTTTCCTTGAAATAGTCCTTTCTCTTCAGCATGGCTTGGGTGTTAGTGGAACAAATGTAACTAATTTTGGAATATTTTACTTATTATGTTCGCCCAAAAAAGGAAAAATGGTATATAAAAATAGTTAATTGTTCGTAAATAACCGGAATTATGGGTATATTTTTGTACCTAAAACCTAAACCAATATGATGCAGATTTACATGCGCATGCGCAAAATGCGCGAGAAGTACATCGATACGCTCGCGAAACTCTACGAATACGCAACTACGGCATACTCGAAGAAACAGTACACACAGTGGTTCGACACAAAGGAAGGAGGTTATACATACGGCTCTTTCAAGCTTGAGTGCGACAACCTTTCCAAGAGACTTACCCAGTACGGAATCGGTGCCGGCGACAAGGTCGCAATATTTTCCCAGAGCATGCCTAACTGGTCGCTCGCATTCTTCAGCACAGTCACCTTCGGCAGGATCGCTATTCCTATCCTTCCTGACAGTTCGGAAAATGAGGTCAATAATATCATCAACCATTCCGGCTCCAAGGTTCTGTTCGTATCCCAGAGGCTTGCTTCCAAGGTGAGTGCTCAGGTGAAGGAAAAGATGACTCTGGTGATAGATCTCGATACCCTTGAAATAATCAAGGCTGACGACGAGCAGTTCACCTGCGACGGCAAGACTTCGGTACCGACTCCTGACGACATGGCGGCAATCATCTATACTTCCGGTACGACTGGCAGCGCAAAGGGCGTCGTCCTCTCACACAGGAATCTCGCCTCGAACGTCATCACCTGCTATCACTCATGCCCTAGGAGCAGCAAGGACCGTTGGCTCTCCCTGCTTCCTATGGCACATACCCTGGAGATGACGCTCTGTATGCTCTATCCTATGTTCTGCGGAGCGACAGTCTACTATCTCCAGAAACCACCTGTCCCAGCAATCCTTCTCAAGGCGATGAAGATCGTGAAGCCGACTACCATTCTTTCCGTTCCGCTCATCATCGAGAAGATATACAAGGGCAGCGTGCTTCCTACTATCCAGAAGAGCCGCACCCTCACCTGGATGAATGCGAACATGCAGGGACTCATGTGCAAGATCATAGGCATGAAGCTCAAGTCTACCTTCGGTGGCCATGTCACATTCTTCGGTATCGGCGGAGCCAAGCTTGATCCTGAGGTCGAGAACTTCCTCCTTAAGGCAGGATTCCCTTATGCCATCGGATATGGCCTTACTGAGACTTCTCCTCTTCTCGGTTATGCCGTCAAGAGGAGCAGGACCGTAGGCTCATTCGGCTATCCTGTCTATAACGTGCAGCTCAGGTTGGACGACGTGAATCCGGAGACGGGTGAAGGTGAGATAGTCGCAAAGGGACCGAATGTCATGCTCGGCTACTACAAGGATCCGAACAGGACCAGAAGCGTCTTCACAGAGGACGGTTGGTTCAGGACCAATGACCTTGCCGTAAAGGATGAGAAGGGACGATTCTTCATCAAGGGACGAAAGAACAACATGATTCTCGGCCCTTCAGGAGAGAATATCTATCCTGAGGAAATCGAGAACGTGATCAACAATGCAGAGGGAGTCACCGAATCCATCGTCGTGGAGAGGAACGGACGCCTCGTAGCTCTCGTCCAGCCGATCGAAGGCTTCATCGACTGGGATAAGGAGGGCGAGGATAAGATGTATGAGAAGATTGACGGATGGAAGGAGAGAATCCTTGCAAAGGTCAACAAGAACGTCAACAAGACTTCGCAGATCAGCTCAGTGGAGGTGATGAAGGAACCTTTCGAGAAGACCGCTACTATGAAGATCCGCAGGTTCAAATATAAGGATACGGCGCCTACCGTCGAGGCCGACAGGAAATCCAAGGAAAAAGAAAATAAATAATCAATCAATGGTAAAGGCAGAAACCCTATCTGATCTTTTCGTAAAGGCGACATCTGAATTCTCGGGCCTTGTGATGAACCGTATGGCCGATGGCTCCGAGTCGTACACTTTCAGTACCTTCCGAGCCGCAGCTACTTCAATGTCTGAACTGCTCTCGGCGCATGGCGTGGGAACAGGGGACAAGGTCGCCATCTTTTCGGCCGGCCATGTGAATTGGCCGGTAGCTTTCTTTGCTGCCACTGCTTTCGGCCGTGTTGCCGTCCCGGTGCTTCCGGAGTTTTCTGAGAACGAGGTTGCTAACGTGCTGCAGCATTCGGAGTCCAAGGCATTGTTCGCATCAAGGAAGTGCCTTGCGAAAGTTCCCGCAGCCGTTCTCGACCAGCTCAGCCTTGTCGTGGAACTCGAAAGCCTCAGAATAGTAAGACAGAAGAAGTCTGATGTCGACGCTGCTGCCGTCCCGTCCCTGAATCCGGATGATCTGGCCGTTCTCATCTACACGTCCGGTACCACGGGCAGTGCCAAGGGTGTCATGCTCACCCATAGGAACTTCAGTGCCAACCTTGACGCATTCATATATATCTACGTGATCGGAACCAAGGATGTGCTTTTGTCCGTGCTTCCTCTTGCCCATGCATACGAGCTGTCGATCGGCCTTCTTTATCCGTTCGCCAGCGGCTCGCAGGTCGTGTACATCAGCAAGCCACCGACACCTTCGTATCTGTTGCCTGTGCTGGCGAACGTAAAGCCTACGGTCATGCTCGTAGTACCTCTTCTCATCGAAAAGATCTACAAGGGCATCGTTCTTTCCATGCTCAGGAAGAGCAAGTTCCTCCAGTGGATGGACAAGCACGCACATACGCTCCTGGCAAGGATAATCTGCAAGAAGATAATAAGGGCCTTCGGTGGACGCCTGGCGTTCTTCGGTATCGGCGGAGCCAAACTCGACCTTGAGGTGGAGAAGTTCCTCCATACAGGAAAATTCCCGTACTTCATAGGATACGGTCTGACCGAATGTGCGCCGCTCGTGTGCATCAGCGATTATCATGATACCATCCCCGGTTCCATAGGATATGCAATCCAAGGTGTCGATGTCCGTCTCGACAATGTGAATGCGAAGACAGGAGAGGGAGAAATCGTCGTCAAGGGACGTAACGTCATGCCCGGATACTATAAGGATCCGGAGCGCACTGCGGAAGCCTTCAATTCCGAGGGCTGGTTCAGGACGAAGGACCTTGCTGTGGTCACTGAGGACGGACGCTATTTCATAAAGGGCCGTCTTGGGAACATGATAGTCGGTGCATCGGGAGAGAATATCTATCCGGAGGAGATAGAGTCCGTGTTCTCAGAATTGCCGGAGGTTGATGACGTGATAGTCCTCCATAGGGGAGGAAAGCTTGTCGCCCTCGTCCGGCTCACCAAGGAGGCCCTGGATCTCAGCCAGCCCAAGGACTTGGTCGTCAAGGCGAAAATGGAGCATATCAGGTCATATATGCTCAAGTACGTCAATGCGAAGGTCAAGGCGCACTCGCAGATCAGCAAGGTCGAGTTCATGACTGAGCCTTTCGAGAAGACTGCTACCCTTAAGATTCGTCGTTTTCTCTATGCGGAAAGCGCACCTACCATATAGGATTTTGCAATAATTCTTTTTAGATTTGTAGAAAACCTAGAAAACGAACGAATTATGAAGAATTATTTTGACCTTACAGGACAGGTAGCTGTCGTTACCGGTGCTTCAACAGGTCTTGGCCTCCAGATGGCCAAAGCATTTGCAAACCAGGGCGCAAACATCGTGCTCCTTGCCCGTCGTCAGAATCTCCTCGAGGAGAACGCAAAGGAAATCGAGGCAGAGTATGGTGTAAAGGTGCTTCCTTTTGCTTGTGACATCACCGATACCGAGCGTGTGAAGGCTGCCGTTGCCGCAACTATGGAGGCTTTCGGCCGCGTAGATATTCTCGTCAACAACGCTGGTACAGGCGGAATCACTCCTGCTGAGGATGTTCCGGATGAGATGTTCGAGAAGGAGTTCCAGATTGACCTCTTCGGTACATTCAAGTGTGCCCGTGAGTTCGGTAAGGAGATGATCAAGGCTGGTTACGGCCGTATCATCAATATCGCATCCATGTATGGTCTTGTCGGTAATATGGCTGCTCCAAGCTCACCATATCATGCAGCAAAGGGTGGCGTCGTCAACCTTACCCGCGCTCTCGCAGCTGAGTGGGGCAAGAAGGGTATCACCGTCAACTCTATCTGCCCAGGCTATTTCATGACTCCGCTTACCAAGGCTACTCTCGAAACCGACTGGTTCGCACAGTATGCGGCAGGAGCTATTCCTGTAGGCCGTTATGGAAAGGAGGGCGAGCTCGACACCGTTGCTCTCTTCCTCGCTTCCCCTTGCAGCACATACGTCAACGGTCAGGCTATCGCAGTGGATGGTGGATATACCTGCATCTAATCGATTGTCCGTTTCCAATAACAAAAGGGTCCAGGCTGATAACCTGGACCCTTTTGTTATTCCTTATATTCTTCGTTGTAGATCTCTGCCAGCTCGACGTATGACTGGACGCCCTTGTCTATGGTTCTCTCCACGGCAGCGGGGGAGATTTTCTTCACGAACTTGGCTGGGACTCCGGCCCAGAGCTCTCCCGGTCCAATCACTGTCTTCCCCAGAACCAGAGCATGTGCTGCGACAAGGCTCCCGTCGCCTATGACGGCGCCGTCGAGGACGGTGGCTCCCATCCCGATCAGGCAATGGCTTCCTACCGTGGCTCCATGGACGGTCGCGTTATGGCCTATGACCACGTCGTTGCCAATGACGACGTTGCCACCTTCGCCGCCGGACACGTGTATCACGGCGCAGTCCTGTATGTTGACGCGGTCTCCGATTTCTATCGTGTTCACGTCTCCTCTAAGTACGGCCCCATACCATACGGAGCAGTTGTCTCCCATCCGGACTTGTCCGACGATGGCGGCTGTCTCGGCGATGAAGCAGTCATCCCCGATTTCAGGGTAGATTCCTTTGAATGAATGTATCAGCATATCGATGCAAATATATGAATTAATCAAGTTTCTTTGTATATTTGCAATATATGGAATCAGTCGGAAAATTACTGAAATATGACCTTGGAGAGGGGGTTGAGGCATTCTCAACCATGAAGGGAGCGGAGTTGCCGTATCCTGTCATTCAGCCTCATCAGACCCATTCTACCAATGTCGCAGTGATAGACCGACCTGATTATACTCGTGAAGAGCTAGAAGGCATCGATGCGCTCGTTACGAACCTCCCGAATGTTGCAATAGGCGTCAGGACAGCCGACTGCATACCGGTGCTCCTTTACGATCCTGTGAAGAGGGCAGTTGGAGCGGCGCACAGCGGATGGAGAGGCACTGTCAACAAGATCGCTGCACAGGCAATCCTTGCGATGATCAAGACCTACGGCTGCAGACCATCTGACATGGTAGCGATGATCGGCCCGGGCATAGGACCGGACAGCTTTCAGGTGGGTGAGGACGTTGCCGGCTATTTCAAGGAGTCCGGATTCCCTCTCGACAGGGTATGGTCATTCAGGGGACCGCGCACGGAAGGCAGCATGGCCGGTGGCCATCATATCGACCTCTGTGAAACGGTAAGGATCACCCTGATGGAATGTGGAATCCCTGAGGGACACATCCAGACCTGCGGCATCTGCACCTATGAGGACGAGAATTTCTATTCCGCCCGCAGGGAAGGAAAGCAGACAGGCAGAATAATCAATTCTATCAAGCTTATCTAAATGGACGCCAGCGTCAGGAGGAGGACTCTCCTCGGGTTGCACATTGCCGTTCTTCTGGCGGGTGCGACAGGACTTTTCGGAAGATACATATCAATCAGCGGCATACCTCTGGTGTGGTTCCGCATGATGGTCGGCATCGTTGCAATGGGTATCGCCATGGCATGTATGCACAAGCTGCACAAGGTTCCGTTCAGAAGCCTGCTGCCCATCAGCGCATGCGGTGTAATGCTTGCCATCCATTGGGTCGCATTCTTTGCCAGCATCCAGGAATCCAATGTTTCGGTGGGCGTTGCCTGCATCGCGACTTCATGCTTTTTCACCAGTGTCTTCGACCCGCTCATAAATCGCAGGAAGTTCTCTTTCGCAGCCTTCGCCATCAGCTTCATATCGATTGCCGGCGCACTGGTGATATTCAGCCTTGACATCCGCTACCGTACCGGTATCCTGCTCGGATTGGCCTCTGCTGCGCTCTATTCATTGTTCTCGATCATGAACATACGTGCAGGAGCTAAGACAGGGGAGGACAGCAGCACCATGCTTTTCCATGAGCTCATCAGCGGCTTCCTTTTCCTCTCGATCTGCGTTCCCGTCTATTCGTGGATCGCTCCGGACGCACCGATAATGCCGAAGGTGAACGACCTCATCGCGCTGATCATACTTGGCTCGGTGCTGACAGTGATTCCATTCCTCCTGCAGATCATCGCGATGCGAAGGCTCTCTGCATTTACGGTGAACGTGACCTACAATCTCGAGCCTGTGTACAGCATCATTCTCGCCGCGATTCTTTTCGGCGAGACAAAAGAATTAAACCTGTCCTTCTGGACAGGCTTAGCTCTGATAGTTCTTTCTGTTGTTCTCCAGACGATAAGATCCGGAAGAAAGTAGCTTTTCTACTTGAGTTCCTCGTGCATGACGTGCCTGAATCCCTTTGCGGTAAGGGCGTTTGACAATGCTTCCAGGTCGGTGTCACCCATGTGATATGGGATGATGAATCCTGGCTTGATCATCTTTGCAGCCTTGACGCACTGGTCGATGGTCATCGTATAAGGTTGGTTAACAGGAAGGAGCGCCACGTCGATGTTTCCGAATTTCTTCATGCCCGTGTATGGCTCCGTGTCGCCTGCGACATAGACTTTCAGCCCGTCGATCTTGAGTATGTAACCGTTTCCGTTGCCCTTTGGATGGAACTGCTTGTTCTTCGCTGTGCTGTTGTATGCCGGCACTGCCTCGAGAGTGATTGCGGATGAGAGCGAGCGGCTGTCACCATTGTGCATGACTTCGCCCTTGCCGATCTGATCGTAGCTGGACTGGTTCAGGATGAGGACGGCATTCTTTGCCGAACGTGCTTCTATGGTGGAAGCGTCGAGATGGTCTACGTGCTCATGGGTGACGAGGATGATGTCGCCCTTAGGAACGGAACTGTAGTCAACCGTCGTTCCCTTGTATTCACCGACCGGGTCAATCAGGATGGTCCTGCTGTCCTTGGCAATGTCCGCCTTGAAGGATATAGCTACCGAACCGTGATTGATGCAGTAGATTTCCACCGATCCGTTAGGAGTGTCGAATACCTCGATCGGATATGGGCAGCCGGGATGCTTGACCTCGGCTTTCTCCTTTCTTCCGTTGCCGGCACATGAGCATGCTGCAGGGATGATTGCAAGCGCGATGAGTGCGCTGATGAAGTTTCTTCTTTTCATAAGTCTCAGTCTCGGCCTTGCCTTCTATTCGTGTGTGGCGAGGCGCTGCTCGGCCAATTCCTCAAACTTCGTACCAGGACGGCCGTAGTTTGCATAAGGGTAGATGCTGATTCCGCCCCTCGGGGTGAAGATGCCTGTCACTTCGATATATTTAGGATCCATCAGCTTGATGAGGTCCTTCATGATCTTGTTGACGCAATCCTCGTGGAAGTCGCCGTGGTTGCGGAAACTGAAAAGATATAGTTTGAGGCTCTTGCTCTCGACCATCCTGACGTCGGGAATGTACGAGATTCTTATCTCTGCAAAGTCCGGCTGGCCGGTGATAGGGCAGAGGCTGGTGAACTCCGGGCAGTTGAACCTGACCCAGTAGTCGTTGTCCTGATGCTTGTTCACAAATGTCTCGAGCACCTCGGGTGCGTAGTCGCTCTTGTATTCGGTCTTCTTGCCAAGGGCCTGGAGACCTTCGTTTTCTCTTTCGCTCATTGTTGATAACTTTAGGATACAAAGATATCTTAAACTTTGTAGGACTCAAAGATTATTCCTACTTTTGTCCACCGGTTATGCACCACAACGATTTTATTTAAAACACCATTATATGAAGAAAGTTGATGTTGTTCTCGGTCTCCAGTGGGGCGATGAGGGCAAAGGAAAGGTTGTCGATGTTCTTACTCCCGGTTACAAGGTGATCGCACGCTTCCAGGGCGGTCCTAACGCAGGCCATTCACTCAAGTTTGACGGTGACGGTTTCGTTCTCCATACAGTACCTTCTGGTATCTTCCGTGAGGGCTCGGTAAATATCATCGGTAACGCAGTTGTTGTAGACCCTGTTATCCTCATGGATGAGATCCATCAGATTGAGGCAAAGGGCGTAGATGTAGTCTCAAGGCTCAAGATCGGTAAGAGGGCACACCTCATCCTTCCTACACACCGTATGCTCGATGCAGCCAGCGAGTCAGCAAAGGGTAAGTCAAAGATCGGTTCAACCCTCAAGGGTATCGGTCCTACCTATATGGACAAGACCGGACGTAACGGTCTCCGCATGGGTGACATCCTCTCTCCGGAGTTCAAGCAGCGCTATGCTGTCCTCAAGGAGAAGCATGAGGGACTTCTCGCACAGTACGCAGGTTTCGAGTATGACATCACCGAGTACGAGCAGAAGTGGTTCGAGGCTGTCGAGGAGCTTCGCAAGTTCGAGTTCATCGAGAACGAGATCGTAGTCAACAAGTACATCGATGAGGACGTAGCCATCCTCGCTGAGGGCGCTCAGGGCTCAATGCTCGACATCGATTTCGGTACTTATCCGTTCGTCACTTCATCAAATACCATGACAGCAGGTGTCTGCACCGGTCTCGGTGTCGCTCCTAACCGCGTAGGCAAGGTCATGGGTATCTTCAAGGCATATTGCACCCGCGTAGGTAGCGGTCCATTCCCAACCGAGCTCTTCGATGAGGATGGTGAGAAGCTCCGCGCAATCGGTCACGAGTATGGTGCTACTACCGGTCGTCCTCGTCGTTGCGGCTGGCTCGACCTCGTGGCTCTCAAGTATGCTGTCATGATGAACGGCGTAAGCGAGCTCATCATGATGAAGTCCGATGTCATGAATGATTTCGATACCATCAAGGTCTGCACAGGCTACAAGCTCGGTAACGAGACCATCGATTACTTCCCATTCGAGGCTGGTGACGATATCGTTCCTGTATACACTGAGTTCAAGGGCTGGAAGAGTGACATCTGCAGCATCCGTGATTATGACAAGCTCCCTGTTGAGCTCAAGGACTACATCGCCTTCATCGAGAAGGAGACAGGTTGCCCTGTAAAGATCGTCTCTATCGGTCCTGACCGTGAGGAGATCATCGTTCGCTAATACGATTAGGACTACAAAGAGTTTCTAGTTCGCAATCCATTCGAACACCATATTTAAAAAGCCGACCCCACCGGGCCGGCTTTTTTCGTAAGGTACTCCTTGTGGGGCCTTTCTTGTGCGTATTACCTCGTATATGATTTCCTTGTGGCGCTTAATTCGATGAGTCTCAATGTTTTAAGTTGTTTAGGGCCGGCTTTTTTGCACTATCCGTTTTCTCATTAATCATTGTGATTCAGATATTATACTGCCACGGGATAGAGTAGGAGGAAAAGGCAACGCTGCCGGAGCTGCTCCATTCCGGCACGGGAGCGGCAAAATGCAGATCGGCTTCGCCGACCCTAGTCCGGGCAAATGCATTTTGCCCGCTTCCCGTGCCGGACGCATATCTGCCAAAAACGCGTCTGAAAACTCCTCTTCAGTCCGCAAACAGACATGAAATCGGCATATTCGCGTCAGAAATCACGGTTTATCGTCAGAACAGACATGATATCGCGAAAAACACGTCAGAAAACTTAGTTTATGGCTAAAACAGACACGGAATCGTGAAATACGTGTCTGGGGCAGCTGTTGAAATGGCACGAGCGACAAAAACTGCATTGTTTTTGTCGCTCGTGACGTGATTTCAGTTGTTTTCGGTTGCTTTGCTGCCGCGAACTTCAAAAAGAAGCTGTTTTTTTGCGTTCGTGCCAGTGAAGGAGGTTAGCTGCCAGCTTGCACGGCACTCAGCAAGCCCTCCTGGCCCGCCGCCCGGCAGCTATTTGTCGGAAGTCTTCTTGTCCTCTTCGGTCTGCTTTGCCTTGTCGGCGGCAGGGGTGTTGGTCTTCTTGTAGAGGAAGCGGCGGATCTTCATCGTTGCCGTCTTCTCGAATGGCTCGTCCATGACCTCGACTGAAGAAATCTTGGATGACTTGCCGACTACCTTGTTGACTGACTCAAGAATGGATTTCTTGGTTGCCTCGAGTTTCTGTATGATTTCATCCTCGTTGGAGATCTTGTAGTTGAGCACGTTCTCGTCAAGCTGTACGAGGGCAACGAGCTTGCCGTCACGCTCGAGGACGAGAGACTCGGTCACGAGATTGAGGTCGTTGATGACCTTCTCGATCTCCTCAGGGTAGATGTTTTCGCCGGACGGACCGAGAATCATGTTGTTGAGACGGCCCTTGATAGAGTAGCGTCCCTTGCTGTCTATGGATGCAAGGTCATTGGTTTTGTACCATCCGTCCTCGGTGAATACAGAACGTGTACGGTCCGGATCCTTATAGTATCCCAACATGATGTTGTCACCTCGTGCGATGAGCTCGCCCTCGCCGGTCTCTGGATCAACGTTGTCCAGCTTGACCTGGACTCCGTATGCAGCCTGGCCGGTCGTTCCTGGCCAGGTTTCCTTTGGATTGGCCGTGCAGACAAGCGGTGCTGCCTCGGTCATTCCGTAGCCGATCGCATAAGGGAAGTGAAGCTTGCGGAGATAGTTCTCTACGTCAATGTTGAGCTTCGCTCCGCCGATTCCGAAGAACTTGATCTTTCCTCCGAAGGTCTTCTTCAGCCTCTTTCCAACTATCCTATAGAGCAGGCGAGGCATCCTCTTTTCCATCCAGGAGAGCAGCACGCTTCGCTTGATGGTAGGGATGATGTTGGACTTGACGACCTTCTCGATGATGAGAGGGACAGAAAGCATGGTCGTAGGACGCACCTCCTTGAGTGCATTCATGAGCACGGAGGTGGACATTGGCTTGCCGAGGTAGTTGACGCAGGCTCCGACGTAGAACGGATAGAGGAATCCGATGCTCATCTCGTATGTGTGCGCCATCGGGAGTATTGAGAGCCATGAGTCCTTCTCAGTGGTTTTCCAGCAGTGGTACGAACATATCACGTTGTGCGCTAGGTTCCTGTGGCTGAGCATGACGCCCTTTGCATTGCCTGTGGTTCCCGATGTATAGATGAGCGCAGCAAGGTCATCTGCGTTCGGTTCCGAGACTCGTCCGTCGCATGTGAATGCCTCCGGGTCCTTCTTGATGGAGATAAGTGTCTCGATGTCGATGACCAGAGGAAGCTTCTCCATGCACTCAGGCGTGACTTTGGAGAGCATCCTCTTCGATACGAAGAGCACCTTGGACTCGGAATGGGTAAGTATGTTGGTCACCTCATTGGCCGAGGAGTCCGGGAGGATAGGCACGGATACGCGTCCGAAGGCGGTGGTGGCGAAGAAGGCTATGGCCCAGTTAGGCATGTTCTGCGAGAGTATGGCGACCCTGTCGCCGGCTCCGACGCCATAGCATGACATGAGCTTGGAAACTCCGTCGCAGGTGCGCTTGAATTCCTTGAACGTGTAACCTTGGGTGCCGCCTACGGTAGCAGACTGCTGGTTGTCCGGATAAACACTGGTAGAGTAGTGATAGAGTTTGGAGAGCGTCTCTATATAGGATTCGCTGAACTTCTTGAAGTATCTCTTGCTTGCCATATTTGTGTATGGGGACGATGTTAATGGGTTACGTAGCAATCCTTGTTCTTGCCGACAAGGTGCATGGATTCGTATATCTGCTGGATCCTGTCTGTATCCGCCCTTGCGTCATCGGTGAGCTCGACAGGCTCTCCTCGACCGATTCTCTTGGTTCCCCAGTCGAAATAACCGATGTACACGGTTGCACCGGTCTTCTTCGCGATGGTGTGATATCCCGTCTTCCATTTCTTAGTCGCCTTGCGTGTGCCCTCTGGACACATCGCAAGATGGAAGGTTTCGCTGTTGTTCATCGCGTGGATGGTGCTGAGGAGCATTCTGGTAGGACTGGTCCTGTCCATCGGGATGGCTCCCATGAAGTTGAGGATAGGGGTGAGAGGCCATACGAATACGCTGTCCTTCACCATCACCTTTGCGTCTCCACCCACTGAAGTGTAGTAGAGATATGAGATCACGAGGTCCCATATCGTTGTGTGAGGGACACCGAGTATGATGCTTTTCTTATGTTCGCATGGCGGATCCATAGCTGTCCAGCCGAGGGTCTTGAGCGTCCATCCGCAGAACTTTCTCCATTTCTTTCCTGCTGCCATAGTTTCTTATTCTGTCTTTGTTTGTTATCAGAAGCTTCCGAAGTCGATTACACCCTCCTCGGTCGAGTCGAGGGTCACCTTCTCCTTGGGAACTTCGAGTTCCTTTCCCTTGCTTCTCTTTATTCCGAACTTCATTACCTGCTGAGCGGCTGTGGTGATGCTCAGACCGCGGTCCTGAAGCTTGACTATTCCTGTATTGTATTCCCTGCACACGGCGCCGAGCTTCTTGCCCAGGTCCTTGTATGAGTCGTAGAACGCGCCGACACGGTCAATCATGTTTGTCGCAGCCTTCTCTATCTCGGCCATGTTCGCGTCATGCTGGTACTTGTTCCAGGTGAGCTTCATGATCTTGAGGAAAGGCACGATGGTCTGCTCAGTGGTGATGAGCACCCCTTTGCTGTAGGCTTCCTGCCAGAGGAGCGGCTCTGCATCGACTGCGATTCGGAACGCGGTGTCGTAAGGCATGAACATGAGCACATAGTCTGCAAACCTCTTCTTGTCCTCGACCTTACGTGCGTACTCCTTCCTGGCGAGTTCGTCGATGTGCTTCCGGATGCTGGCGACATGGTCCGCGAGTGCCACCTGACGTGTGGTCTCGTCATCTGCGTTCATGTACCTTATGAAGGCGGTGAGGGATACCTTCGAGTCCACGATGAGGTCTTTCTGCTCGCTTCCTTCCTTGAAGTGGAAGACGAAGTCCGGACGGCTGTGGTCTTCGTTGGCAACCTCCCTGCTGTAATGCTTGTCCGGCTCAAGTCCCTCACGTGAGAGTATGTCCTCGAGGAAGCTTTCTCCGAAGCATCCCTGGATCTTGGGCTTGCCTGAGAGGGCGACCGCAAGCTCATCTGCCTTGGTGCCGATATCGCTTGTCTTCTCCTTCATCTCCCTGACTGCCTGCTCGAGCTGCTTTGAGAGCTCGGTGTTCTTCTGGATATGAGCCTCGGCGTTCTTGCTCATGGCCTCCTTCATCTCCTTGATGCTCTCCTTGAGAGGGGAGAGGATCTCGTCCATGCCGCTCTTGTTCTCCTTCGCAAGTTCCTCCTCACGCTGCTTGAGTATCTTCTCAGTGTCCGCGGTCATCCTGTCGGTGAGGGCCTTGAGCTGTACCTCCTGGGCCTCCTTCATGTCGGCAAGCTGCTTGTCCTGAGTTGCCTTGATCTCCGAAATCTGCTTGTCCTGTGCAGCCTTCAGCTCGGTGATCTGCCTCTCCTGACTTTCCTTGAGCTCGGAAATCTGTTTCTCCTGGCTCATCTTCATCTCGGATATCTGCTTGTCCTGAGTGTCCTTCAGGGCTGTGATGGTGGCTTCGTAGTTCTTCTTGGTCTCGGCATTCATCCTCTCGAAATTCGCCTCCTTCTCGGCAAGGATGTGCTTCATTGACTCCAATTCCTGCTCCTTGGTGTTCAGGGCAAGTCGGGCACCGAGGATCTCCTCGTGGTGCTCCTGTGCCTCGCTGGCCGTAAGTGCCTGATAGAGCTTGTCCTGCTCCTCGAACTTGGACCTGTGCGAGGTGTACATTATGAAGAATGTGAGAGCTGCAGCCAATATGGCTGCGACTACTGCTATTATGATTGTCGAGGTTACTGTCATGATAGTACAAATGTACCTATTCTTTTTTGCAATTATGAGTAATCATTGCGAAATTTGAACGATTTTTTAGTAGAGTATGACTCAGAAGATTATCGAAGTGGTTGACGGCGTCGTGGTGACGCCGGAGTTCGGGATGTCCGAGCCCATAAATCTCTGCATAGAAGCAGGGGAGCAGGTCGCTATTCTTGGCGACAATGCAGCAGGAAAGACACGCCTGATAGAGATCCTCACGGGACATTACAGGCTGAAGGGAGACTCTGTCCATTATGACTTCACCCCGTCCAGGAAGAAATACGTGAGTGACAATGTGAAGTATATCACTTTCAGGGATTCATACGGAGCTGCTGACGCGAACTACTATATGCAGCAGAGGTGGAATCAGATGGATATCGATCCTGAGACTCCTACCATCGGGCAACTTTTCGAGCGTAGCCTCAGCGGCTATCCCGAGGATTCCGAGGAACACAAGCGATTTGAACAGCTTGTGGAGATGTTCCATCTCAAAAAGCTGAGTGATAAGTATATAATTACTCTATCAAGCGGAGAGCTGAGAAAGTTCCTGCTCACCCGTCTGCTGATTACCATCCCAAGGGTGCTCATCATAGACAACCCCTTCATCGGCCTCGATGCCGAGACCAGGCAGCAGCTGGCCGACCTCTTCGAACTTCTCGTCAAGGAGAGCCAGATAAGCATAATCCTAGTGCTTGCAAGAGAAGATGAGATACCGTCCTTCATCACGCATGTTATTCCGGTGGAGGGCATGAAGGTAGGAACCAAGTATGCCATCAAGCCTCATCAGATGCCTGCTCCTGTATCATTGGACATCAAGGATGACGGCGTTGCCGACGCGGACGCGCCCGAGGTACTCAGGTTCAACGATGTCTCGATCAGGTACGAGAACCGCACCATACTCAAGAACCTGAACTGGGTCGTCAGGCAGGGAGAACACTGGGCGCTCACCGGCGAGAACGGTTCGGGAAAGAGCACGCTGCTCAGTCTCGTGAATGCCGACAATCCTCAGTCATACGCATGTGACATCGAACTTTTCGGAAGGAAGAGGGGAACAGGCGAGAGCATCTGGGACATCAAGAAGAACATAGGTTTCGTCTCTCCGGAGATGCACCGTGCCTACAGCCATGCCATGCCGGCCCTGGATATAGTCTCAAGCGGCATCTTCGATACCGTGGGACTGCATCGCAAGCCTACCGAGCAGCAGAGAGAGGGATGTCGCCATTGGATGGAACGATTCGGGATAGGCGATCTTGCGGAGCGTAACTTCCTCAAGCTCTCGAGCGGCGAGCAGAGGCTCTGCCTTCTTGCCCGCGCATTCGTCAAGGAACCTCCTCTCCTTATACTCGACGAACCCATGCACGGTCTGGATGAGCAGACTCGAACACGGGTTCGTGAGATAATCAATGAATATTGCGCGGATCCTTCGAAGACCCTGGTGATGGTCACGCACTATCTGGAGGAACTTCCTTCATGCATAGACCATCATCTATTCCTCAGAAGGAACTAGTTGTAGTTTCCTGTCCTCTGCCTCTGTGGCATAGGTGCGGCAGGGATCTCTGACGCAGGGGTGATCTTCACCTGGAACGGAATCGCAGGAAGACCGTTTGCACCCTTGAGGTTTCCGATCTGGAAATCATGGAAGCAATAGCGTACGAACGCTGGCTCGCCGACCTCCTTGCACTCAAGCTCGACGCATGCGCCGCCCCTGAATGAGAATGATGTCCTGGCGGTGGTGGCCTTGTGGTAGTTTCCGCTCTCTCCGGCAATCTCGAATCCTTCGATGAATTCGCCTCCGCGGAAGCCTGTGCTTGCGTTGTCGAAGTATACCTTGACGGTCCTTCCCTCAGCTGTCGCGTATTTTACGGTTGGGTGGAAGGCTGGAAGCTGGGTGTATCCGTATGCCATGTTCATTGCCATGAAGCATGCCCTCTCGCCGATCTGGCGCTTCTGTGAAGGGTGCACCTGGGTGAGCTCGAAATCGTATGCGAGGTCGTTGGTGCCGATGATTGCTGCGTTAGGGATGGTCTTTGCCGCCAAGGCCTGCTGCTCGCGGAGAAGAGGACCGGTCTCGTCCTGGAGTCCATACTCACCGTCGTGGTAGTCATATGGTGCAAGCTCTACGATGAGGAAAGGAATGTCGCCGCGGCCGACGTCCTTTCTCCATGTCTTTACCATAGTGTTCATCATGTCCGCATAGATGTCGCAGCGTGTGCTGACGTTGGACTCGCCCTGATACCAGATGAAGCCGTTGATGGCGAACTTGCTGACAGGCTTGAACATTCCGTTGTACATCACGTATGGCTTGAACATATTGTTCACGGAGTCGTCAGTTGCATCTGCGAGGTTCACAGGATAGTCCTTGAGGGTTTCCTTGCTCATCCATGGACAGATGAAGCAGCCGCCCCAGCTTGCGTTGATTACGCCTACAGGTACGTTAAGCGCCTTTGAAAGCCTGGTCGCGAAGAAATATGCGACTGCGCTGAACTTAGGAGAATTGACCGGATTGCAGACCTGCCATTCGCCCTCGGCATCCCATGCGGGCTCGAGCGGGGTGGCCTTCTTGATGGTGATGTGTCTCACGCCTGTGTACTGTGCACTGAGGGCAATTTCCTCAAGCGAGCCTTCTACGAAGGTGCCGAATCCGCCACCAAGGGTCATTTCCATGTTGCTCTGGCCTGAGCAGTACCATACCTCACCGATGAGGACGTTCTTGGCCTCGATGGTCTCGCTGCCGCTCACGACCTTTACTGTCTGAGCGTCGAAAGAGCCTGCGGGAGTGTTGACCACAGCCTCCCAATGGCCGTCCTTATCTGCCTTTACCTTGACGGTGACGCCGTTCCATGAACCGGTGACGGCTACGTCAGCTTTAGGTGTTGCCGTACCCCAGAGGGTGACGGGTGCATTCTGCTGGAGAACCATGTTGTCCCCGAGCATCTTCGAGAATGCGAGGTTTCCTGCAAGCAGTGCAATCTGCGAGCATAGCAGCATAGCTGCGATGGTGATAATCTTTTTCATGTGGTTTGGAAGTTTGAACCAAAATTAATGAAAAAAATTATTATTTACTGTTTCTTCCGGCAATGATGACTCCTGCGAGTATGATGGCAGAGCCTATTCCGGATACTATGGTAACCTTCTCTCCAAGTACGAGTATGCTTCCGATGAGCGTGAACACCGGATTGAGATAGAGGTAGTTGGACGATGCCATGATGCCGAGGTGCTTCATCACCGGATTCCACAGCGCGAAGCATGCAAGGGACGCGACGATTGCGAGGAAAAGGAGGTTGCTCGCTACGACAGGTTCAGAAAGTACCTCCATGCCGGCGGACCATGGACGGAATATGAATACCGGCATGATGGCGATGAGACCGTAGATGAAGATCTTCCTTGTCGCGAACGAGCTCTCGTATCTGTCGAGTATGTCAGGCATGAAGTTGCTGTAGAACGCCCAGCAGAGCGCAGCCCCTATGGCGAGCAGGTCTCCCTTAGGGGAAAGGTGCAGTTCATGCTGACCGTTGAATACGACCATGGCCATTCCCACGAGTGCCACGGCAGAGCCTATGGCCAGGTTCCTTGTCATCTTGTCCTTTCCCAGGAAATAGGCGAGGAGGCTGGTCAGAAGGGGAGTCGTGCACACGAGGAAGGCCACGTTGCAGGCCTGTGAGTACATCAGCGCGGTGTTCTCGGTCCAGAAGTACAGAGCTCCGCCCGTCGCGCCGAGAAACATGAGCATAAGCTCATCTTTCCAGCTGTTGCAGAAAAGCCTCTTGGGTGATATGAACCATATTCCGATGTATGCGATGATGAACCTCAACACGAAGATCTCCGTAGGATGGAGTCCGTGCGTGAGGAGAACCTTCGTGGAGATGAAGGTCGTACCCCATACCCCGACCACTCCGGCCGCGAGCACGTGGTACCAGAACTTGCTGTTGCGTTCCATTATCTTCCGATGAGGCCCTTGAGTTCGCTGATTGCCTTCTGGGCGTCTCCGTCATGCTGCTCGAGGAGGCTCACGAACTTGCTGCCGATGATTCCGCCGGCAGAGTTCTCGCATGCTGCATCGAAGGTCTGCTTGTTGCTGATTCCGAATCCGACCATGCGCGGGATGCGCAGGCCCATGCCGTTGATCTTCCTGAAGTATGCCTGCTTTGCCTCGTTGAAGTCCTTCTGGGCGCCTGTGGTGGATGCGGACGATACCATGTACATGAATCCGCTGGTGTGCTGGTCGATCAGGCGCACGCGCTCCTCGCTGGTCTCTGGGGTGATGAGCATGATGAGTCGGAGGTCATATGCCTCGGCGATGGACTTGTACTGTTCCATGTAGTCCTTGAAAGGAAGGTCCGGAATGATCATGCCATCGACTCCTACCTCCTTGCAGGAGCGGCAGAAGTTCTCGAATCCGTAGTTGAAGACCGGATTGAGATAGCCCATGAGCACGAGAGGGATGTCCACGTCCTTGCGGATGTCCTTGAGCTGTGCGAATAGCTTGCGAAGTGTCATTCCGTTGCGGAGTGCCTTCGTGGCAGCGTCCTGGATCACAGGTCCGTCAGCCATAGGGTCGCTGAACGGTATGCCGACCTCTATCATGTCCACTCCGTTAGCCTGCAGGGTGCGGATCACCTCTGCGGTGCCTTCAAGCTTTGGCGCTCCGGCGCAGAAATATATTGAGAGTATGCCGTGAGGGTCGTTTGCAAAAAGTCTGTCAATTCGATTCATATCTTTCTTATTTTATCTATCGTTTCCTTGAGCATCCCCGGGTCCTTGACGCCAGGCTGCGTCTCGAACTTGCTGTTGAGGTCAAAACCGGCCAGGAAGGGATGCGAGACCTGGCTCAGTTCTGTGTCTTTCCCGATCCCACCGCTGAGAAGAAACGGTACGGGACCGTCGTATAGGTTCAGCAGGGTCCAGTCGAAGCTTCTTCCGCTTCCTCCGACGCTGTTTGTCTTCGTGTCGAATACGAAGAGATCGCAGCAGTCTATATATTTCTGCGAGAGTGCGATGTCTTCAGCTCCGGCTATGCTGAGCGCCTTCATGACCTTCAGCCCCTTTTCTCTGAGAGCTTTGCAGGTCTGAGGACTTTCCTGTCCGTGGAGCTGGACGTGGGTGAGGCCGTAGCTGGAGACCTTGTCCATGATGAATTCCTCGTCGTGATTGACGAATACTCCTACTCTGGAAGCCTTCTCGGGGAGGTAGGACGGGACGGAAACCACCTTCCTCGGTGATTTCTCATAGAAGATGAATCCCATCATGTCCGGCCCTAGAGCCTCTACCGCGCGGATGTTCTCCGCCTGCGTCATCCCACAGACCTTTACTATCATAATGCTGCTATGAATTCCTTGAGTGCCTTGCCAGGGTCCTCGTGCTTCATGAAGTTCTCGCCCATGAGGAAGCCCTTGAACCCCTTCTGTCGCAATGCCCTGACCTTGGCGGGGTCGGATATTCCGCTTTCCGAAACAAGTACCTTGTCGATTGCGTTTGCCCTCAAGGCATCCGCAAGGTCGAAGGAGTTCTGTATGTCGGTGTGGAAGGTTCCCAGGTTGCGGTTGTTGATACCGACCATGTCGGCGTCCAGTCCCGCGTATTCCATCTCCTCGGGAGAATGTGTCTCCAGCAGAACCTCGAGTCCCAGCTCATGAGCCTTTCCGATGAGTGTCCTGCACTCGTCCACGCTTAGGCATGCTGCGATAAGAAGTACCGCGTCAGCGCCGATCTCGCGCGCTTCATAGAGCTGGTATTCGTCGATTATGAAGTCCTTTCTGAGGATAGGTATGTCCACCTGTGGCCTTATCCTTCTTATGAAATCCTGGCAGCCGCCGAAGTACTTGGAGTCAGTGAGTATGCTCAGCGCAGATGCTCCGGAAGCCTGATAGGCGGGGATGACCACCATGGGATCAGCATCCTCGTGTATCCATCCCTTTGAAGGAGACTTGCGCTTGAATTCTGAGATGATGCCGTAGGGCGAGGAGGCGAGCGCAGCACGCATGCTGCGTGTGCTGCGCGGAGCCGCGAGGGCAGCCTCGCGGACGGCGTCCAGCGGACGCCGGCTCCTCGCCGCTTCCACCTCGAGCCTCTTGTCGGCTACTATTTCTGTGAGTATGTCTTTCATCAGCTGTTGATTTCGACGAATTTCCTGAATGTCTCAAGCGCCTTTCCGCTCTCGAGAGACTCGCGTGCAATCTGGACGGACTCGTCTATCGAGAGGTTCCTGTCCACCACAGCGATACCGCAGGCCGCATTTGCAAGAATCACGTTCTTCTGAGCCTCGGTCGACCTTCCTTCGAGCACTGCGTCGAAAATCTTCATCGCATCCTCGGCAGTCTCTCCTCCGTATATGTCCTCAGGGTTCACGTAGTTGAATCCGAGATCCTTTGGCGTGAACACCTTCTCGAAGTTGTTTGTCACGAGCTTGAAGCCGCTGGTGAGCGAAATCTCGTCGTATCCGTCATAGCTCGTGACGACACCGAAGTTGTCTCCTATCTTCTGGTGAGCGTTCACGTATATTCTCATCTGAGCCTGGTTTGCAGTGCCGTGGAATGAATTCCTTGGATGGCATGGATTGACGAGCGGACCGAGGATGTTGAAGCATGTCGGGATAGCAAGAGCCTTCCTGACCGGACCGACGAACTTCATTCCGTACGCGAATAGCGGAGCGTGGAAATAGCATATCCCTGCCTCCTCGAGCGACTGACGGAGCTTGCTCTCGTCATCGGTGAACTTGACTCCGTGGAGCTGGAGCACGTTGCTGGCACCACTTACCGAGCTGCTGCCTCCGTTTCCGTGCTTGGTGACCTTGTATCCGGCACCTGCGATCACGAATGATGAGCAGGTGGAGATGTTGAAGGTGTTCTTTCCGTCACCGCCGGTACCTACGATGTCGAGGGTGTTGTATTCGTCGAGGTTGATCCTCTTTCCTGTCTCGAGCAATCCGTCGCGGAAGCCCAGGATCTCGTCCACGGTCGC
>JAGHUQ010000023.1 GCA_018064725.1 Candidatus Cryptobacteroides caccocaballi
TTGCAGAGAGCACCGTCCTTGACGGTCTTCACATCTTCGCCAGCGTTCACGACGATGAAAGGAACGATGTTGAGAGAGTGAGCGGTGTTAGGGGTTCCGTCGTCGTTTACGCAGTAGTCGGCATTACCGTGGTCAGCAGTGATGAGCACTGCATAGTCATGTGCGATGGCAGCCTCAACGACAGCCTTCACGCAATTGTCGACAGTCTCCACCGCCTTGCAGATTGCAGGGAAGATACCGGTATGACCGACCATGTCACCGTTTGCGAAGTTGAGGATGATCATGTCCTCCTTCTCGGTGTTGATTGCCTCCACGAGCTTCTCGGTAACCTCTGGTGCGCTCATCTCTGGCTGGAGATCGTAGGTAGCAACCTTAGGAGAGTTGACGAGGATACGGTCCTCATTCTCGAACTGAGCCTCGCGACCGCCGTTGAAGAAGAAGGTAACGTGTGCATACTTCTCGGTCTCTGCAATACGGAGCTGGTTCTTGCCGGCCTTTGATACGGTCTCGCCGAGGGTGTCTCCTACGAGTTCCTTGTCGAAGAGGATATGCACGCCCTTGAAGTTTGCGTCGTATGGAGTGAGGCAGCAGTAGTAGAGAGGAATGGTGTGCATTCCCTGCTCAGGCATGTCCTCCTGAGTGAGCACTGCGGTAAGCTCACGGGCACGGTCGTTACGGAAGTTGAAGAAGATGACAGCATCATCCTTCTCGATCTTTGCGAGAGGCTGGCCAGCTGCATCGGTGATTACGGTAGGCTTGATGAACTCGTCGGTAACCTCAGCATCATAAGAAGCCTTGATAGCCTCGGTAGCAGAAGTTGCCTGAACGCCGATACCGTCTACGAGCATGTCGTAAGCAGCCTTGACGCGATCCCACCTCTTGTCACGGTCCATAGCATAGAAACGGCCACAGACAGTAGCGACCTTACCGGTGCTCTCCGCCATCTTGGACTCGAGCTCAGTAACGAAACCGAGACCGCTGCGAGGGTCAGTGTCACGACCGTCCATGTAGCAGTGTACGAAGACGTCCTCGATGCCCTGGCGCTTAGCCTCAGCGAGGATCTCATATACATGGTTGAGTGAAGAGTGTACGCCACCGTGAGAGCAAAGGCCCATGAGATGGAGCTTCTTGCCGCTCTTCTTCACATAGTCAAAGCAAGCTGCGATCTCAGCGTTTTTCATGAGGGCATGCTCGCGGCATGCGATGTTGATCTTGACGAGATCCTGGTAGACGACGCGACCTGCACCGAGGTTCATGTGACCCACCTCCGAGTTACCCATCTGACCATCAGGAAGACCTACGTACTCGCCGCAAGCCTGAAGATGTGCCATAGGATACTTTGCACGGAGAGAGTCGATGAACGGAGCTCCCTGAGTATAGATTGCATTTGATTTGTCCTGACGGCCTTCTCCCCAGCCATCGAGGATCATGAGAAGTACTTTCTTATTCATATTCTGATGTTATTTGATTTTCTTTACTGTAGTTCTGCGAGTTCCGGTCTTAGGAGCTGCGCTCTTGGTCGCACGGGTGCCTCTTGATGAGCCGCTCTTGGCGGCAGACTTGGTCTCCGTCCTAGAAGCCCTTGCAGGCTTTGCTGTCTTTGCCTCTGCCTTAGCAGCCTTGGACGCGGCCTTTCTGGCTGCAACCGCCGGTCTCTTTGCCTTGGCAGGCTTATCCTCTGCAACAGGTCTCTCAGGCTTAGGCATCGGACGTTCCGACTTGTCGAGAGGCTTTTCCGCCTTTTCCGAACTTTTCCTGCGAGGCTTCACGAGTGCTTCCGCGAGTCTCTCCTCCTTGGCAGCCTTGCGGGCAGCCTTGCCACTGAGCTTGCGTGTGCTTCCGATGTTATCGGAATAACCGTCCGCACCGCGAACACGACCCCTGGTGCGCTCGTACTCAGCACGGCGCTCCTCGCGAGGGAGTCTCTCCTCGGCTCCTGTCTCAACAAGCTCGTAATCGAGGAGCTTCTGCTCGAGATTGGTCCTCTTGACACGTATCCTGACCGGATTTCCGAGCGTATAGACAACTCGGGTACGGCGGCCGACGAGACGGTAGTTCTCCTCATCGAACTCGAAGAAATCCGAGCGTATGTCACGGAGCGGAACCATACCTTCGATCTTGGTCGGCTCGATCTCGACATACATACCCCATTCGGTAAGTCCGGAGATATGGCCCTCGAACTCATAGCCCACCTTGTCCTGCATGAACTCCACAAGCTTGTATTTGATGCTGGAGCGCTCTGCCTCGGCAGCAATGACCTCCCTCTCGGAAGCATGCTTGCACTGGCCTTCGAAATAATCCTTGTTCGCGCTCTGACCCTCATCAAGGTACTGCGCGAGCAACCTGTGCACCATCATGTCAGGATAACGGCGGATCGGAGAGGTGAAGTGGGTGTAATATCTGAATGCAAGGCCGTAGTGGCCGATATTGTCCGTGCTGTAGCGCGCCTTCGCCATGGTCCTGAGGGACAGGAGCTCGATCGCGCCGAACTCCGGAGTATCCTTGGACTCCTCGAAGAGAGTGTTCAGGGCCTTCGAGATCTCGCGTCCGTTGTTCACCGGACCGAGTGTGTAACCGAAGTTATGGGCAAACGAGCGGAGGCTCTCGAGCTTCTCCATGTTAGGCTCGTCGTGGATACGATAGACGAAGGTCTTCTTCTGCTTCGCCACGAACTCGGAAACGCTGCGGTTGGCAAGGAGCATGAACTCCTCGATCAGCCAGTTGGCCTCCTTGGAAATCTTCTGGCATACGTCAACCGGACGTCCTGCCTCATCCACGATGACCTTCATCTCAGGGCGCTCGAAGCTGATTGCTCCGGAAGCAAAACGCTTCTTGCGGAGCTTCTGAGCAAGCTTGTGGAGCGCGAGCACGGCCTCCTGCACTGCGACCGGCACAGCCACGTCAGGGTCCATGGAGGTATGATATTCCGGATCAACCTCGCCCTTCTCGATGACCTTCTGAGCACCCTCATAGTCGAACCTGTAATCGGAATCGATGATCGTGCGGCCGAACCACTGGTCTGCGATGCGGCCAAGCGGAGTCATCTCGAACACAGCCGAGAAAGTGAGTTTTTCCTCATGTGGACGGAGTGAGCAGAGCTTGTTCGACAGCTTCTCCGGAAGCATAGGCACGGTCCTGTCGACGAGGTATACAGAAGTACCTCTCTTCTGAGCCTCCTCGTCGACAATGTCGCCTGGTCGCACGTAATATGTGACGTCAGCGATATGCACTCCGACCTCGTAATTTCCGTTCTCGAGCACCTTGAATGAAAGTGCATCGTCGAAATCCTTCGCGTCGGTAGGGTCGATGGTGAAGGTCAAGGTGTCACGGAAATCGCGACGTCCCTCTATGTCCTTCGGAGTGATTTCCTCAGAGATGCTGTCCGCTGCAGATGCGACCTCAGGTTCGAAGCGGTATGGGAGTCCGAACTCCGCGAGAATTGCATGCATCTCGGTATCGTTCGCGCCCGGATCTCCAAGCACGTCCACGATATGTCCGGTAGGAGCTGGATCGTTCCTGTTCCATGAATCGACCTTTGCGGCCACCTTCATGCCAGACTTTGCGATAAGCTCGTTTCCTTCCTCATCGATGAGCTGATGCACTGCGAACTCCTCCGCAGACACCCTCTTGATGTGGCCCGGTGCAGAATCGTCTACCGGAATGACGATATCATAAGGCATGTTCTTGCTCTGCATGAGCACCCATGCCTGGTTTCCTACGACATGGAGGACACCCACGAACGGCTTGACCGAACGTGATACGATCTCCACGACTTCGCCCTCGCGACGGTTCCTGTCGCCCTTGGGCCTGGTGACCACCACCTTCACGGTGTCACCGTTGAGTGCACCCTTCATCTTGGATGCCTTGACGAAGACATCGTCCTCGTCGCCATCGATGATGATGAAGGCATAGCCTTCGCGTGTCATCTGCACTCTTCCTTCAAATTCCGGATACGCCTTCCTTATCTTGCGTTCCGCGCGGCTCGGGCCGCTTTTCTTCTTTCTTGACATAACTATCCAATAAACATACAAAAGTACATAATTATTTGTTAATTTTGTAGTGGAAAAACAGCAAGATGATGAAGACACACAAGATATTGCTGGCAGCTCTCCTCGCCGCAGGTGTGAGCATGGCCGCCGGCGCCCAGAACAAGACTTTCAAGCTCGGTCAGTGGATAGAGATCGAGAACAACGTGATACGAGAGCTGAACCGCTTCTATGCCGACAGCCTTCCTGTGGACAGGATGATGAAGGCAAGCATTGACGCGATGCTCGAGGAACTCGACCCATACACGGTATACGTTCCCGAAGAGGAGAACGAGGATTTCGAGATGCTCATCCACAAGAGCTATGGCGGAATCGGTGCGGTAATCCACAAGAAACCAGGAGAATACGTATCCATCAACGAGCCATATGCCGGCTCCCCTGCCCAGAAATACGGACTTCGCTGCGGTGACCAGATCATGGAGATAGACGGCGTCGACGTACGACCGCTCACATCTTCGGAGAGCAGCGAGAGAATGAAAGGCAAGCCTGGAACCACAGTGGTCTTCAAGGTCAAGAAGGTGCATACCGGAGAGATCGTCGAAGTCCCTATCGTGAGGGAGAGAATACATCTTCCTGACATCGAGTACGCAGGAATGGTGGATGACACAACCGGTTATGTATACCAGTCCGGATTCACCGAGAACGCATCCAGCGAGCTCCGTGCCAGCATCATCGAGCTCAAGAAGCAAGGCATGAAGAGGCTCGTCTACGACCTTCGCGGAAACGGCGGCGGACTCATCCAGGAAGCCATCAGCATAGTATCCATCTTCGTTCCGAAGGGAACGCTCGTAGTGACCTCGAAGGGAACGATGAGCTCAAACGGCCAGTCCAAGAAGGACAGCAATGAGCTCTTCGTCAACGAGTACCGGACAAGCGCAGAGCCAGTTGACACGGAGCTTTCTGTCATCGTCCTCATCGACGGAGCATCGGCATCGGCATCCGAGATCGTCAGCGGCGCACTCCAGGATCTCGACCGTGCGACCATCATGGGAAAGAGAAGCTATGGAAAGGGACTCGTACAGACAATCCGCCCTGTAGCCTACAACGGCACGATGAAGATAACCACCGCAAAGTACTACACACCTAGCGGCAGATGCGTTCAGGCACGCGACTACTCGAAGCGCAATGAGGACGGCAGCGTCGGAGAGATTCCGGATTCGCTCACCAATGAGTTCAAGACGGCACATGGACGCACCGTGAGGGACGGCGGCGGAATCACCCCTGACGTGGACATTCCTATCCAGACCTACAGCAGGCTCGTATATTCGCTCGTAGTCGGCGGAATCATTGACACATACGCACTTGACTATGCATGCAGGCACGAAAAGATCGCTCCTCTGGACGAGTTCCACTACACCGATGCAGACTATGAGGATTTCGTCAAGTACGCGATGACCCAGACCTTCGATTACAGAAGCAGCGCAAAGGCTCTCTTCGACCAGATGAAGAAAGAGCTCAAGGAGGACGGTATCGACGAATCCATGAGCGAAGAGCTGGCCGCACTCGAGAAGGCAATCGACATGGACAAGGAGAAGTTCCTTCGTCTGAAGAAGGATGAGATCATTCCTTTCATCGAGGAGGAGATTGCAGTCCGCTATTATTACCAGGCAGCCGGAATCAAGGTACGTATCCGTCACGATTCCCAGCTTGAAACCGCTCTCAAGAGCCCACTCATCAGTTATTAGTGCAATGAAGATAGTATTCGCAACAGGAAACAAGGGTAAGCTCCGCGAGGCACGCGAGATACTCGGAGAAGGATATGAGCTCATCTCATCGGCAGAAGCCGGCGTCACGGAAGATATCCCTGAGACCGGTTCCACCTTCCAGGAAAACTCACTTCAGAAGTCGGAATATCTATACAGGAAGTGCGGCGTTGATTGCTTCAGCGACGACTCCGGACTCGAAGTGGACGCTCTCGGAGGTGCTCCCGGCATCTATTCGGCACGCTACGCAAGTCTCGGCGGAGATCTCTCCATAGACCACAACTTCGAGAGCAATATAGACAGAGTTCTCCATGAGCTCAACTCATTGGAGTTCAAAGCCATCGCTGCCGGAGAGAAACCGACGGAAAGAACGGCGCGATTCCGTTGCTGTGTAACCCTGATGATTGATGGCGAGCCACATTTCTTTGATGGTTCATGCGAGGGAAAGATAGCGTACGAGCGCACCGGAAACGGAGGTTTCGGCTATGATCCCATCTTCCTTCCGGACGCATTCCCCGGCCGCTCGATGGCAGAACTTTCGGAGGACGAGAAGAACTCCATCTCACACCGAGGACAGGCACTCAGGCTGATGGCTGACTGGCTCAAGACCAGGGGCGTGAAATGACGACCGGCGACAGACTGATCATTCTCCACACGACGAAGTTCTCCGAGACTTCAATCGTCGTCCACACCCTCAGCAGGGAGTACGGACGACGCAGTTTTCTCGTAAGGAAGCCGAGGATGTCGATGTTCCTGCCCCTCAACATAGTCGAGGCGGAGATAGTCGAGTCGTCCAAGTCCAAACTCTTCCTGGCGAGGAACTTCAGTTCCGAATTCCCCCTCAACGGCATCAGGAACAACATCTACAAGAATTCCATCACGCTTTTCCTAAGCGAGATGCTCTTCAAGACGCTCAAGGACGGAGCTCGCGAGGACAAGTTCTTCGAGTGGTGCGAGAGCCGCATACTCCTGTTGGATGCATTGGAGTCCGACTTCAGCAATTTCCACCTAAGATTCCTGCTCGAGATGGCCGTGCAGCTGGGTTTCGCACCGGAAAGGCGCGACCTGATGCCTTTCGTCGGCGAGCACTGCGAGCTGGTTACCCAGCTGCTTGAAAGCCAGTTCCCGGAAAGCATGATGGTGCCGATGAGCGGAGCGGTGCGCAACGAGATCGCTGACCTTCTGGTCCGCTACATAGAGTATCACAGCGAGTCTGCGATAAACATCAATTCCCTGCGCGTACTCAGGGAACTGTTCATTTAGTCTCCTGGGCGAAGATTTCCTCAAAGATACTGCGGAGGCGAGGCTTATCAGCGATGATGGCACGAAGCTCCGCCAGACGCTCTGCATTCGAGGATTCCGGAATCCAGAGCTTCAGATAGCCACCGAAATCATATTTCTCATGGAGGTGCTCGAGGGTTCTCTCCCAATGGCCTTCCATATCGCGCTCCGGATAGTGCGAGAGGCCGTACTGGATGGTGCGGCGGATGATCGTGACAGGATCTATCTGCCTGTCTGCCTCTGCAATCAAACGCCCATAGACGCTGCGAGGTTCATGGTCGGATGAGGCGCGGTGGTCCTCCGCAGCCTGGGCGATGGTCTCGACCTGTTCCGGGGTAAACCAGCTCTGGAGCCTCTCGTCGGAGCGTATGATCCTGCCGGAAACGAGGTGGTGAGTCTTCCTGTCCTCACAGAGCCCGGTGTCGTGGTACGCCGCCGCAGCGAGCACCATGTCCAGGTCCACGTCATAGTGCGAGGCGAGCTTCTGGGACTCCCCTATCACATAATGGACATGGTCGCGCTGATGTGCCTTGTCGAAGGCATCGTAACGCGGTACTATCTCTGTCTCGAGGAATTCAAGGAGGGTTGGACTACTCATTTTTCTTCAATGATTGACGCAGGAAAGATGCGGCACCGGTAATTATCATCGTAAGAGCCTGGGACTCATGCGCAATGGTTGCGAACACTATGCCCATCTGCCAGCTGAATCCGTAGAGCGAGCTCAGTGAGAGGGCCACGAGGTAGTGGTACGCTCCGAAGCCTCCCGGTACGGGCACGAAGGACGCGATGCTACCGGCGAGCATGATGAACAGCGCGTCGACGACACCCATTCCCGCAGCCGCAGGGAACGCATGGGTGAGGAACACTATCTGCAGCCAGTACATGGCCCATATCAATGCCGTCTCGATCATGAACATCCACTTCCTGTCCATGCGGATCACGCTTCCGAAGCCCTGATAAAGCCCTGCGAAGGCATCATGGAGCTTGCGCAGAAGCGGATTGTTTCCACGATAGCGTACTATTGCGTAAAGGATCATGCAGCCGGTGACCAGGATGATGGCAAGTATAAGCCAGACGACCCATGTGAAGCGGCTGGTGAGCGGTATCCATATCCTCTCCGTAAAGAACGCGCCGAATCTGACCCAGGTGAACACGAAGAGAATCATGAAGAGCACGGCCACGGAAAGCATGTCCCATACACGTTCGAGCGCGACCGTTCCGAGAACCTTGTCGTAGCGGATCTTCTGCTTCCTGGAGACAAGTCCGCAGCGGACGAACTCACCGAGGAAAGGGAACACCATGTTGGATACATTTCCTATGGTCACTGCATCGTAGCAGTCAATCCTCCTGATCTCGCCGTCAGAGAGCGGTGACAGAAGATGACGCCAGCGGAAACCGCGAAGCATGAAGGCAGCTGCACCGGCAAACATGGACATCAGCAGGAACCACCAGCGGCATTCCTTGAGACCGGATGCGAAGTCCGACCACTCTACCCCACGGAACGAAGCATAGAGCAGCAGCCCCGCCAGGGCCACCGACACTATGTACCTTACCGTTTTTTTGAAATCAGCCTCCATGTCAGCCTTATTGCGGCGACAAAGTTAAATATTTTACGTAAATTTGTAGTTTATAGGAAAAGCATCGCCTTATGAAATCTATACTCGGAATTGGTAACGCACTTACCGACATACTTGCAGTCCTGCCCGACGACTCATTCCTCGAGGAATATCATCTTCCGAAGGGAAGCATGCAGCACGTCGACATGGAGACCGGAGACAAGATCTGGAGCGCATTGAAGACACTCGGCGTACGCTATGTGGCCGGCCGCAGCGCAGCGAACACGATCACCTGCACCTCCATCTTCGGCATGCCTTCAAGCTTCATCGGCAAGATCGGCGACGACGAGCTCGGCCTGCTCTTCAAGAGCGACCAGGAGCAGTACGGCGTGAAGAGCCTCCTGCTCAAGAGCGAGCATTCTTCAGGCCGTTCGATGGTGTTCGTCAGCGGAGCTAATGCAGAGAGGACCTTCGCGGTCTACCTCGGCGCCGCTCTCGACCTCGTTCCGGAAGACCTGAAACCCGAGTATTTCGAGGGCCATGACTATTTCCACATCGAAGGATACCTCGTACAGAACCAGGCCCTTATCCGCCGTGCCGTAGAGATGGCCCATGAGGCTGGATGTCTGATTTCCATCGACATGGCATCGTACAACGTCGTGGAGTCGAACAACGCCTTCCTGCACGACATCGTGGACAAGTACGTCGACATCGTCTTCGCGAACGAGACCGAATCGCGGGCTTTCACAAAGATCGACGACCCTGTCGAAGCACTGCGCGAGATTTCGAAGCACTGCAAGATCGCTATCGTAAAGGTCGGCAAGGACGGCAGTTGGGTCCGTTCCGGAGAGGAAGAATACTTCATCCCTGCATGGCCGGCAGAGAGCGTCGACGCCACCGGAGCAGGCGACACCTACGCAGCAGGCTTCCTCTATGGACATTCGCTCGGAATGCCGCTCAAGGTGTGCGGAGAGGTCGGTTCGATCATCGCAGCGAAGGTCGTGGAGGTAATCGGCACGAAGATAGATATCCCAAGATGGAGAGATGCAAAGAAGGAAATCCGCGAGCTGATCACGGCGAACGGCGGCATCGTGGAACAGTAAGCGACCAATTGAAGAAATGTTCGAGAACTTAAAGGAATTCATGCGCCGCAGGGCAATCAGGAAATGCCCAAGACAGGTGGATACGGGTCTCCTTCCGCTGAAGGATATCCATACGGCGATAGTCATACTCAACGTGGAGGATCAGGAGCACAACGCCTGCAAGGAGGACGTGATGGCCTTCTTCAGGGCTCACGGAATCAAGTCGGAGATTTTCTTCTTTGACTTCAGGAAGATCGAGAAGAACGAGCTTCTCCTCACCAGCATACAGAACACCGTCCTCAGGAAGGACCTCAACTGGTATGGAATGCCAAACCAGGAGAAGATCGCATTGCTCCAGAGAGAGTGCGACCTTCTGATCTCCCTCGTGGACACATCACATTTCGCAAACATCTATTCAGCGCTCTGCGTGAAGGCAAAGTTCAAGATCGGATGCTATCAGGATGACAGCAAGGTCTTCGACATGGTGATCAGCGGCAGTGACAACCCGCGCAAGATCTTCGCAGGCATGAAGGAAATACTTCTCACGATACAATGATGAGACAGCACATACTGACAGCAATAAAGGGCTTTTTCATGGGTGCGGCCAACGTCATTCCCGGCGTATCCGGCGGTACCGTTGCACTCATAACCGGCATCTACGGCAAAATCATCGACTCCATCAACGCGGTTACCGTTCCGCAGACATGGAAGGATCTCCTGCACGGCAGGTTCAAGGCCTTCTGGGAGGGCATCAACGGAAGTTTCCTTCTCGCCCTCGCTGTCGGCATCCTGCTCAGCGTGTTCTCGCTCGCGAAGCTCATGACCTATGTGCTCGGCAACTTCCCAGTACAGACCTGGGCATTCTTCTTCGGCCTTATTCTCGCTTCAGCAGTGATAATGTTCCGAGGAATCCAAGGATGGACATGGAAGGAGGTGGCATTCGCGCTTGTCGGTGCCGCGCTCGGCGTGGCTATCTGTACCCTCACGCCGTCGGACACTCCGGACACGATGTGGTTCATCTTCATCTGCGGTGCGCTGGCAATCTGCACGATGATACTTCCCGGCATTTCCGGCAGTTTCGTGCTGCTGATTCTCGGCAAATACGATTTCATAATGGAGGCTCTCGACCTGAGCAATCTCAACATACCTGTCATCATCGCATTCGGAATCGGATGTGTCATCGGCATACTCGCGTTTGCGAAATTCCTGCACTGGGTGCTCGGAAAGTGGGAGAAACAGACCATGGTGCTCCTTCTCGGCTTCATCATCGGCTCCCTGATCAAGGTGTGGCCTTGGCAGGTCGAGGTGAGTCCTGAGATCTTCAGGCCGGCGGCGCCGTCTTCGGCTATCGGCTGGGCTATACTCTGGGCTCTGATCGGCTTCGGCTTCGTGCTCGTGACCGACATGATTGGCAGAAAGCAGAGCAAATAAGCCCTCTGCCGGCATACCTAAGATGGAAAGCAAAAGCGAGATCAGGAAAAGGATACGGGCGGCCATGAAGGCTGCAGCGTCAACTGTGAGCTGTTGCGAGTCCATTCCCTCTGAAGCTGAAGTCATATGGGAGACAGTGGAAGGCCTGGACGAATTTGAGTCAGCCAGGACAATACTTCTTTACTGTGCACTTCCGGACGAGGTTGCGACCGCGGAATTCATCGCCCGCTGGAACGGGCGCAAACGCATCGCCGTGCCTCTGGTAGTCGGAGATAATCTCGTTCTGAAGGAGTATGATCCCGCCCTTATGAAACCAGGATACGCCGGAATCATGGAGCCAATGGAGGAAGCGCGTACCGTTGACCCTTCCGAGATAGAGCTGGCTTTTATCCCTGGAGTGGGGTTCGACCGCAGCGGGAACAGGCTGGGGCGCGGAAAGGGATTCTATGACCGTCTGCTTCCATCGCTGAATTGTCCTTTGATAGGAGTGTGCAGGGATTTCCAGATCGTGGAGGACGGCATACCTGCGGATCCGTGGGACAGGAAGGTGGATAAGGTCGTGACAAATATTAACGCAAGAAATTGCTAATATGGAAGGACAGGA
>JAGHUQ010000087.1 GCA_018064725.1 Candidatus Cryptobacteroides caccocaballi
AGATTCCTCAGTGTCAGCACGAGGCTCTTGACGCTAAGCTTGAGCTTGTACAGATGGAGGGTGTGCGATAGGAATACAAGGTAGAATATCACTGCCAGCGCGGACAGCGTAAAGCTGATCGATGTCGCGATTGCGGCACCTTCCAGGCCCATTCCCAGCGGGAAGATGAAGAGCCAGTCAAGGAAAATGTTCATCAGCGATGCGAAGAGTGTGCATGACATCGCGTATTTGGGACTTCCGTCAAGTCGGATTATGAATGAACCGACGTTTCCGAGTATGCAGAAAGGGAGGGAGAGCGCCACCCATCTGAGATAGCTGGAAGCAAGGGGAATCAGGGCTTCGTTGCTGCCGAAGAGCCTGCAAGTCGCGGGGAGATTGCTCAGGATCAGTGCTCCGATGGTCGCGGTGATGGCAAGGCTTCCTATCATGGCCTGGGTGGTGTTGATTCTTGCCGCCTTGACGTTGCCTTTGGAAAGGTGGATGCTCGATATTACCGAAGTTCCGATTCCGAACATGATGCCTATTCCTATCATCAGGTTGAAGATAGGTGCAGCTATGTTGATCGCGGCGAGAGCTTCGGTGCCGGCTCCATGTCCCACGAATGCACCGTCGGCGAGGTTGAGGACAACCATTGAGACCATGCCAAGCAGGGTAGGGACGAACATCTTGCGGAAAAGCTTCCCAACGTCCTCCTTCGCGAAATCTATCGCGTCACGCTGCTCTATGTCTTTTCTGATTTCTCCCATGGGGCTGCAAATGTAGCAAAGAAAAGCAGCTTTTATTTTGAATTTGTGATCATTCTGTTGACGAACTCATTTTCGAAAACTGAAATCTGCAGTTTGTCGAACCATCTTGCCGGGAGAATCGCATGCATCGTCAGGAGCATTCCGCTGCCAAGACCGAAGGTGTATCTTGCCTTTGGCCTTTTCACTGTTGATGCCTTGCATATCATCTTCGCCGCCTTGTTGCAGGTAGTCATCATTCCCATGGGGTTCTTCTCGTAGAGGAATCCGAAAACATTGGCCATCTTGTCCGTGTATTCCCGGTAATCGCTGCCTTCGGATGTTTTCTTGAGGTTCTCCGCAGCTATCCTTCCCCAGTCGCTGAATACTGCACCAGGCTCGATTATGCTGACGTCTATGCCGAATCGGGATGTCTCCATCCTGGTCGCATCGCTGATTGCCTCGAGTGCATACTTGCTTGCATTGTACCATCCTCCGAAGTAGATCGGGGTCCTGCCTGCGACGGATGCGACGTTTACTATCCTGCCGGATTTCTGTGCTCTCATATATGGCAGCACGAGTCTGGTCATTCTAGCTACGCCGACTACGTTAACCTCGAGCTGCCTGTGCGCCTCTTCCATCGGAACGCATTCCATCGGGCCGAATGAGCCATAGCCGGCATTGTTGATCAGGACGTCGATCCTGCCTTCTGCTGCGATTACTGCGTCTACGGCCTTTTCTGCGGATTCGTCCGAGGTCACGTCCACGCAGAGCGGTACGATGCCATATTGCTTAAGTGATTCCATCCTGTCTGTCCTGCGGGCCGCGGCATATACCTTGTGTCCACGCTCAGAGAGCATCCTGGCAGCTTCATGCCCCATTCCGCTGCTCGCTCCTGTGATTAAGATTACTTTCATGGATTACGCAGTTTTATGGCAAAAATAGCCAAAAATGATGTAATTTTGCGACCTGTTTCGTTAAATAGAATAAGCAATCATAGACATTTATCATGAAGAAATTTACCAAGATCTTTGCTGCTCTTTCGGCAGTCGCAGGAATTTTCTCTTCCTGCCAGGAAAAGGAACCGGTGATCACTGAATTCTCAACAGAATTCAAGAATGCTGAAATCATTTATGTCGGTTCCGAGAACGAAGTCGCCGGCTTCAATGTAGTGGTCAAGGGAGCCCCAGAGGATGCAAAGTACGACAACGTCGAGTTCACTCTCTATTCTGAGGACGTGGATATCCAGGAGTTCAAGATCATGGATGGCTCATACGAGTTCGGAAGCTCACATGATCTCATGACTGCAGACGCAGGAACAGCTCATATCGCCGTTCTCGGCCAGTCAATCCGTGTGACGTCCGGTACCGTCACCGTCTCGCTTGGCAAGGTAAGCGGTGATCTCACCCTTGAGAATGGACATACGCTCCAGTTCAAGACCACATCTCGTTATACCCTTAAGTCAAAGAATCCTCTTCCTGATTTCGCTGCTGAGGTAAAGAACAATGATTTCATGAATCTTGAAATCCTCATCCGCCCTGCGAACCGCAGTAAGGACTACTTCTTCACTGTGCTTCCTGCTGACCGTCTCAGCGGTGACGATGAGAGCAAGCTTGCCGAGATCCATGGATTCTACCAGAGTATCATCTCCATGGGTATGACGGAGAAGGGCAACAAGACCGTGACGAACGAGGACACAGGTGCGCTCAGCCCATCCACAGAGTACAGCCTCTATGTATACGGAGTGGAGAACAGCAGGCCATCCACCGCTCTCTATACCTTCAATTTCACAACCTCTGAGCAGAATGACCCTACCGAGGTGAGCTTCACCTCCGAGGTGAAGGACGTTACAAAGAACGGCGCTTCAGTCAGCGTTTCTCCTAGCGACAATACCGTGCTCTACGTATGGGATGTTGTCCGCAAGAGCGTGTTCGACACCTATGGCAAGGTGGAAGGCGACTTCCTCAGCAAGTGGCTCACCAACCAGATTGACGGGAGCTTCTGGAAGACTGTCGAGGACGTCGTTGCCGGTTGCGGTGTCAGGGGCGCTCAGAACTATGACTATACATCTCTTGCCTCAGGTACTGAATACGTTGTGTTCGCCGTCTGCGTGGACCGTCAGGGAAATGCAGTTTCAAAGGCATACGTGAGTGAGGTCTTCAAGACGGATGAGGCGAAGGTTTCCGACGTATATGTATATCAGGACGTGGTTGCATACTACGATGGTGACGCGCTCCATGCAGCAGATGCGACGAAGTATGGAGACAAGTATGTCGGCAAGTACTATGTGCATATGGAAGTGGTTGTTGACTACGGTACTCCTGTGAATACCTATGCCGGCATCACCAAGAACAATCCTAACGACTACAGCGATTCTGAGCTTATCTCGGCTCTCGTGAAGAGCGGAAACAAGAATATGACGGACATCTGGTATCTCGTTGATAAGGGTACAGGTCCTAACAATGCGGGCAATATCTGGGCAATCACTGTCGCTGACGATGCTGAGGGTACTTTCGGCGCAGTTGACAAATACCAGTACTATTTCTATCAGAATTCCTGCAAGCCTATAGATGACATCATCAAATAGCTCCGATATGGACGAGAGACTCAGACAGATAGCGGAATTCTGCAAGGTCATAGACGGCGAGAAGTTCGTGCAGAGAAGAACCTTCCTCACCGATGGTGAGCGGCTGGAGAATGATGCCGAGCATGCATGGCACATGGCCGTGATGGCTCTGCTTCTGTCTGAGTATGCCAATGACGACATCGATGTCCTCAAGGTGGTGAGCATTCTCCTCATCCATGATCTTGTCGAGGTATATGCGGGGGACACCTTTGCATATGACGAGGAGGGCAAGAAGAGCCAGCGCCAGAGGGAGCTCGCAGCTGCGGGCAAGCTGTTTTCGCAGCTTCCTGAAGACCTTGCGAAGCGCTTCCGTGGCCTCTGGGATGAGTTCGAGGAGTGGGAGAGTCCTGAATCGAAGTTCGCGCACGCACTGGACAATTTCCAGCCGCTGATGCTCCAGCACGCCAGCGACGGACGTGCATGGAGAGAGGGGGGACGCCGCCTCTCGGAAGTGCTCAAGAGGAACGAACGCTCTGCCGAAGGCTCCGAGAAACTCTGGAATTACGCATTCGAGAATTTCATCACGCCTGAAATCGAGAAGGGTAACCTGATCGATGACCGCGGTGCCGTATCAGAATGACAGACCGAGCGATTGCTTGACCTCGTTCATCACGAAACATGACTGGACGCTTCCCAGCGAGTCAATCGTGCCCAGTACGTTAATAAGGAATTCATTGTAATATTTCATGTCCGGTGAGTGGATTTTCAGCAGATAATCGAACTCACCGGATATGTTGTAACATTCGGTGACCTCCGGGATATCCTTGATTCTTGATACGAAGTCATTGGCGATGTCCTTGCTCATCTGCCTGAGCTTTACGCTGCAGAATACGACGAATCCTTGGTTGAGCTTTTCTGCATCAAGGACGGCCACATATTTCTTGATGTAGCCTTCTCTTTCCAGTCTCTTGAGTCTCTCGAAGACCGGTGTCGTGCTGAGGTTGACCTTTGCCGCGAGCTCCTTGGTGGTGAGCCTCGCATTCTCCTGCATGTATCGCAGTATCTGGAGATCCGTGCTGTCAAGTCTGATTTCTGTCATGTCCTTAAACTGTGGCGAATAATATTCTGTCAGTGCCGGTGAAAAGGAACGCGTGAAACGTTCTTTTTCTGAAAATTTCCGCAAGGTAGAATAATTTTCTTATATTTTCAAAATACTTGTTTGATAATTCTGTGGAAAATAACTTTGCATAGAACAAAACTGAAAATAACAATAAAAAAATAGAAACCATGAGCCAGAATTATCATCTTGCAACCATCGCCCTCCATGCGGGCCAGGAAAACGCCGATCCAACCACCGATTCACGCGCAGTTCCAATCTACCAGACCACTTCCTATGTGTTCCACAACAGCCAGCACGCGGCTGACCGCTTCGGCCTTCGCGACGCGGGCAATATATATGGACGCCTCACCAATCCGACGCAGAGCGTCTTCGAGGAGAGGATCGCGGCCCTTGAAGGGGGAGTGGCCGCACTTGCGGTCGCGTCCGGTGCCGCAGCCGTGACCTATGCGCTCCAGAACGTGCTCCAGGCCGGTGACCATGTGATCGCAGCAGACAATCTCTATGGAGGTTCATTCAACCTCATCACCCATACTCTTTCCACACAGGGTGTGGAGAACACCATTGTCCATGTCAATGACCTTGCCGCCCTCGAAGCTGCGATACGCCCGAACACCAAGGCCGTGTATGTGGAGACCTTCGGCAATCCGAATTCGGACATCACCGACATCGAGTCCATCGCTGAGGTCGCTCACCGCCACGGAATCATACTCATCGTCGACAACACCTTCGCGACCCCGCTTCTTTTCCGTCCGCTCGAGCATGGTGCAGACATCGTCGTCCATTCGGCGACCAAGTTCATCGGCGGCCACGGCAGCAGCCTCGGTGGAGTCATCGTCGACGGAGGAAAGTTCGACTGGAAGGCCAATGCGGACAAGTACCCGACCCTCGCGAAGCCCGATCCAAGCTACCACGGTGCCGTTTTCGCTGATGTCGCTGGCCCCGCAGCATTCGTGACCAGAATTCGTGCCGTCATTCTTCGTGACACAGGAGCGACCATTTCTCCTTTCAATGCATGGATACTGCTCCAGGGCGTGGAGTCACTCCCTCTCAGGATTGAGCGCCACGTGGAGAATGCCCTCAAGGTTGTCGAATTCCTTGCCTCTGAGCCCAAGGTTGCCAAGGTCAACCATCCTTCTCTCGCAGGTCATGCAGACCATGCACTTTACGAGAAGTACTTCCCTCAGGGCGGCGGCTCCATCTTCACCTTCGAGATCGCCGGAACCCAGGAGGACGCATGGAAGTTCATCGACTCGCTCAAGATATTCTCCCTCCTTGCGAACGTTGCGGACGTGAAGAGCCTCGTGATCCATCCGTACACCACCACCCATTCGCAGATGACTCCGGAGGAGCTCGAGCAGCAGCACATCACTCCTACCACAGTGCGTCTGTCCATCGGAATCGAGCACATCGACGATATCCTCGCTGATCTCAGGCAGTCATTCGCGGCAATATAAATAAGCCTTGTGAATCCTTCATGGAAGTCGGCCAGCCATCGGCAAAGGGAGAGTGGATCGAGCTCATCTACACCCAGGACGGCCGCGTCGGAAAGCTCTATTCCAACGGTGCTCTCGTTGCTGAGAATGACGAGATGTTCACCATGGCAGAGACATTCTCCGGTGAGGCTCCGACCTTCAACTGGATCGGAAAGGCTCCGTTCAACGGCGACCGCTACCTTGCCGGCACCATGCTCTCGGAGTTCTGCATCTACGATCGCGTGATCGTGGAATGATTGCTTCGAACGTAACTGATTGACTGTCAGTGTAATAATATACGGACGGCTCCTCCTTGTGGGGGAGCCGGCCGTATGCGTTTTGTTTGATAATCAATGCGTTACGATCGCAGAGGTAGCGGCCTAAAGGACAACTACGAATCCGCCGTCAGGCTGCACCTCGATATTGAGGATGCCGTTCTTTGCCTTTGGCGATTCATTCTTCACGGTCTCGCGGTCCGCTGTGTCAGA
>JAGHUQ010000084.1 GCA_018064725.1 Candidatus Cryptobacteroides caccocaballi
TCAGATAACCTATTATCCTGTTCATCTGCAAGATATGGATTGACATCATAATAGTCGGAGATTGAGTATGGAGAACCTGGACGACCCTTGACGAATGGCTTTCCGGTGGAATGTCGGATGACACCTGTGTACCATATATGAGTAACTCCGAGACTGTGGAGATGCGTGAAGCTGGCCTTGTCGAATGAAGAGAACTTACCTTCGCCCCAGAGCCTGGTCAGCACCTGATAGATTATAGCTTTGCTCATGTTTTCCTGCAATTTTTCTAAAGTTACATAGTATTGTTTTCCGATTTGACGAGTCCATCTTTTATCAGTCAACATCTAAAACAATCCGGCAAATTTACTTATTTTTGCAGACATGATAAGCAACAACGAAATCAAGCAGCTCCGCGCCCTGCAGAACAGGAAGTTCAGGGATGAGACCGGTCTCTTCATCGTGGAGGGCGAGAAGATGGTGGCAGAGGCTTTGGCATCCGACTTTACGGTCGAGAAAGTCTACCGCCGTGACGAGATCGGAGCAGAAGCCATGTCCAGGATCAGTTCCCTCAGCAGCCCGTCGCCAGTACTCGCCGTTCTTCGGCAGAAACCGGCAATGAGCCTCGACGAGATTGCAAGGATGATTCAGCCGGGAATGTTGGCTCTCGGACTTGATTCCGTACGCGACCCGGGCAATCTTGGAACCATAGTCAGACTCTCTGACTGGTTCGGCATAGACGTCGTGTTCGCATCACGTGACACAGTCGAGCTATATAATCCTAAGGTTGTCCAGTCCACCATGGGAGCCATCTTTCGCAAGAAAGTGATTTACTGCGACTTGGTAGAAGTAAGTAAAATCTTTGCTTCAAAGGGATTACCTGTGTTCGGAACCTTCCTGGAAGGGGAGAACATCTACCACAAGGAGCTTTCCACTGACGGACTTATAGTCATGGGAAATGAGGCTAACGGCATCAGCGATTCCATGAAGAAACAGGTGAGCGAAAAGCTTTTCATCCCTCCATTCCCTGGCGATCAGCCGACAGCAGAATCTCTCAATGTGGCCATTGCGACGGCCATCTGCGTCTCCGAGTTCAGACGACGCATGTAATCTGGCTGTGACAATTCATTGCATAGCAGTTCCACTTCGTTAGGTCAGCTTTGAAATGACTATATTTTCCGGTATATTTGCATGATGGTCAAACTTTGTTTGAAAGTGACAAGAATCAGCAGATATATACTCCTCGCAATGGTCGCACTTTTCGCGGCATCCTGTAGTACCACGAAGGTGCTTCAGGACGGAGAATATCGTCTTGCCATGAACAAGGTCAAGGTGACCAATGACAATCACTTCAACGGAAAGACTCTCGAACCTTACATCCAGCAGTCATCCGGTCCGAGCTTCATAAAAGGATGGCATCCGTTCCTTGCGGTGTATAACTGGCAGAACGGAAAAGGTAAGGGCTGGGACAAGTTCGTCCAGAAGATAGGCGTCGCACCTGTCATCTACAACTCTGAGACGATCGCCGCTTCTGAGGAGAGCATAATCAACCACCTGCAGTACATAGGCTACTTCAATTCTGACGTCGAAGCCAGTGTCGCAGTGAAGAAGAGGAACGTGTTCGTAACCTACAACGTCAAGCTCGGCAAGCAGTATCCGATAAAGTCCCTTGAATGGAATGTCCCTGAGGGCGAATTCAAGGAAATCTTCGAAGCAGACACGAATAACATCAGCGTCAAGGTCGGGGATCCGCTCTCTGAATCGGCACTTGAGGCTGAGACAGTCCGTTCAAGCAAATACTTCCGCGACAACGGATTCTTCGGTTTCAACAAGACCTTCTACACTTTCGAGGCAGATACCTTGAAGGACCCGGGTGCAGCACACCTGGAGATGAAGGTGCTAGAATATCCCCGCAACGCTTCGCCGGATGACGCGAAGCCGCTCAAGAAGTTCACGATCGGCAATGTGAGCTTCACGCATCCCGAGAGCATGAAGATCAGGCCCAAGGTGCTTTCTGACCTGAACCTTCTGCGTCCCGGCGACCTGTACAGCGAGAGAATGGTCAATGACACTTACCAGAGGCTATCTTCAATAAAGATGTTCAACAGTGTCAACATCAACGTCCAGGAATCTTCCGACGAGAACGTTGACTGCAGCATCAATCTCACACAGGGCAAGCTGCAGGGCTTCAAGGTCAACCTCGAGGCATCTACGAATTCGAGCGGCCTCTTCGGTATCTCACCTCAGCTTTCATACTACCACAAGAACATTTTCCACGGTGGCGAGTGGCTCAATCTGAGCTTTATGGGAAATTTCCAGTTCAAGCTCAAGGACAAGATCCACTCCAATGAGTTCGGTGTATCTGCCGGTCTCAGCCTGCCTAAGTTCCTGTTCCTGCCGTACAGGCTCTTCAAGGGGACTATCCCGAGAACAGACTTCAACGTTTCTTACAACTACCAGAATCGTCCCGAGTACACGAGAAACATCGTCTCGGCCTCTTATGGTTACACTGGTACGCATCTCAACCAGAAGCTCTCATACAAGGTCTATCCTCTTCAGCTGAACATTGTCCACCTGCTGAACCTTGATTACAATTTCTATCAATCGATAAGCAAGGATCCGTTCCTGCGAAATTCATATAACAACCACTTTGACTTCGGTACAGGTGGAACCCTCTATTACACCACCGACGCCAACGGAACAGACAGGGCACCATTCTACACCAGGTTGCAGATCGACCTTGCCGGCAACATTCTAAGCGCATTCGGCAAGCTGATGAAGCATGACGAATACGGACATGCCCTCGTATGGGGTACACCGTTCTCGCAGTTCGTCCGTATCGAGACAAACGTCGGAAAGACATGGAAGTTCGGAAGGAATGACGGCCAGGCCATCGCCACAAGGTTCGTGGCCGGAGCTGGTTTCGCCTATGGCAACTCATCCGCACTGCCTTTCGAGAAGCACTTCTACGGTGGTGGAGCAAACAGCCTCAGGGGATGGCAGACACGTTCCGTCGGTCCTGGTTTCTCGGCCAAGGACAGCTACTTCGTAATTCCTAACCAGACAGGTGACATGAAGCTGGAAGCCAATATCGAGTACCGCTTCGACATTTTCTGGAAACTTGAAGGTGCCGCCTTCATCGATGCAGGAAACGTATGGAACATGGCATTGAACTACGATGACTCCGTCAGTGGTGAATCACTCTTCCATTGGAATGATTTCTACAAGGCTATTGCCGCAAACTGGGGCATAGGAATACGTGCTGACTTCAACTTCCTGATCGTCCGTGTCGACTGGGGAATGAAATTCCATGACCCTGCCCGCACCACTCTGATCGGCAATCCTGATCACCCTGGCATCAACAGTGCGTGGATGGGGCCTAAGGACTGGTTCTCAAGGGACGGCTATGCGGTGCATTTCGGTGTCGGTTATCCGTTCTGATGCCTTGCATCCGAACGGATAAGTGTCTGAACCCCCGGCTTCGCCGACCCCTGTCAGGGGTATGCGGTCGTCACTTCGTTCTGACCGGCAACTTCGAGGCTCAACAATAGTTTCGCACACTTCGTTGCGGCGCTCGTGCGCCTTTATGCATGGGGCATCCGAACGGATAAGTGTCTGAACCCCCTATACCTTTTGCGGCTCCCGCGACGACTGCACATAGGAGCAGAGCCGAAAGCCTGTCGTATCGCGACGTCCGCCAACGACGAGGCTGATGCTATCTCGTGGCATTTATTCGAATAACATCCCTACATAGGATACAAATTCACGATTTTCGTCTGTTTCCTGCCTATCTCGTGGCATTTCCCAAGAAAACATTCCTACATAGAAGATGGCGGAGCGGGAAGCAGGCGGTGCGGGAAGCAGGCAAAATGCATTTGCACTGGGTGGCACCGCCGCCGGAATGAAGTATCTCCGGCGGCTAAAGGTCAAGCGCTGCGCTGAGCACGATGGAGCGGCTCGCTAGCGCCTGACTTTTGCCAGATAAACGGCCATCCCATCATCTCAAGCAAGTCGTCCTACTTTTGCCTTGGATTCACATACATCTTGATGACAATCCTATCTGTATGGTGCTCCTGTTATTGAGCAACCTGAAATACGGAGCGCACGCGGATAGGCCACAGAAGCACTTCCAGGGCAGTTTGGCGTGCGCTCACAGCCAAAATCGTCGCGGAGCGCACGCTGGGCCAAAATATAGATGCCTGTACAGCATGTTTATGTGCGCTCCGAATTTCAGGTTACAGGGAATAGCTTATTTGCACCTCGTAACATAATCCGGCTGCATGACATGCACAGAGCAGAGCACTGCAATGAGGATGTCGGAGCGGGAAGCAGGCAAAATGCATTTGCCCGGACTAGGGTCGGCGAGCGGAGCGCAGCCGATCTGCATTTTGCCGCTCCAGCGACGACAGCCCACAGGGAGAGACCAGAAAGCATACAGCTACCGCGACAGCAGAACGTAGAGAAGAGCCGAAAGCATGCCGCTTCCGCGACGACAGCACCCGGGAGAGACCAGAAAGCAGGAAGCAAAAGAAAAGCCTGACCGTCTTGAGAACAGCCAGGCCTACAAAATATAATCTGTCAATCTTACTCGATCTGCAGAATCTTGTATCCACGCTCCTGGAAAATATCCATTATCTCCTGGATATGTGCATGATCCCTAGTCTCCATCGAAATCTTGAGCACGCAAGCCTTGACATCAATGTTGGTATTGGTCCTCTCGTGAAGGACACCGACGACATTGGCACCACAATCAGCGATAAGCTGGCTCACTGCAACAAGCTGTCCAGGACTGTCTGGGAGCTCGATTGAGAGAGTACACTGACGGCCGTTCTTCTGGAGACCACGGTTTATGAAACGGTTGAGATATGTGACATCAACGTTACCTCCGCTGACCACGCATGCGACCTTCTTGCCCTTGAGCGGAAGATCCTTGAACATCGCAGCAGCGACAGATACGGCACCTGCACCCTCAGCGATGAGCTTGTGCTTCTCGAGGAGAAGGAGGATTGCCGCGCACACCTCATCATCGGTTACAGTGACAATCTGATCGACATACTTGCTGCAGAGATCGTATGTAAGGCTTCCCGGAGTCTTCACTGCAATACCGTCCGCAATCGTGGAGACTGAAGGGAGATGCTGTATACTTCCCTCCTCAAGGCTCTTCACCATGCTAGGTGCACCGGCAGACTGGACACCATAGATCTTGATATTCGGATTGAGCTGCTTTGCTGCATATGCCACACCGCTGATGAGTCCGCCACCACCGACAGGAACTATGATCGCATCGAGATCCGGACACTCATCGAGAATCTCAAGACCGATGGTTCCCTGTCCCGCAATGACGAGAGGATGATCGAACGGATGCACGAAAGTCATGTTCTTCTCATCCCTGAGAGACATTGCTTTCTTATACGCATCATCATATACACCCGGAACGAGGCAGATCTCCGCACCGTAGCTGCGAGTAGCCTCCACCTTCGAAATAGGAGCACCGGCAGGCAGACAAATGATGGACTTGATATGATTGGCAGCTGCCGCAAGAGCCACGCCCTGGGCATGGTTACCCGCAGAGCTGGCAATGACTCCATGGGACTTCTCCTCATCCGAGAGCTGGGAAATCATATAGCTGGCTCCCCTAACCTTGAAAGAACCGGTTACCTGAAGATTCTCTGGCTTGATATAGACCTCGCAATCCCTCCTTACAGACGGAGCAGCGACCAGATGGGTCGGACGAATAATGCTCTTCAAGACGTGAGACGCCTTGTATATTTCATTAAGTGAAAGTTCTCTTTCCATATGCTACTTAAAAAGGCCAGCAAATGTAGCAATTCTCTAATAAATTTTGTGGCTCATCGCAAGATACTCTTCGAAAAGTCGTATGCACTCGTCCCTGTCGAGTTCGCTCATGAAATCACCGAGTTTGTCGCGTCCTCCGAATATCTTGTCGAACTTGTCGTCACGGAATCCGATCATACCGTTGTCTGCTATGGTACAGCCATAGTAGACCTTGCTGATATTGGCCCACATACAGGCACAGAGACACATGTGGCACGGCTCGCCAGTAGTATAGAGCGTACAGCCCTTAAGATCGTGGGTGCCGAGTCTGCGACACGCATTCCTGATAGCGGTGATCTCACCGTGTGCTGTCGGATCGCTGTCGACGAGCACTCTGTTATGTCCCCTGCCGACAACTTCTCCGTCCTTGACTATGACGGTTCCGAAAGGACCGCCATGTCCGTTCTGAATTCCATCCATGGCCTCCGAAATGGCCATTTTCATATATTCGTGATTCATATCAGTCTGATATTTTTACCTAACTCGACCAAAATTACACATTAATTTTTGCCGAGACAAAATGAAAAAGAAAGATTATCTTTGTAGAATACAAAGAACTAATCCGGAATGTCAGAAGAAATGAACCTCGTAAGAGACCTTGCCGTCATACTCATATCTGCCGGTCTCTTCACCATAATCTCGAAGGCTCTGCGACAGCCTCTCATCCTCGGTTACATCATCGCTGGTTTCCTTGTCGGGCCAAACATCAACTTCTTCCCTGGAATTTCCAGCGTTGAAGCTGTGGAGCAGTGGTCGGAAATCGGAATAATCTTCCTGATGTTCGGTCTCGGTCTCGAATTCAGCTTCAAGAAACTCCTCAAGGTCGGAAGCAGTGCACTCGTTACCGCAGGTACAAAATTCATAGGAGTCTTCGTACTCGGCTTCGTCATCGGACTGGCCATGGGCTGGACTACCATGGAAAGCATATTCCTGGCAGGACTCCTCTCAATGTCATCGACCACGGTAGTGATCAAGAGCTACGAGGAAATGAACATGAAGAACAGTTCGCATGCAGGATTGGTCTTCGGCACTCTGGTCGTTGAAGACCTCATCGCCATACTTCTGATGGTGCTGCTGTCCACCATGGCAGTTTCAAAGCAGTTTGACGGTACCGAAATGCTCTTCAACCTCGGAAAGCTGGCGTTCTTCATCATACTCTGGTTCCTCGTCGGCATCTACATCATCCCGTCTTTGCTCACCAGAGCCAGGAAATACATCTCAGACGAGATTCTTCTCATTGTGAGCATAGGTCTCTGTCTCGGAATGGTGACCCTTGCCACAGCAGTCGGCTTTTCATCGGCACTCGGAGCCTTCGTCATGGGTTCCATCCTCGCCGAGACAGTTGAAAGCGAGCATATCGAGCATCTCGTAAGCCCTATCAAGGACCTTTTCGGAGCCATATTCTTCGTCTCCGTCGGCATGATGATATCTCCATCCGTGATCGCAGAGCACTGGCTGACCATACTCATCCTCACCATCGTCGTGATACTCAGCCACATCATATTCTCTGCCGCCGGAGTAATCCTCACCGGCAAGGGTCTGAAGAATGGAGTGTTCACGGGATTCAGCCTTGCCCAGCTTGGTGAGTTCGGTTTCATCCTCGCAAGCGTCGGAGTGACCCTCGGCGTCATGAGAGACTTCATCTACCCTGTCATCATCGCAGTGTCTGTCATCACGACCTTCACCACTCCGTACATGATCAAGCTCGCCCGTCCTACCTACGGTCTGCTCTGCAAGAAGATGCCGCGCCGATGGATGTTGAGGCTCGAGAACAACAAGAATGACAACCGGACCATGAAAGAGAAGAGCGAGTGGCAGAAACTCCTGCGTTCATACACCCTCAGAGTGGTACTCTACGGCGTCATCCTCATCGCATTGTTCATAGGCTCTTCTGTATTCCTCTCACCTATGCTGAAGAACACTCTCGCAGAAAGAGTCAGCGCACCTATGCTCCATGTGATCACACTCGCCATCACCTTAGCCATCATGATGCCTTTCCTGTTCGGAATAGCAGTCAGCACGGGTGACATGAACCATATCACAAGCAAGCTCTACAAGCAAAAGAAGAACAGGATTCCGCTGATCGGACTCGTCCTGCTGAGGATATTCATCGCGCTGGGCTTCATCATGGCAGTAATCGCGAAGAATGTCAACCTCGAGGGTTGGGCATTGCTGCTGATCCTTATCACTGCAATCGTATTCCTTCTGATCGCACGATTCTCAGTACACAAATTCTCGTTCATTGAGAAGAAGTTCATCGCCAACCTCAACGAACGTGAGGAAGCAGAAAGAAAGGCAAAGCCCGTCACCACCTCAATCCGGAACAAACTTGCAGGATATGACGTACACCTCGAAAAGATCGAGATCAGTCCGGATTCTCTCTTCGTAGGACAGACTTTCCAGGACATCGGCTTCCGCAAGAAGACCGGCGCCAATATCGTGAAACTCACCAGGGGCTCTCACCATATCATCATACCTTCGAGCAGCACCGTACTCTATCCTCACGACGAGATCATAGCCGTCGGCACGACTGAACAGCTCGAACTTTTCAGGGAGATGATTTCCGCATCCACCGGCATCCTTGCACACGAGAAGGAATCAGAGTTCATCGTGCACACGATCACCCTCGACGAGGAATCCTTCCTCACCGGAAAGACAGTACGTCAGCCACAGATGAAGCAACAGAGATGCATGATCATCAGCGTGCTCAGAGGTGAAGACTTCATCACGAACCCTGATCCAGATTTCGTCTTCGCTGTTGGAGATACAGTATGGCTCGCAGGAGAGAAATCTGCAGTCCAATCATATTAGAAGAATATTTTCACTAACCACACGATATGAGAAGAACACTACTGACTGCCGTCCTTGCTACGGCAGCGTTCTGTGCCAATGCGCAGAACCCGATTATCAGCACGGTCTACACACCGGACCCCGCACCTTATGTCCATGGAGACAAACTCTACCTGTTCACGGACCACGATGAAGATGATGCCACATACTTCCTCATGAAAGACTGGCTCGTCTTCAGCACCGAGGATATGGTGAACTGGACCTATCTCGGAGCCCAGATTTCCACTGCGACCTTCGAATGGGCAAGGCAGGGAGACAAGGCATGGGCATCCCAGGCCATCGAGCGTAACGGCAAATGGTACTGGTATGTATGCTGCAGCGCAAAGAAAGGTGGAGACGCACTCGCCGTCGCGGTCGCTGACGACCCTCAGGGTCCATGGACAGATGCGATCGGCGCTCCGCTCGCAACCGGATTCAGCTTCATCGACCCTACCGTGTTCATAGATGACGACGGACAGGCATACCTTTTCTGGGGCAACAAGGGGCTCTGGTACGGCAAGCTCAATGAGGATATGATCTCGTTCGTGGACGGATACAAGGAAGTTCCCGGATATCATGACCCAGCTGCATTCGGAGCAATCCAGATGAAGGAAAACTGGGCACACGGAGGAAAGCTGGAGCCTATGACACAGTATGAGGAAGGCCCATGGATCTACAAGAGAGACGGGGTCTACTACCTCTCTTATCCGGCAGGCGGAGTTCCGGAGTACATGGCATATTCCACCGCACCTACAATCGACGGTCCATGGACATTCCACGGCCGCATCATGGACGAGGCTGTCAACAGTTTCACCATCCATGGCGGAAACGTAAACTACAAGGGCCATGACTATATGTTCTACCATAACGGAAAGCTCCCCAACGGCGGAGGTTTCCACCGCAGCGCATGCGTCGAGGAGTTCAAGTTCAATGCCGACGGTTCCATTCCGTTCATCCCATTCAGCGACGGAGTCGAGCCTATCGGTACCCTCAACCCATACGAGACAGTCGAGGCCGAGACCATGGCTTCCAGCTGGGGTCTGAAGGTTGACAGACTTGCCGGAAAGAAACACTATGTGACCAGTGTCCATAACGGAGACTGGATCAAAGTCCGCAATGTCGATTTTGGAGACGTCGAGCCTACCATGGTTTCGATGGAGATGCTCAACTTCAAGAACGAGGGTGTCCTCGAGTTCTATCTCGACGAGATCAGCGGCAGACCTATCGCACGCATAGTCGTGAACAACGACAACATGATGAAGACTGCTCCGGTAACTCCGGGAGTCACTGGTATCCACGACATGTATATACTCTTCCGTGGCGGTGACGAGGAGCTATTCGATCTGGACTGGTGGAAGTTCAATACCCATGTAAACCGTCCGCTCATCTCTACAAAGTACACTGCAGACCCTGCTCCTATGGTCTACAAGGACAAGGTATACCTCTACACGACCCACGACGAGGACTATGCCAACGGTTTCGTGATGAAGGACTGGCTCCTCTACACATCCACCGACATGGTGAACTGGGAGGACCACGGCGCAGTCGCATCGCTCAAGGATTTCAAGTGGTATGACGGCGACAACGGAGCATGGGCTCTTCACGTCATTGAGCGCGACGGAAAGTTCTATATGTACTGTCCTATCCATGGGCATGGAATCGGCGTGCTCGTAGCAGATTCTCCTGACGGACCGTTCGTGGACCCTATCGGCGAGCCACTCGTATGGCAGAAGGAGCATTGGGATGACATCGACCCTACCGTATATATCGACGAAGACGGCCAGGCCTATATGTACTGGGGCAATCCTAACGTATATTGGGCAAAGCTGAACAAGGACATGATATCACTCGACGGCCCTATCCACAAGCTGGATTATAAGATCGACTACTATCAGGAGGGTCCGTGGCTCTACAAGCACGACAGCCACTGGTATCTGGCCTTTGCCTCTACCTGCTGTCCGGAGGGCATAGGATATGCGATGAGCGACTCCCCTGTCGGACCATGGAAGTCAATGGGACATATCATGGACCGCACCTGGCGTACCCGTGGAAACCATCCTGGCATCATCGAGTACAAGGGTCACAACTATGTATTCGGACTCAACTATGAGCTCATGCACATGGATACATTCTATCATCATGAGCGCCGCAGCGTTTCTGCTGCCGAGATGTTCTACAATGAGGACGGAAGCATCAGGAAAGTCCCTTACTGGCAGGACAACAAGCTCGAGCAGCTGGGTAGTTTCAATCCTTACAGGAAAGTACAGGCCGAGACCATGGCATGGGGTAAGGGTCTCAAGACGGAAAAGACAGACAACGGAATCATCGTCAACAATATCGACGAAGGAGAGTACATACAGATCATGGGTGTAGACTTCCGCAAGGGTGGCAAGCAGTTCAGTGCGAATGTTTCCAA
>JAGHUQ010000118.1 GCA_018064725.1 Candidatus Cryptobacteroides caccocaballi
TTCTTGCTCCTCCTGACTGATTCCGCCTGGGCCTCGGTGTTCTTTACCTTACGCTGCATTGCGTATTTCTCCAGCTGCTCCTGTGCCTTGGCGTTCTTGAGTTCGAAAAGGCCCTTCCTCCTCGCGAGTTCGGTGCCATAAGTTGTGGAATCTACGACTTCGAACCTCTGGAAGCTGATCTCATTATATGTAGGATTCAGTTCCAGCACCTTGTCAGCGACAGCCTGCTGGAACGGAGTAAGCTTCTGCCCGCCGCACGAAACGAGCAGCAGGGCTGAAGTGAACATGAAGATAATCTTTCTCATTATTTTCTGTAATCGATGAATGCAGGCTCAGGGAAATGCATGCCGGCCATGAGAAGCTTCTGCTCCTTAGCCATGTTCACGATTTCCTCGCGGGTCTTTGCTGAGAGTTCCGGATCACCGTCGTAGGTTGCGGAGATGGAGAAATCTGCCATCTGGAGAGCAACTGCATGCATGATGTCGCCGACCACGATGAGCTCGTTCCTCTTGTACGCAGCATGGCCTGGGGTATGACCAGGTGCATCAACGGCCTCGATGCCCATAGGAAGCTTGTCACCGAACTGGAAGGTCTTGATCTGGTCAGCATAGATGGAATAGAGACTGAGAGCCTGAGCATTCCTGCCTTCCATCTCGAGCCATCCGTCGTACTCTGGCTGCGAGAGATATACCTCAGCATTGCAGAATACTGCAGCACCGTCCTTCATCATGCCACCGATATGGTCACCATGAAGATGGGTGAGGAAAACGTAGTCTACATCCTCTGGAGCGAGTCCGAGGAATGTGAGTCCATCGATGAGCTTGCTGTCAGGAGAGCCCATTCCGGCGTCAAAGAGAGCTACATCGTCACCCTTGCGGAGCACGAATGCACCCATTGATGAAGGCACGCCGTCATTGAGACCGAGAGACTCTATGAGCTCGGGAGTCGCTTTTGGGAAAAGCTTGGTGCTGGAAGGCCTTGACGCAGGAGTGTCCCTGATCCATGTGACGGTGGCGCCTCCCTTGAGGCTTTCACTGTGGATACCTTCTGGTTCTTCTACCTGAGTCGCAGAGTTGCATGATGCGAGAAGGCATAATGTGCCTATCGCTGAGATGAGCTTAGTTTTCATATTCGTTGATCGTTTTTGTTATCAGTTCGTATATATCCTGGCAAGTGTGCGGGTTCGCATTCCTTCTCTGCCCTTCGAGCATCCTGTTTCTATATGCCTCATCGGATGCAAGTCGCATTGCCACCGTGGCCTGCATGGCTACGTCGGTGGTGCTGTAGGACATGTTATGGTAGTGGAAGAACCTGGCGTTGTAGTCCTCGAGTCCAGGGATTGGGGCAGTATGGACGAGCGGAATGTTCTTGACAGCGGCCTCGGTGCTGGTAATGCCGCCCGGCTTCGTGAAGAGGACGTCGCTGGCGTCCATGAGCAGCGATACCTCCTTTGTGAATCCTATGGCCTTGAATGATTTCTGACCTTCGAACTCGGTCTCCAATCTGGCCTGGAGCTTTTCGTTGCGACCGCATACGCAGATGATCCTGTCATTATCGTCGCAACGGTCGAGAAGCTCGGCAATCAGTCCGCCGAGGTTGCCGAAGCCCATGGAACCGGACATGACAAGGAACCACCTTCCGTCTGAATTCTCAATGCCGGCAATTTCGCATGCGCGTCTTCTGGCCTCGGATTTCTCCACCCTCGCCGTGAATTTCTCCTCATCCACAGGAATGCCGATAGGAACGATCTTCTCGCGTGGGATACCCTTCTCCACATATTCCTCGATGAGGTCCTCGTGGGCGATGACATACTTGTCAAGGCAGGTCTCGGGAAGGAATGGGATACAGGTGTAATCCGTCATAACGAAAATAGAAGGAACGTCAAGCTTTGCTCCTCTCTTGAGCGCGGATATCGCTTCTGCGGGGAAGAGATGCACACATACGACGGCGTCGAAACCGCCCTCCTTGATATGGTTGTAAAGCTTGTTTGCGTATATCTTGTTGGTCAGGTAGACAGGGGACTTGATCATTCCTCCTATCAGGTCTTCACCGAAGTCGCTCACGTAACCTCCGAGACGGTATGCGTTCTCGAATAGTGAACTCTTTGTGGAGAAGACATAGATGTCAGAGACCCTCTTTGATACGGTCTCGCTCACGAGAGCCAGAGTATCTGCAACCTCGCATTCCGCTCCGATGCTCTCAAAATGTTTCTTGAGGGAGTTGGCGCTACTGTTGTGCCCCTCTCCCGTATTGCATGAAAGAATCAGTATTTTCATGATGCCAAATATACGAAAAAGTACCGTCGCAAGCAATTCTCGAGCTTTTTCATATATTTGCAGAATTACAAAAGACACATGACATGGCATACGAACCTATGATTATCTCCGACCGCACGGAAGGCGGCATCAGGAAACTCACCGTACAGACAAGCAGCGCAGTCTGTGCTCAGGCAATACAGATAGAGATTGAGGGAGACGTCCTTCGCTCAGCATCGTTCCTCGGGGGCTGTCACGGCAATACCCAGGGTGTTGCGGCGCTCAGCAGAGGAATGAAGGTAAGCGAGGTCATCGAGCGCATTGAGGGCATCAACTGTCACGGCAAGGGAACCAGTTGTCCGGATCAGCTCGCAAAGGCTCTCAAGCTCGCAATCAGGTAAGGCGGGCTTTGGAAAGCAATAGTCCCTTCTTCCAATGACAAATTGTCACGAAGAATCATTGGAACGGAACTTGCTCTATACACTGATGTCAAACATTAAAAAGGACAGAAATTATGGAAAACTACTATGATAGCAACAGCTACGGCAGCTACGACAGCTTTGCCGTAAGCAGCGCGTCCCTCATCAGGACAGTGTATCTTTGGATGACCGGTGCACTCGCAGTGACCGGCCTCACCGCATGGTACGTGGCACACAACGCAGCCGCGATGAGCTTCATCTTCGGCCATTCAGGTGTCATGTTCGGACTCATCATCGCCGAGCTTGCCCTCGTGATCGGCCTTTCACACTCTATCGAAAAGCTTTCTCCTGTGGCTGCGACCATCATGTTCCTTCTCTATTCGATGGTGAACGGAGCGACCCTCGCATCTATCTTCGTCGTATATGAGCTCGGAACAATCGCATCCGCTTTCTTCACCACGGCAGCGACCTTCGGCGTCATGGCAATCTTCGGCGCAGTGACAAAGAGGGATCTCACCAAGGTAGGAAACATCTGCATCATGGCTGTGATCGGCCTTATCATCGCTATGCTTGTGAATATTTTCCTCAAGAGCTCGATGTTTGAACTCATCATCAGCGCAATTGGTGTACTTGTGTTCACCGGACTCACCGCGTATGACTCACAGAAGATCAAGGAGATGCTTTACGGACAGCCTGAGAATGACATGACCATAAAGATCTCGATTCTCGGAGCCCTCACCCTCTACCTCGATTTCATCAATCTCTTCCTCTATATCCTCCGTATCTTCGGAAGGCGTAACTAAGAGTAAGGACATAACAAAAACAGCCCTCTGCATCGAGCAGGGGGCTGTTTTTTTGTTGAGTATACCGATTATTTCACGGAGAATCTGTAGATCACGGTGTGCTGATACTTCTTTCCAGGACGGAGGAGAGTACTTGGGAACTCTGGATGGTTAGGAGAGTCCGGATACATCTGTGACTCCATTGCGACAGCGGCGCGGTTGCCGGTGAAGAGCTGCATTCCCGGGTGGTTGTTCAGGAACTCCATCTGACGGCCTGAAGCAGGGGAGTAGAGGGTAGCGACCTTCTCCACCTTGCCGGCCTTCTTGTGGTTGAGGCAGAAGTTCTGGTCATAGCTGCGTACCATTCCTTCAGGAATCTGGATTGCCGGCTGTCCAGGGCCGAAGCCCCTGCCGGCAGGCATTGCGAACTGGCGGTCGCCGAGCTTCACTGGCTTGCGGAAGTCGAAGAGAGTACCGTCCACTGGGAGGAACTTGCCGGTCGGGATGAGTGTCGCGTCAGACTCGGTGATGCTGTCAGAGTCTATCGTGAGGACATGACCGAGGATGTCACCTCCATGGAAACCGTCGAGATTGAAGTATACATGGTGTGAGAGACTGCAGACTGTAGCCTTGTCGGTGGTTGCGCTGTAGCTGATTGAAAGACCGTTGTCGCGGGTGATTGCGAAGGTGAGGTAGGTCTTGATGTTTCCAGGGAAACCGTCGAGACCGTCCTCGAGGAGGCAGCTCAGGGTCACTGAGTTCTTCTTCACCTTCTCAACGTCCCATACGATGCTTCCGAAGCCCTTGTTTCCGCCATGGAGAATATGCTCGCCATTGTTCTTGGTCACCTGATACTCCACTCCGTCGATGCTGAACTTCGCGTTTGCGATGCGGTTAGCGTAGCGGCCGAGAGCCGAGCCCACAGGGTTTCTGCTGAAGCCCTGATACTGCTGGATATTGTCGTTGTGACCGACCACGTTGTCGTAGTTTCCGTCCTTGTCAGGAGTGAAGAGACCTACGACATAGCCTCCGAAGTTCGTGATCTGAGCGGTGATGGTACCGTTGGTGATAGTGTAGAGTGAAACGGCCTTTCCGTCGATCTCTGTCTCGAAATCGGAAGCCTTGAGAAGCTCAGGTGTCTTGGTCTGGGCGTTCGTGATTGTCCCGCAGAACAGTGCTGCCGCACATATCACTGCGTTTCTGAGGATGTTGGTGGTCTTCATTTTATAAGTTTGATTAATGTTTAGTCAATCTTAAGCTTGCGGGCCTTGAGGTCTCTGTCACTTGATGACGAGCCGCAGAGAATCTTGTACCTGCCGCTCTTCACGGTCAGGTCGTCAAGTTCTGAGTCGTAGTACTCGAAAGACGAAGCAGGGAGCTCGAGAGTCACAACTTTGCTTTCTCCGGCCTTGACGTGTATCCTCTGGAAAGCCTTGAGGGCCTTAACAGGGGCCTCAGCGTCACCGAGTCGCTTGACGTATACCTGTACTACCTCGTCGGCATCTACCTTGCTTCTGTTCTTCACCCTTACCTTCACGGTCACGGTGTCGCCGGCCTTGATGCTTCTTGACGAGAGCTTTGCCCTGCCGTAAGAGAAGCTTGCGTAGCTGAGTCCGAATCCGAACGGATAGAGAGGTTCCTCGGTCATGTACCTGTAGGTCCTGCCGTCCATGTCGTAGTCAAGGAAGTCAGGGAGCTGGTCGGTAGACTTGTAGAAGGTGACTGGGAGCTTGCCGGAAGGGGATACCTTGCCGCTGATCACGTCACCGACAGCGGTACCGCCAGCCTGACCTCCGTACCATGCGCAGATGAGTGCGTCGTAGTCGTCCTTGTTCTGGTCGAGCGCCACTGCACTGCCTGAGCAGAGGACGAACACTACAGGCTTTCCGGTGTCATGGAGTGCCTTGAGGACCTTACCCTGGATCTTTGGAAGTTCGATGACCTCACGGTCTCCGCCCTTGAATCCTTCGATGCTCACTCTCATTTCCTCGCCTTCGATGAATGGAGAAAGACCACCTACGAAGAAGATCACGTCAGCTTCTGCGGCACGTGCCGCAAGGGCTGCCAGAGCTTCCGGAGTGTAGTTCTCTGAAGGGATAGGTGTCGCTGCTTCGAGCTCAGCCTGCTGCTTCTTCCTGAGTTCAGCCTGCTCTTCCTCGGAGAGACCCATGTAGATCTCCGTGTTGAGGCCTCTCTTCGCCCTTGGGTCGACAAATACGAAGCCCTCGACGAGGTCGCAGCCTCTCTCGTAGGTAACCTCAGCATCTGGATATGCATCCTGGATACCTTCGAGTATAGTGACGGTCTCGGATGGAATACCGTTGTAGTTTCCGAGCATCATCTTCTCGTCGTTGGCGTTAGGTCCGATGACGGCGATCTTCTTCACCTTCTCAGGACGTACAGGAAGGATGCCGTCATTCTTAAGCATGACAACAGACTCGCGTGCGACCTTGAGCGCATGGTCCTTGTGCTCCTGGCAGTCTACGTTCGAGTAAGGCATGCTGCTCCACGGAACCATATCCGCAGGATCGAATATTCCGAGCTCGAAGAAGCCGCGGAGTATCCTTCGTATTGAGACGTCAAGGTCATCCTCGGTGATGTAACCGTTGTCGATAGCTTCCTTGAGGGATCTGTACGCACTTCCGCACTCGATGTCGGTACCGGTGAGTACCGCGTTTGCGGATGAACTTGCCGCATCCGGGAACTTCTCGTGGTGACCGATGAGATAGAAGTCGTTGATTGCACCGCAATCCGATACCACGAGTCCCTGATAGTCCCACTTGCCGCGGAGAATCTCCTTGAGCAGAATCTCGCTGCCGCAGCATGGGTCGCCCTCGTAGCTGTTGTATGCGCCCATGAATTCACGGACTCCGGCGTCGACCGCAAGGGTCTGGAATGCAGGAAGGTAGGTCTCCCAGAGGTCGCGCATGGTCACGACTGCGTTATAGCTGTGTCTGTTCCACTCCGGTCCGCTGTGGACTGCGAAGTGCTTAGCACATGCATGAGTCTTGTAATAGTCAGGATTGTCTCCCTGGAGTCCGCGGACGGTTGCCGCTCCCATCATTGAAGTGAGGTATGGGTCCTCGCCGTAGGTTTCCTGGCCGCGTCCCCACCTTGGGTCGCGGAAGATGTTGATGTTAGGCGTCCAGAAGCTGAGGCCATAGTATCTGCCGTGATTGCCCTTTGACTGGGCGTCGTTGTACTTGGCGCGTGCTTCGTCGGATACATAGGTGAATGTCTGCAGGTGTGTCTCAGGGTCGAAGGTTGCGGCCATTCCGATAGCCTGAGGGTAAACGGTGGCCAGACCGGCGCGGGCTACTCCGTGAAGTGCCTCGTTCCACCAGTCGTAATCTGGGATTCCGAGCCTCTCGACTCCCTTGGAGCCGTTCATCATCAGACCTATCTTCTCCTCAAGCGTGAGCCGCTGGAGAAGGTCCTGGATTCTCTGCTCCCTGGGAATGACAGGATTCTGATAAGGCTCGAGCTGAGCGAATGCCTGCATTGAAAGGAGAGTGCAGGCGGCAATGAGAATGATTCTCTTCATAAGTGATTTGGGTTAATGCTCAAATTTAGCCCAAAGTTCGCACTTACGCAAAGAAAAAGACGGGGACCTATCGGTCTCCGTCTTGAAGCTGAGTATCTTTTCGGATTATGATTACTTGATGACGTACCTCTTTCCGAGTACGAGCTTGTCGCCTGAGAGGTCGACTTCCCAGAGCTGAGGCTTTCTCGGGCCATTGCCCTCTGAGTGGTGTACAGAGTAGAGAAGCTTGCCTTCGAAGGTGGTGAAGAGCATACCGTGACCTGAGTTGTTTGCAAGGAATGGCTTAGGCTCCTGTACCCATGGGCCGGCGATGGTGCCTGACTCAGAGTAGCATACTGCCTGGAAGTAGCGCTCCTTGCCCCATGTTGCCCAGAGCATGCCGAGCTTGCCGGTCTCTGTGCGGAACATCTGAGGTCCGTCGGTAACCCAACCTGGCATCTTGAGACCGAATGTTGCCTCGCCGAGAGAGTTCATCTCGCCGCAAGATGGGTTCTCTGATGCACGGAACATGCAGACAGGCTTTGAGATGGTCTTCTTGAGGTCAGAAGAGAGCTCTACGTACTCCATGGTACCGTCGATGAGCTGTGTCCACTCGTGAACATATACCATGTAGATCTTGCCGTTCTCCTGATAGAGTGTACCGTCGATACAGTCGTCCTCACGTGGCTGGTAGTTGTGGTCAGGGTTCTCGTCGAAGAGCTCGTAAGGGCCTTCTACGTTCTTTGAGCGGAGAAGCACGGTCTGGTTGTGAGGCACGTTGTAGCGGCGTGGAACCTGCTGGATGAGGTCGCTGTGGTCACTCCATGTACCTGCGTAGTAGTACCAGTCACCGATCTTGTGGATCTCGGCTGCGGCAGCGAAACCTGCCCTCTCAAGCCATGAACCCTCGAGGTTTACGATATTGTATGGGCCTTCCCACATCACGAGGTCCTTGGACTTCCACATGCGTCCGCCTGATGAGGTGAGGTAGTAGGTCTTGGTCTCGGGGTCCGGATAGATGTAAGGGTCTGACATAGAGAGGTCGTTGAAGTGAACGGTCCTGATTTTGTTCTGCTCCTCTCTTCTTCTTCTGAGCATCTCGGCACGGCCGGTTGTGTCAGTGGTGTGCATGCCGCCGAAGTTCTTCTGGCCTGCGTCAGCAAGTGGTGCCTGCTCTCCTGGCTCTACGACCTTCTTCTGGCACTCCTCGCAGCAGCAATCGTCTGCTGGAGCCTGGTTGCCTGCGCAGCTTGCCAATGCGACAAGGGCGAAGGCCATGAGTGAAATCCTGGTGAGTTTCATTGTCAATATAAGTTAAATTTGGTTGATTACCACTCTACGAACATGACCTTCTCAGCCTTTCTCGGCTTTGCGGCAGGAGCTTCGTCAGCATAACCCAGGCCGACGCAGATAAGCAGGTCATACCCCTCGCTGAAGCCGAGCTTGTCGAGGTAAGGCTTGCATGCAGGTTCGTTCTTGATTGTGCGGACAGGACCGCCGAGACAGCATGAACCAATACCCTCTGCCCATGCTGCAAGCATGATGTTCTCTGCGAGGAGACCGCAGTCAACCTGTGACATGTCGTAACTCTTGTCCGCTGCGATGAACACGACGCAAGGGGCATTCACGAATATGTTCTTGAATCCTGGGCGTTTTGCCGCGTTCGGGTTATTGCTGGTCGCGGCATCGGATATCTGCTTCACGAGTGCTGGATCGTCGACTACGCGCACCTCGTATGCCTGTCGGTTCTGCCCGTTAGGGGCGTTGATTCCAAGCTCCATGATCTTGTCGAGCACCTTGCGGTCAATACGCTGGTCAGTGTACTTACGTATGCTTCGACGTGCCATTATGACGTCTTCGATGTTCCTGCTTTGTGGAGTCTGTGCCTCGGCGTCGTATGTGAAAGCTATCATGCCAAGGGCCAGCAGAAGTGCGGAAAGTGTCTTTTTCATTCTAGTACGGTTAGATTATCAAGACCAAATATAGCTTTTTTTAGTCAATTGATACCTTGGCGAAGTATTCTTCCCTGTGCTTCTTCTCTACATCTTTGCCTTTGACAGAGCAGATTCCGCTTTGGGTGAGGGCAGCTGATGAGTTGCCTACAAGAAGGGCATAGTCACCAGGTGTGATAGTCCAGACAGTCTGGTTGTCCTTTTCGCTCCACCATGCAAGCTGGTCGAGCGCAAGTTCAAATGTTACGGTCTTGGACTCACCAGGTTTGAGGTTGATGCGGCTGAAACCCTTGAGCTGTATAGGCTTTATTGCTTGATTTGACAAAGGCGACACATAGAGCTGTGCTACGTCGGTACCTTCACGTGAGCCTATGTTAGTAACCTTGCAGCTTACCTTGACGCTTGAGTCTGTAGTTTTAGCGTCGGACTGTACGTTGATCTCGGAATATTCGAAGTCTGTGTAAGAGAGACCGTAGCCGAATGGATATGCGACGAGGGACTCAGATGGCTTTTCGTTGTAGCAGAAGAGTTCTCTGGAATCGCTCTTAGGGTAGCTGACGCAAAGCTTTGCGGAAGGGTTGACCTTTCCTGTGAGTATATCGGCAAGTGCATGTCCGCCCTCTTCTCCCGGATACCATGCCTGGAGGATAGCTGCGCAACCTTCAGCCACAGGCTCGATGATCTGCGGATGACCTCCGAAGACAACGAGCACGACAGGCTTGCCTGTTGCGATGAGATCCTTGACGAACTGTTCCTGTTCGCCTGGGAGATGGATGCTGTCACGGACTCTGTTCTCTCCGCTGAGATAGATGTTTTCTCCCATCGCAGCGACGATGACATCGCTCTGGGCTGCGAGCTTTAGGGCATCCTTGCTGTCTGTATAGTCATCAGTCTCGATCTTTCTCACTCGCATGTTGCGTATTCTTTCGTCACCGCCTTCCGCGATTCTGATGTCGTTAAGGGTGCCCCAGTCAACACCGCGGGAGTATGATACGCTCCCGTCATATGAGCCCAGGGACTCGAGAAGGGTAGGAATGTTGAGGCTTGAAGGATCAACTTCATGGCGGTGGAAGAACTGCTGCATCGACTGGAAAGTGTAGTCACCAAGCATGCTCCAATATGAGTTTGCATTAGGACCGACCACGGCAAGTTTGAGACCCTTTCCCAGAGGGAGGACTCCGTCGTTCTTGAGGAGTACGATGGACTCTGATGCCATTCTGTACGCGAGTTCACGGCTTTCCTTTGAGTCTAGATCGAGCGGACCCTCTGCATAGAGGACAGGTTTCTCATCAAGCAGGCCTGCGCGTGCCTTCATCATGAGGGCGCGCTTTACTGCCTTTTCGAGCACTTCTTCTGAGATGCGACCTTCTCTTACGAGCTCAGGAATGTATTTGTAACTGGTAGGGGAGCATAGCTCGATGTCGTTTCCGGTTACAAGAGCATCGATTGCACACTGCTTGAGGACTTCCTCGTCGCGTGTTCGCTTGTTCTGCTGTACTGAGCCGTAGTCGCTGATGACAGTTCCTTCATACTCGAGGTAACCGCGGAGGATGACGTTTATCAGGGTGTCGCTGCATACGGCATAGTCATCGCGGAATTTGTCATACGATGTCATGAGGGACTCGCTGCCGAGCTTACGTACGATGACCTCGTGAGGAAGGAGCACTTCCTCGTAGATATCCTTCCATGGAAGGGTGTTGGCTCCGCCGTATCCGAGGAAATGCTTGGTAGTACCCGCAACTCCGTCTCGGAATCCTTCTGACTGGAGTCCATCGACGAAGGCATAGCCCATGGCCGCGGTCAGATATCCGTCCTCACCGCATGATTCCTCTATCCTGGCCCAATATGGAGTGCGTATTACGTCCAGCATAGGAGAGAGTGCGAGCTGCTGGCCCATGGCGCGCATCATCTTCGCGGTCATTGCCGTTTTCTCCCTGACAATTGCCGGATCCCAGCTGCATGCAACGCCGATAGCCTGTGGGAAAGCTGTCGCTCCGCGTGCTGTGAGTCCGGTGAGGCACTCCTCATGGAATATTGCCGGAATTCCTGCATTGGTCTCATTGATAAGGTATGACTGAATCGCTGCGACCATCTCACGGATTCCGTCAGCGTCCTTGTCTTGTGAGCTTGTCGGCTGGCATATATGACCTACGCCGTATGGAATGACCTCTCGGCATTTCTCGAGTGAGACCTTGCCATCGACCATCAGCTCTGATGGGTATATTCCGTACAGCTGTGCAGCTTTCTCCTCGAGTGTAAGACTGTCATAGACCTTGTCTACAAGAGCCTGAAGAGGGTCGTTTGAGCAAGAACTCATTACCGCGGCAATCAAAGACAGTGATAGGATGGTTTTTTTCATGTTGTAAGTCTTATTTAATAATAGATGATGTGTTCTGTTGAGCGAATTCGCTTGGTGAAATGCCGAACTGGGCTGTGAAATGCTTGGCGAAGTACGACGATGAGGTATAGCCAACATAATATGCGACTTCTTTGACCATGTATTTGTTCTCTGCAAGCAATTCAGCTGCTTTCTTGAGTCGACAGATTCGGATGTATTCATTGATACTGAGTCCTGTGTTGACCTTGAGTTTCTGAATCAGCACCTTTCTTGGTATCTTGACGAGGTTGGCGAGCTCTGTAGTTGTCATCTCTGTGTCTCCTATGTGCTCAATGACAACGTCATGGAGACGGTTCATAAGCTCCTGCTCGGTGCCTCCGGATACCGGAACCTCTATCTTCGCGAGAGGAGAGGCCATGAACTGGTTGTTGTGTATCCTTCGATTGATCTGGATGTTCTCGATTGCCGTCATGAGCACGTCCATGTTGAACGGCTTCTCAAGATAGCAGTCCGCACCGGACTTGAGTGACCTCATCTGTGTCTCGATTCCGACGGCGGCGGTAAGAAGTATTACGCTTATATGACTGTACTCAACGCTGCTCTTGATAATATTGCAGAGTTCACACCCGTCCATCTCTGGCATCATGATATCGCTGATCACCAGTTCGACGTTGTTCTCTTTGATGAGTCGGATTGCTTCTGTACCGTTGCATGCTGTCAGTACATGCCTGTTTTTCGAAAGTTCCTCAGCGATGAGCTTCCTGAGGTAGTCATTGTCTTCTACGACAAGGAAGCAGGTTTCTTCTGAATATGATTCTGCATGGGTGTCAGTGTCCTGGTCCTCCTTATTCTCCTCGAGATTTGCCTGTTTTTGCTCTTCAGGTTTTCCCACGCAGACAGGGAATTCTGCGACGAATGAATTCATCTCCTCCACTTCGCCGTCAAGGAAGAGCCGACCACCGTTCTTCTGGGCAAGTGCGCGAGAGAACGTCAGTCCTATGCCTGTCCCCTTGTTGTCAATGTGCTTGCTCTGGTAAAATGCGTCGAATATTCGCTCTTGCTCATAATCCGGAATTTTCTTTCCGTCGCTGCTGATTCTTATGGAAGCCGTTCCATCTTTGCTGATGAGTCCCACATCAATCTTTGACGTGCAGTATTTCATCGCATTGGAGAGCAGATTGCTGAGTATGATGTCCATTGATTCCTTGTCACAGTTAACCATGACAGGAGTATCAGGTATGGAGAGTTCCATATGTATACCCTTCTCTTTGGTCACGGTTTCGTATGGTGTGCACATGGAAATGAGTATCTTGCCTATATCTTCTGGTTTCTTGTTCAGAGACATCTCTCCATCCTGAATCTTCCTAAGGTCAAGGAGTTCGTTGCAGAGTTGAACGATTCTACCGACATTCATCTTAAGAGCCGATGCGTCTGCTGAGATGTGTTCGTCCTTGCCGAACATCTTCTCTACGAGTATGGATATCACTGAGATAGGAGTCCTGATTTCGTGAGTGATGTTCGTCATGAAATCTATCTTCTCCTGCAGGAGTTTCTTCTGACGCATGTCCTCATTCATCTTGGCTTCGTTGAGGAATCGCTTATTCTTTCTTTGGTTTACCGCGAATGTCCCAAGACCGATAAGTGAAATGAATGCTATCCAGTAGATCATCTGTGCTATCACTGACATGTACCACGGAGCGACTATGGTTATTCTCTTGCTGTCAGAGTGAGCCATGCTCGTACCTTCGTTGACTTCTACGGTGAAATCGTATTTCCCCGGAGCGAGACCGAGGTACGTGATAGGGTTTTCCGTAGTTGTAGTGATATTTTCGAAGTTCCTTCCCTTCAGTGTACACTTGTAATTAACAAGATTAGGGTTACCGTAGAGCATCGTAGAGAAAGAGAATGCAACGACCGGAGCATCCTTCTGCTTTACTCTAAGAGACTTGGAGGCGATGACTGACTTGCCTTTCTCGGTTGTGGTCTTTCTGTTGTCGAGTTTTCCGACGGTGACGTTGTTGATCATCACTTTCTTGCCCGAGAATAATTCGGTCATCGTGTCCGGGTCAAATGCGACTATGCCTTGTGATGTTCCGAAATACATCTTTCCGTTTGATGCAAGAAATCCGGTCTTCTCGTTGAAATGGCTTCCTACGATGGCATCAGATTGCAGGTATACCCCTATAATATTCAGATTCTGTTTGGATATCTGACAGATGCCGTTCGGTGTCGAAGTCCATATGTCTGATCCTCCGAAGCAGATTGCACGCACATTGTTGAAAGGGAGCCCATTGTCCACACCGACATACTCGACGTCGGTGACCTTGTCCCCTTCCATATAGAGTCGTAAGAGACCCTCTCCGTCAGTACCGGCCCACACGGTTCCGTCATGGCAGACTCTTATTGTCGTTATGTAATCCGTCTTGACGAGTGATGGATATGACTTGGTGTCATATGAAATATATGTGTTTGTATTCGTGTCAATGATGCCGAAGCCACCTCCGTAAGTGGCAATCCAGCACTTGTCGTCAAATGCATCGGAGACATCGGTAATCATTTTGTGCGGCACACCCTCCAACCTGACGGGTGTGGAATGGAGTCCATCGAGGAGGTAGAGTCCGTCAGTACTTCCTATGTATGCTTTGAATCCGCTTCCCTTGAGAGGGGATATGTTCTTAAACGTCGAGCTGAATAACCTCCTGACGACCTTACCCGTGCTTATGTCATACACGGTCAGACCATAGCCGTAGGATATGACGAAGAGCAGATTGTCCTTGAACTTTATGTCGTCGATGGCGGAAAAGTCAGGAATCCCGATCTTTTCGGTATAGTCCTCGAAGGCTTTTGTGCGTGGGTTGAAGGTGAATATCTTTCCTTCGTCGCTTCCGAACCAGATATTGCCGTCAGGACCCTCTATTGCTGCACAGACGGACGTCCCGGCCGGTGAATTCTCAGTCCCGTCGAATACAAATCTCTCAAAGTTGCTTCCATAATTGATCCATCCTTTCAAACCTGTGAGGGTGGAAGCCCATACATTGCCATCCCTGTCGGTGAAGAAGTCCCTTACGTACTGTCCGACAAGCGACAACTTTCCTCCTTCACCATAAATTTGCCTTTCCGTCTCTCCGGTCTGTGCATCGTAGATGAATGCTCCAGTCTGCGTTCCTATCCAGTACTCGTTGCCTCGTACCATGAGAGTAAGGACATGGGGGATGATTTCTTCCGAAGAATAGTCGATGACCACCCTTTCCTTGCCTTTGTCCAGGTCAACGACCACAATCTTACCGTTGCTTGTAGATGTGAGAATGTGGCCTCCATCGATGAAAGCCAGACCTTCGTAACGGATCTTGTTGCCTTTCTCATCTTCGAATGGAGACTTTATCGGCTCAATCTTCGCTGACTTTATGGAATATGAGAGTATGCCACCGTCAGAGTCAGTGAAATAGAGGTTGCTTCCGTTGATACATAGTTCGTTGACGTCCGAGGTCTTGGTAAGTATTGTCTGGACAGATTCGTTGGACTTGTCGTAGCGCAAAATCTTGGTACCCACAGCTAGCCAGACTCCTCCTTCAGAATCGAAAGAGATGTCCCATGTCCTTCCGTGGATTTCGATATCTACTATCTTGAACCTGTTGCTGTCTGGGTCGTAATATCCTATGCCGGTATTGGATAATATCCAGAGGCATCCATCTCCGTCGACAGCGACTTTATCGGTCATCTTCGAGCAGCGTTCTTTGTACTCCGAATTGTTGAAGATGGTGAACTTGTTTCCCGTGTAGATATATACTCCTTCACTGGATGCGACCCATAGCCTTCCGTACCTGTCCTGACAACAATTCGTGATATTGGTGTCATAGAGACCCTGAGAGCCGGAATATGCCACATAGAAATGATGTGTTTCCATGCAATTCGCCTCGATACAGAATAACAGTGCCGTGGCAATTATGGCTAGTGCCCTTTTCATGTGTGATTAAGTGTTTCTCCAATATTAGCAATAATATTTAATGGTGTGTATGCAATAACCAATTTTTGTCTACGATTATCCAAAAAATTATATTTTCGTTAGAAGTGCCCGTCTATATTTGAAATCGTTTTAGCAATGCTTGTGTATTACCAAAAAACTAAAACCAAATTATATGAGAACTAAGAATCTGTTTGCATCAGCTGTCGTGCTTCTTTTTTCTGCCGTTGGGTTTGCGCAGGGACAGCGGTACTGCAATCCTCTTCCTATGCCTATCGGTCAGGGCGGAAATGCCTCTGGCGATGTCTCTGTCATCGAGGATGGTGGCAAGTATTATATGTATTGCTCTGGTGGTGGAGCCTGGGTTTCGGATGACCTCGTGGACTGGACCTTCCATTATGTAGAAGGCATCCCGGTCGCTCCGGATGTCGCCAAGTACAATGGCAAGTTCTATCTTTCCGGAAATGATGACAATCTATATGTGTCCGACAGCCCGCTCGGTCCATTCAAGGATTTGGGACCATTCAAGAATACTTATGCTCCTGAGGATGGATGGATTGGTGGTTTCGACACCAAGATCTTTGTCGACGATGACAACACTCCTTACCTTTATTGGCCTGGTCGTGGTGTCAGTGGCATATACGGAGTCAAACTCGATCCTGATGACCTTACACGATTTGCTGAGAAGCCTGTGCACCTCTTCAGCTTTAATCCAATGCACAAGTGGGAACGCTATGGCGAGAGGAACGAATACGGCGGAGTCGCATGGATTGAAGGACCATGGATCATCAAACGTAACGGCATCTATTATCTAGAGTATTCGGCTTCCGGTACCCAGTGGAAGACATATGCAGAGGGCTATTATACGGCGACATCACCTCTCGGACCATATTCATATGCTCCCAATAACCCTCTTCTCCGCAAGACTGAAGGACTTGTGACAGGTACTGCGCATGGCTCCATCATCCAGGGACCTGACGACGAGTGGTATCAGTTCTACACGATAGTGCTCTCCAATCCTCCTGGAGGTCGTCGCATAGGCATGGATAAGATTACCTTTGACGAGGACGGCCTCATGTACTGCACAGTTACAGACGATCCTCAGCCTGTCCCTTTCGCAAAGGATGTCAAGACTTCTGTCCCAGTGACCATCAACAAGGTGAGCCAGATGGACGCTCATTCCAAGGCATCTTCTCAGCAGCCAGACCGTCCATCTGCCTATGCTGTTGATGATTTCAGCGGTACCATATGGTTCCCTGAGGCTGATGACAAGGAGCCATACATCATCGTTGATCTTGCCCCGGCTACAAATTTCGATATTGTGCAGCTTTTCGAGGTTGATGCTATGCGCGTGCTTTTCGGCAACGGACGCGGTAACATCTGGATGAGCATGAATGAGCCTCTTCCTGTATATCAGTACAAGCTTGAGGTTTCCATGGACGGAGAAAACTTTACCACCGTCGTGGATCAGACGAAGAATTCCGTTTCCAAGGACACTCTGTTCGACGAGTTCGATCCTGTGACCTGCAGATATGTGAAGTTCACCATTACCGGATGGCCTGAAGGCAAGCAGCTTGGTGTCATCGATTTCACCGTGTTCGGACGTTCATCCGGACACCTCCCGGCAGAAACTCCTATTCCCGGTGGAGGGAATATGTAAATAAAGGTTGGTTTGTATTGTTTCCACAAGGAGTCGAAGGGACTTTTGTCTCGTCGGCTCCTTTTTATTATCCTTTTTCCAAAAATTTTCATCTGTTCATATAAGTCTTGTCTATATTTGATGCTGTATTCACGCAACCAAATATTCTAACATATGAAACTAAAATCATTTTTAACGGCTGCATTGGCGCTCGCATTTTCTGCGCCTATGTTCGCACAGCGTTATTGCAACCCGCTTCCTATGCCTATAGGTAATGGTGGTAATGCATCAGGAGACGTAACCGTCATTGAAGAAGGCGGAAAGTATTACATGTATTGCACTGGTGGTGGCGCATGGGTGTCTGACAATCTCGTCGATTGGACATTCCATCAGGTTGAGGGAATTCCTGTAGCTCCTGATGTTGTCAAGTATAACGGCAAATTCTATCTTTCAGGAAATAGCGACAATCTTTTCGTTGCAGACAATCCGCTTGGACCGTTCAAGGATCTCGGCCCTTTCAAGAACACCTACGCGATTGAGGATGGCTGGAACGGAGGTTTCGATACAAAGATTTTCATTGATGACGACAATGTCCCTTACCTCTTCTGGCCAGGTCGTGGCGTCAGTGGTATTTATGGAGTAAGGCTTGATCCAAATGACCTTACCCGCTTCCTTGAGAAGCCTACTCATCTTTTCGGCTTCAATCCTATGCATGCGTGGGAGCGTTACGGCGAGAAGAATGAGTATCCTGGTGTTGCATGGATCGAAGGACCATGGATCGAGAAGCGCAACGGTGTCTACTATCTCGAGTATTCAGCATCTGGTACCCAGTGGAAGACATATGCGGAGGGTTACTATACAGCCACCTCTCCTCTCGGACCATATTCTTACGCTCCTAACAACCCGCTTCTCCGCAAGACTGAGGGTCTCGTGACCGGTACTGCACACGGTTCTATCGTAAAGGGCCCAGATGGTGAGTACTACCAGTTCTATACCATCGTGCTTTCAAACCCTCCTGGAGGACGTCGTATCGGTATGGATAAGATCACCTTCGATGAGGATGGACTCATGTCATGTGTCGTTACGGATACTCCTCAGCCTGCGCCTCTTGCAAAGGATGCAAAACCTTCAATCCCTGTAACCATCAATAAGATGAGGGCAATGAACGCACTCTCAAAGGCATCTTCAGAGCAGCCTGGTTATCCTGCAGCATATGCAGTCGATGACTACAGCGGTACACTCTGGCTTCCTGCAGAAGACGATAAGGAGCCTTCACTCGTTATTGAGCTCTCTCCTGCGACACGTTTCGACGTGGTTCAGCTCTTCGACGTGGATGGTATGCGTATCCTCTTCGGAAACGGCCGAGGACGCGGTTGGAGATCTATGGATGCTCCTCTCCCTGTATATCAGTACAAGCTTGAAGTCTCAATGGACGGCGAGAATTACAAGACAGTGGTAGATCAGACCAAGAACAATGTTTCTAAGGATACAGTATTCGATGACTTCGATCCTGTCACCTGTCGCTTCGTGAAGCTTACAGTCACCAACTGGCCAAAGAACACTCCTCTTGGAATCATAGATTTCACAGTGTTCGGTCATCCTGCCGGTCACCTTCCAGCAGCAGTAGCGACTCCTGTTTACTTCCAGCTTCCTGCAGACAGGCCAATCCCTGGAAGAAACTAGAAACCTGACATAGTTATCATCTCAGATCAGTGGTACCTTTATGAGGTATCACTGATTTTTATTTTGTTCTATGTATTTGAAAATCATACATTTACCTTGCGGTATAATATTGGGAACAAAAAATTATATCGCTTTTCCAAAAGTTTTCATTGTTTGGTAGGGCATTTCTTTAAATTTGAAAAACACTAATTAATGACATACGGATTCTTTTTAATCCCACAATATTATTAACCAAACCACACAAAAGCATGAAAGGAAAAGTATTCTCTTTCGTTATTAAGGCTTTCGCAGTCTTGATGGCAGGATGTCTGAGTATTTCAGTCTTGAATGCCCAGACTCGTTCTATCAGCGGAAAGGTTGTAGATACAGCCAACCAGCCCGTTGTCGGTGCTTCTGTCATGGTCGTTGGAAGTACATCAATCGGTACTGTTACCGATCTCGATGGTGCTTACAAGCTCAACGTGCCAGACGGTTCAAGCATCAATGTTTCTTGCATCGGCTATGCCTCTCAGGTAATTGCTGTCGGCAGTCAGACCATCATCAACGTGGTCCTTGCTGAGGACAGCGAGTTTCTCGAGGAGACCGTTGTCATCGGTTACGGTGTCCAGAAGAAGAGTGACCTTACCGGTTCAATCGCTTCCGTTAAGGATAGCGACCTTGCAAACCGTTCGACCATCTCTGCAGCACAGGCCCTCCAGGGTAAGGCTGCCGGTGTCCAGATCGTAAACGCTTCAGGTGCTCCAGGTTCAGATTCTAACATCCAGATTCGTGGATATTCTTCTAACACCACCACCCGTCCGCTCATGATCGTAGATGGTCTTAAGGTCAACGACATCAACTATCTTGATCCTGACAACATCGCTTCTATCGAGGTCCTCAAGGATGCTGCATCTGCAGCTATCTACGGTATCGAGGCAGGTAACGGTGTCATCCTCGTGACTACCAAGTCTGGAAAGCAGAACGCGGGTGACGGACATATCTTCTACAACTTCATGTCATCTACCCAGTCGGTATCTCACCTTCCTGACCTCATGGATGCAGATACCTACGTTAAATACCAGACCCTCATGGGTAATGACGTTACCCCTTATTGGGATGGCAAGACTGATACCTATTGGCCAGACTATATGCTCGAGAAAGGTCAGACTTTCCGTCATACAGTCGGCGCACAGGCTGCTAACGATAAGGGTAGCATCTACGTATCTGTATCATACCTTACCGATAACGGTATCGTAGCAGGTGACAAGGACTTGATGAAGCGTCTCACCGGCCAGGTAAACGCTGAGTACAAGATTAAGAAGTGGTTCACCATAGGAACCAACAACTCATTTGAGCGTACCAAGCTTTCACAGGTATCTGAGGCTAACAGCATCAATGCTTCTACCCTCGGTTCAATGCTCGTATATGACCCTATCGTTCCTTGGATCTTCGATAAGAACAACCTCCCAGAGGCTGTCGCTAACAAGATGAACGATCCTTACTACAATCTTCCTCTCGACCCTAATGGCAACCCTTATGGTTACTCTCTCCAGGGCGATGGCAGTCTTATCTTCCATCCTGCAGTCATGAGGGACAGAAGCGATACAAGCACTGAGTCATTCAACCTCCGTGGTACCACTTTCGCAAACATCACTCCTGTCAAGGGTCTCGTGATCACATCACGTTTCGGATATCGTGCAGGTTACTCTAAGACCAGCACTTTCAACCATCCTTATCGTATCACATCAATCGCGTTCCAGGATCAGTCGCTCGTCGGCAGGTCAAGCACAAACCTTTTCTATCAGTGGGAGAACTTCGCGAACTATAATGTGAACATCAAGAAGCATAATCTTTCTGCAATGGCTGGTTTCTCTTTCCAGAAGAGCAACACTGATTTCGTCAGCGCTACAACCTACCTCCTCTCAGACCCTGCAGAGAACTATCGCTATCTCTCTTACTCAGTGAACGATGCCCGTATGACCGTTTCCGGTGTTCCTACCGACCGCGTCAACATGTCTTACTATGGCCGTCTTTCATGGTCATATGACAATAGGTACATGGTACAGGCTAACTTCCGTGCGGATGCTTACGATACTTCAAAGCTCGATCCATCTAACCGTTGGGGTTACTTCCCATCAGTTTCTGCCGGTTGGACAGTATCTAACGAAAAGTTCATGAATGTAGTCAAGGATAAGATCGGCCTTACCTTCATGAAGATCCGTGCATCTTGGGGTGTCAACGGTAACGTGAATGCAATGGGTGACTATCAGTACAGTGATATCCTCACCGCAAGCAATAATAACGGTTACAACTTCACCGATACAGGCAACCGCGTAGTCGGTGTAGGCCCTTCAGGCGTGCTTCCTAACCCTAGAATCAAGTGGGAGACCTCAAAGCAGGTTGACCTCGGTATCGATCTCCGTTTCTTCAGGGAGAGACTCGCATTCTCACTCGATTGGTATAACAAGAACACCAACGACCTTATCACCAGCACCAATGCTCCTGCAAACACCGGTTCTACCACTACCTATATCAACGCAGGTAAGGTCAACAACCATGGTACTGAGATTGAACTCAGCTGGAAGGACACCAAGGGTGATTTCTCATACAGCGTAAGCGGTAACCTCGCAACCCTTCACAACAAGGTACTCGAAGGAACTCAGGTAGGTCGTGTCCCTGGTTACCAGATTCACACTGCAGAGCCTGTAACCTACTTCGAGGCTGGTTATCCTCTCTGGTATCTCCGCCTTTACAATGTGACTGGAGTAGACCAGCAGACTGGTGCTCCTATCTATGCTGATACCGCTGAGCCATTCGGCGTAATCAATGACGATGATAGAATCAACGCTGGTAGCGGTATTCCTGATTTCACTTACGGTCTCACCGTAAATCTCGCATGGAAGGGAATCGACCTCGTTATCTATGGTACCGGTGCTCAGGGTGTCGAGAAGCTCTTCGCTATGACCCGTGCTGACAACACTCAGCTCAATACTCTCAAGGAATTCTATACCGATGCATGGCAGAGCCCTGCTTCAACTGGATACAAGCATCCAAAGCCAAGCAATACTGACGCAAAGATTCTCTGCTCTACCGACAGGATGTTCGATGCATCATTCTTCAAGATCAAGCAGATCCAGCTCGGTTATACTCTTCCTAAGAGCGTCCTCAAGAAGATCCGCATGGACAACCTCAGAGTTTACATGTCTCTTGATGACTTCATCACCATCACCAAGTACCCAGGCCTCGATCCTGAGTCCTCACTCTATGGTGCATCTACTAACGGTCTCGGCGTAGATACCGGTTCATACCCTATCTCAAAGAAACTTGTTTTCGGTCTTAACCTTTCATTCTAATTCGATTAGTCATGAAGAAAATCACAATAATAGCATCTGCTCTTTTGCTTGCTCTTGGCTTCTCATCATGCTCGAAGCAGCTTGAGAATCCACGCAAGGGTGCGAACGACTTCAATACTTTCTATGCAAACGCTACAGCTGCTGACGCAGAGAAGCTGATTGCAGAGGTATATAAGGTTTATTTCAGTGGTCCTGAGGAGGTCCAGATTCAGAACTTCTTCGAGATTATTTCTGATGATTCTGACTGCGGTGGCGGTACATACGCTGATAATGCAAACCGTTACAGAAACGCAGACGAGCTCACATGCCAACCTAGCGACTGGCTCTTCCATGGCCCTCGTAGAGGTTATAGCCTCTATCAGGCACTCTATGTCTGCATCTACCATTGCAACCTTATCCTGGATAAGATTCCTGAGACCAATGATGCTGATATCAACAGAGTAAAGGCTGAGGCAAGATTCCTCCGTGCAGTATGTCTCTTCGAGGCTATGCGTGTATGGCACAATCCTCCTTTTGCTGACCATATCTATAGCTCTGACGACATGTACGCTCCTAACGGTGATCCTGCAGAGATGATTGACTGGATTCTCTCAAACCTCGAGGAGGCTGCAAAGAATCTTCCTGCAAAGGCAGGCAAGGGACAGCAGGCACTCCTTGGTGGCCGTGCAACCGCCGGCGCTGCTCAGGCATTCTACGGAAAGGCTGCGACCTGGTATGCTGCAAAGTACAATCAGCCAGAGTATGCCAAGAAGGCAATCGAGCCTCTCAAGGCTCTCATCGAAGGCAATAAGTATGGTCTTATCGATAATCCTGCAGACCTCTTCCGTGTGAAGTCTGACTTCTGCGACGAGTACATCTTCGAGCGCAATTGTGCTGAGACTTCTTCTGACAAGGCTCTCCAGAACGATAACCGCCAGACTTGGAGGTCACTCCGTAACGACAATATCTACATCCCAAGTGAAATCTTCGCTTATGGTTGGGGTTTCTGCCTTCCTACACAGGCTTACGTTGACTTCATGAAGTCACACGATGGTGAGAATACCCCTCGTTTCAAGGCTAAGCTTGCTTCTTATGAGGATCTTCTCGCAATGGACTATGACAGCGAGAACAAGGGTATCCTCCCAGGTCGCGCATATCCAAATGTCATCGGTTATTTCAATGCAACCTGCTTGATGTGGAAGGCAGATGTCTATACTGAGACCGGTGGTAACATCTACTCACGTGCTAACAATCCTATCATCCGTTATGCTGAGGTTCTTCTCATGTATGCTGAGGCTCAGGTTGTAGCTAATAACGATGCAGACGGTTCTGGTCTCAGGGCTCTCAACGAGGTTCGTAGCAGGGCAAAGCTTGAGCCATTGAACAGCATCAATCTCCAGGCTGTCATCGATGAGCGTCGTGCTGAGCTCTACTGCGAGGGTGAGAGATGGTTCGATATCGACCGCTTCAAACTCGGTGCTGACGTTCTCAAAGATGCAGGTAAGAAGCGTTATGCATTCAGGGGCTACAAGCCAGGTACCACCGAGTATGACATCGAGGTTACCGACGGCGAGGGCCATGGCTGGGACGACAAGTATTATGACCTTCCATTCGGTGACAACGAGATTCAGGCAAATGAGAACCTCGTACAGCACAAGGGATGGTAATATTCAAACAATAATCCTATGAAAATAAGACATTTTTTCATGGCATCATTGGCGCTGATTCTTTCAGCGCCAATGTTTGCACAAAGATATTGCAACCCGCTTCCGATGGAAATCGGCGTCGGCGGAAATGCAAGTGGTGACGTTACCGTCATCGAGGACGGCGGGAAGTATTATATGTGCTGCTCTGGTGGTGGAATGTGGGTTTCTGACGACCTTCTCAACTGGGAGTTCCATCAGGTTCAGGGTATCCCTGGAGCACCGGATCTCGTAAAGTACAACGGTAAGTTCTATCTCTCAGGAAACAGCGACAACCTTTTCGT
>JAGHUQ010000008.1 GCA_018064725.1 Candidatus Cryptobacteroides caccocaballi
GACAGCCGCACCCGTGGCCACAGCCCGGAAGCCACCATACTCCGCTGGCCAAGTGTACGCAGGGGCGAAAAGAAGTGGATATTCCCATTCGCCGTCAACGCGGACATGGCATTCAACTCATCCATGCTCTACGACCTGCCGCTCCTGAAATACTACGCGGAGCCTCTTCTCTACGAGATTAAGGAGACCTCTCCGGCATTCGAAAAGGCGCAGGAACTGCTCTCTCTCCTCGAAAAGGTGGATGTACTCCAGCCGAAGGAAATCGGAATCATCCCTCCGACCTCGATCATGAGGGAATTCGTAGGAGGTCAGACACTTTAGAACAACCGTCATGTCAGAGATTCTCATCAGAAACGTCCTTCACGAAGGACAGCCATCGGACATACTCATCAAAGGCAACCGATTCTCCAGCATCTCTCCCGCCGGTTCGGGAATGAGCGCAGAGACAGTGATCGACGCAAGCGGAATGGCCATTCTTCCACCGTTCTACAACACCCACGGGCACGCAGCGATGACCCTGCTGCGCGGCTATGCCGACGACATGGAACTCTTCAAGTGGCTCAGCGAGTACATCTGGCCATACGAGGACAAGCTCACCCCGGAGGACATCTACAACGGTTCGAGACTCGCCATACTCGAGATGATAAAGTCAGGCACCGTCTTCTTCTCGGACATGTACTTCGAGATCGATGAGACCGCACGCGCCGTCGACGAGATGGGTGTCCGTGCCGCTCTCGGAGTCACCTTCATGAGCAATCACTCCAAGGCACTCCGTGACGAGAAAGTAGCATACATGAAGTCATGGAAGGACCGAACGAACGGAAGGATCCAGCTCACCGCGGCACCTCACGCCATCTACACCGCCGATGCCGGCCAGCTCATGCTTGCGGCCAATACTGCAAGGGAGCTCGGCATGAAGATCCATATCCATGTCAGCGAGACCGCCACAGAGGTTCAGAACAGCATCAAGGAATTCGGCGACACCCCTGTCCGCTACCTTGAGAAGCTCGGTTTCCTCGGCCCTGACGTGATCGCCGCGCATGTCGTGCATGTAGACGACGAGGAGATTGAAATACTGAAGAAGCGCGGCGTAACGATCTCCCACTGCCCATGCTCGAACATGAAGCTCAGTTCAGGAGCATTCAGGGCAGACGCAATGGTCAAGGCAGGGGCGAAGGTCACCCTCGGAACGGACGGCTGCTCATCGAACAACAACCTGGACATGAGGGAGGAGATGAAATTTGCGTCATTCCTCGCCAAGGTGACTACCGGAGACCCGGAGGTTCTCCCAGCTCAGCAGGTGTTCGAATGGGCAACCCGCAACGGTGCTGAGGCGTTCGGAATCGATGCAGGAGTGATCGAAGTCGGAAAGCTGGCAGACGCCATCCTCGTGCGCCTCGACGATCCGAAGATGACTCCTAACCACAATCTCATCTCCAACTGGGTATACGCCGCCGATACCAGCTGCATCGACACCGTCATCTGCGACGGCCGCATCATCATGCAGGGACGCCACGTTCCCGGCGAAGAGGAAATCCTCGCTGCCGTAAAACGTAACTAGCTGAAGTCTCCTACAAGACTACCATACCGAACAGAGGCTCACGAACAACCGTGAGCCTCTGCTTTTTCTGTTCAGACACACTTTTCGAAACAGTATCCTTCTCCTTCAGCCAGCCCTGGACCGTGTAGGTCCTCGACTCGCTGACGCCGTTGCCGTAGGTAACTTTTCAACAAAAAGAGACTGGCCATAAGGTCAGTCTCAGCATTCGGGTTATACAAAAAACTCCTATTCTTTATAATCAATAAACTCTGTTTACGCCATCTACACTAGTTCGCATCGGAAGATACATATTTACCTTCCCAACATTCGGATGGCTTACCAAATATGAGTGAAGGGAGTCGGCAACCTTAACAAGATATTTTTCACACAATTCTAAGATTCCAATCGGAGGTCTGACATATGCAGATGAATCCTTTATATAAAAATCAATTCCAGAATTCACGTCTTCCAAGACGACCAAACCTTCACGCAAGCTGTAACTCACCGGTATGCGTAATACAGACCATCTCTCCATCCCTCCTTTAGAGTCAGTTGTCCTAATCCAAATAGGGACATTATACCCGCTCACCTCATCCTCACCAACAATAGATAGATCTGAGTATAAGAAATTACCCTCTTTATCGAAGCAAGCATCCGGCACTACTTGATTAAAAGTCAATCTATCCGAGAACTGCCACTCAAAAGGGCACCCATATACTATAAATGTCCAGTCATTCCTAGAATCGTAGTAGAATACGCTATCATAGCTATTCCACAACCGATCTTTCTTACGAGTCCCAAACGACTTTATATACTTAATTTCACGCTTACTTAGACAAGGGCTAATACTGGAGTACAATCTTGGCTGCACGAAATCGTGGAGTTCCTCCTTTGTTTGTGGAGGACGATTATATGCTCCATAAAAACACTCGATATACCATGTTATGGGAGAATCCACCTCAACGGTATCCAATGATTCTGGCAAAACTATATATGATTGAGCATAACAGAAAGCCTGAGACAATAAAAAAAACACAAGAAAAAATATACGAGTCATAGCAATGCTAGTTTTTTAAATAGAACTTAGTTCCGAAGATATTATTACAACTTCTAAGGAACTTTTCAGCATTATTTTCATCAAACTTAATCTGGATATTTCTGAATCCCCCATAAGAACCGTTCCCATTAACCGCTTGAAGCCAATAGCCAGCATATTTTAGATTATAACCAGATAGAACTATGCGTTTATTTGGCCAGCTATGTATCCATGCGAAAGAATTATCCTGGTTACAAGCTCTGTATAGCGTGCCATCATTAAAATTTTTGACCGGATTATCTATTGTGACACTACTAAATGTTTGTCCGGTGTAGTTGAATCTATAGCTACCATTTTCTATTCCATCTATATAGAAGTCAGTCTTATATTGATTCCCTGTTTCCTCATTGGACTTTCCTAATGCATAATTGATAACAAGTTCATCAACTCTTTGTATTAGTTGCCCGATTGCAGGGCGTCCATCTATTTGCATCCAGTTTTCAACTGTTCCAAAAAGAGAATAATATCTATTTTTATCTACGTCTAGATATGTATATCCGAGATCTGTCCAACCAAGAACTTCCAAGTCTTGTGAAGATAGTTGACCTTCATAATATTCATATTTTGTTTCACCGTTGTCGGTAACATAATAATACCAATTCTTACCATCCGGATCCACGAAGTTTATCGGATTCCCCGCGCAGTAGGAGTAAGGGCTGATGCCTGGATACTTCTCCGCGAGAGGATCCACCGTGGTCCACCGTCCCAGGAAGCTGTCATACTGCCTTGCGCCGAAGTCAAGCCAACCGGTATTTCCGAGCGGTTGAATCTCCTTCCCCGCAAAGCGCCACCTGTTGCTGTTCACCGTCGGCATCGAGCTGTCCG
>JAGHUQ010000067.1 GCA_018064725.1 Candidatus Cryptobacteroides caccocaballi
CACATACCTCCCATTGAAAGACCTGCCATGGCGCGGTGTGCATTGTCTGCGATGGTCCTGAAGTTCTTGTCGATGTATGGGATGAGATCCTCTGACATAACCCTGTCGTAGGTTGAGAACATTGCTGCCATATTGAAGCCACCGAAGCCGCCCTGAGGCCTTCCCTGACCGGGAGCGCCTGCACCAGTTGAACGACCACCCTGAGGAGCACCGCCGGGAACGCGCTGTCCGGCAGCCTGGAAACTCTGCCCTTCAGGACGTGGAAGCTGAGCGTCGCTGCACTCCATCACGACGATGAATGGAACAGCGCTGCCCTCTGCGATGAGGTTGTCCATGATCTGCGCAGTCTTGCCCTGCGATGCCCAGCCGTACTCGTTCTCGCCGCCGCCATGCTGGATATAGAGCACAGGGTAGCGCTTGGTGTAGAGATACTCATATTCTGCAGGAGTATATACGAAGCAATGGCGCATGGCCTGGGTAACCTCAGACCAATAGTAGAGTTCACGGATCTGTCCCTGAGGTACATTCTTGACCGCGAAGAAGTCACCATCGTATGAAGGCACCTCTACGCCGCTGGTCCAATGGCCTGAGCCATAGTAATAGAGAGCGGTAGGATCAGGGCACGCTGCGCCGTCGATCACGAGGTTGTAGTAGTGGAATCCCTCGTCCTGAGGTGCAGATTCACCGATCCACTGGCCGTCCTCCCCCTTTGCGAGGTCATACTGCTTGCCGCCGATGTCGAGCTTGACCGAGTGTGCGTCCGGTGCATTCACCTTGACTCTGACACATCTCTCAGAATTTACTGCAGGATACTGCTTTCCTGACTGGACTGTCGAAGAAGGAACGAAATCTTCCTTCACCTGGGCACTGGCAACAACTGCAAGGCAGAGTGCCGATGCGAGGACTACAAATTTCTTCATATTACGTGTGGTTATTTGTTCAACGATATTTTGACACGTTTCCGACGCCAAAGTTTAACGTAGGCTGAATATCCGCTTATCGCAGCAAAGTGTCGACAAAGTCCTCATCGACATTGTTGCCGATGCTCGCGCAGACGTTCGCGGAGAAGCGGCACGCAAGGTTGATGAGTTCAGGAAGAACGGCCGCAGAGAGCCTTCCGGAAGGGTTCTTTTCTCCAGTCTCACTCCGTCCTTCGCGAAGCAGCCCGAAGAGAAAACCTGCATTGAAATTGTCACCGGCACCAATCGTCGACACGGTCTTGACCTCCGGCACAGGGAAGGTCTCGTGATACCCTGGCATGAACACATGCACAGGACGCGAGCCGCAGGTGCAGATGAAGTTCGGGCAGAGCTCAGCGATGTGCTCGGAATAGATCCTGTCTGGGTCCGTGGTTCCGAACAGATATCCGAAATCCTCATCCGAACCGCGTACGAAGTCGCTCAGGCGGCAGTTTTCGATGATGTTGTCCATGATCATAGGAATCTCATGGATATGGCTCTTGCGGAAATTGATGTCGTAGTAGATGGTCGCGCCCGCCTCCCGTGCAGCTTCGAGCAGGGCTTTCGTAAACGCTCGTATCTTCGGATTGATGGCAAAGAATGATCCGAAGAGGACAAGATCTCCCTTCGAGAACTTCACCGACGACACCTTCTCCGGAGAGAGCGATGCGCTTGCATGGTCCTTATAGAATTCATACTGAGCATTGTTGTCGTCGTCCAGAAAGGCCATGGACACATGGGTCTGCGTTCCTGGATTGCGGGTCACAGCTTCGGTCCCGACACCGTTTTCCTCCATGAACGAGGTCACCATCTGCCCGATATGGTCGTCGCCGACTTCAGTCACCATGAGGATCTTCACCTCCGGGCAGGCCTTGCGTACCACCCTGCCGAGGGATATCATCGAATTGAAGGTCGAGCCTCCAGGCGTCGCCGACTTTGGCTGGTCGTTTCTGAAGATGACGTCGAGTACGGTCTCGCCTATTCCTATAATCTTTCTTTCCATTTTCCAATCTTCATTTCAATCCGGACTCTGGACACCCAGTGTCCATGACACTCGTTCTCACCTGCCACGTCCGGCCTCTGACACCTCCGGAATGTCCATAAGTTCCGGCATGGAATCGATATGGTAGGTCGGATTTGCAGTCAGGAGCTTTTCGAGGGAATGGTTGCCGTATGTGACCGCGCATGTACGGCATCCGGCGCCATTTCCCATTTCGATGTCGAAGGTCGTGTCCCCTACTACCAGCGCTTCGTCGGGAGTAAGTCCCATTCGCTCCAGGAGCACGAGCACCATGTCCGGTGCTGGTTTCGGAGCATATCCGTCATGGCCGGTGACACGGGTCTCGAATACCACTTCGATGGAATTGGTCCTGAGCACGAGGTCAAGCGAGTTCGGCCCACGGCTGGTTGCGATCGCCAGTCTGAGTCCCTTCGCGGCAAGAGCATTCATCGTATCCACCACACCGGGATATACCTTGGTGTGGCTGGCTGCAAAGTCGTTGAATATCCTGCGGTAGATCTCCGTCGCCACCTCCACCTGCGGCTCTTCGAGATTGCCTGAAATACGGCAACATCCCTCAAGGGGCAGGCCTATCGTCGACTTTATCAGTTCCTCCTCGGGTTCAGGAAGTCCCATCTCCCGGAAAGTCTGCTTCATCGTCGCCACGATGGCAGGCGCGGTATCCGCCAGCGTCCCGTCAAAGTCAAATATGACTGCCTTGAGCATTACCTTATGAAGTTGGTGAACTTACCACGTTCGCGCTGAGGCTTTTCAGCCGTACCGCTGGCCATCTGCTTGAGAAGATAAGCCATATTGTCTGCAAGCGTCCTCATGGTCTGCATACCTTCCTCGTCCTGAGTGACCTCACCGGGACCTGCACCATAGGCAATGTTCCAATACTGCGAGGTGACGATTGGCATGTTCAGCATCTGGAACGGCATCTGGAGGGTCTGGAAGGAGGCTGTGCCACCACCTCTGCGGCATACCGTGACACCGGCTGCCGGCTTGCCCTGCATCACGCTGCCGGCAGAATATCCCATTCTATGGAGAAGAGAAAGGATGGGACCAGTAGGAGTTCCGTAATAGACAGGAGAACCTACGATCAGACCGTCAGACTCGGACATCTTTGCTATAGCCTTGTTGCATACATCATCATCGAAGACACATTTCCCAAGTCTCTTGGCTCCGCACTGACCGCATGCTATGCAACCGCGCACGGGCTTAGTACCTATCTGCATGATCTCGCTGGCAATGCCGTTCCTCTCGAGCTGCGCCGCGATTTCGGAGAGCATCGTGTAGGTATTGCCCTTAGGACGAGGGCTGCCATTGATGAGAAGCACCTTGAGCTGACGAGCAGCAGCGGTAGCCTTCTCCGCTTTTCCAACTGTTTCTGCCGCGAGCGCATCCACTCCGACAGCTCCAGTAGCTACGACAGCCGCAGCAGCTCCCATGGTCTTTATCGCGTCCCTGCGTGTGATTTCCTTTTTTTCCATAGTCAATTTGAGAATCGTTATTTCTTTGCTTTGGGCAAATATAACCCTGCCCATGATTCCGCTAATATAAGAATTATTCTTATATTCGTGTCTGAAACCAAACCGCAACGAACTAGTGAACCAGCGTGTACTCGTGATCGGAGGAGGAATCTCCGGTCTGACCTCGGCAATCTATGCCCGCAAGAGCGGGTTCGACACCCTTATCCTCGAAAGCACAGTCAATCTCGGTGGAGAATGTACCGGATGGGACCGTCAAGGCTTCCATATAGACAACAGCATCCATTGGCTGCTGGGGACAGACCCATATCAGGATCTCTACAAGGTATGGTGTCAGGTAGGAGCTCTCGGGCCTGATGTGAAGACCACGCCGCTGGATCCGTTCTTCGCTACGGACACTCCGTCCGGGCGTAAGTTCCACATGTATCTCGACCTCGATAAGCTCCGTGCAGAGATGATTTCCTTCGGTCCCGAGGACGAGGAAGCGATAGACGAATTCATTTCCGCATTGCAGGCATATGGGCTCATGCTCCAGAACGCGGAGGTCCCGATGGAAATATCCAGCCTGAGGTACAAGCTGCGTTTCGTATGGTCAATGAGGAAAGTCATTCCGATACACCGCAAGTTCGCGACCATCACCATCGAGGAGTACTCAAGACGCTTCAAGAGCGAAGACCTGCGTTTCGTCATGAACTGCTATTTTCCGAAGGGCTACTATGCAGAGGCGCTGCTCTATATACTGGGATATGCTGTCAAGGGAAACACGAATCTCCCGGAGGGCGGCTCACTGGCGCTCGAGCAGAGGATGGAACGGAAGTATGCCGAACTCGGCGGAAAGGTTCGTACCAGTGCGCCGGTCGAGAAGATCATCGTGAAGGACGGCAAGGCTGTCGGCGTGCAGCTCAGGGGCGGTGAGATACTCGAAGCGGAATACGTCATTTCGAGCGTTTCCCCGCAATTGCTTCTCGACAAGATGCTCGACGGCAGATTCGAGGACGGATTCTTCCACTCAAGGCTGCGTGACCGACGCAATTTCCCTACCTTCAGCAACACGGTCGTCTACATCGGATGCGAAGGTGATCCTGGCGACATCGACTCCACTGCGATTCTGAAGGTGAAGCCGTTCCGCATAGGTCGAAGGCTTCACGACCATGTACTCTTCCACCATTATGCCGACGAGCCGCATTTCGCGCCGAAGGGCCATTTCGTACTCCAGTGCCTGATGATGCAGTATGAAGCCGATTTCGAGACATGGAAACGCTACCACGAAGAGTCCGCCGCACGCTACAGGGAAGAGAAAAAGATCATGGCTGATGCACTCCTCCAGCGGCTTTCAGAAAAGTTCCCACATCTCGCAGGAAAGATGAAAGTGCTCGAAGTCACCACCCCGATGAGCTTCCACAAGCGCTGCGGAAGTCACAAAGGTTCCTACATGAGCTTCATCCGTACCCCCTATGCCGGTACCGCGAGCCACACCGGGCGTATTCCAGGACTCAAGAATCTCTACGTCGGTGGACAGTGGACCATCTGCGGAGGTATGCCATGCGCCGTGATGAGCGGTCGATTCGCCACCCAGCGTCTGTGCCACGACGCCAAGGTTCCATTCGTCCAGGACTAGCCTAAGTGTTTGGATATCGTAGTTCGTAACACTATACTGCCGAGTATACTGCCGAGTATACTGCCGGACCACCCCGGTGGGACCCCCCAGCATGGCGGCAAAAAGATCGCGTGGCAGCTAACTTATTATCAAACAATAATTTAACCTAAAACAGGAGGGCAATTCATGCCCACCTCTTCTATGGCATATATCAGATTATCAATCTGTTAACCGCCACGCCTTGTGTGCTACCGCTTTCGCGTATTGCGCAATATACGGCGAACTTCTTCGATGTCCAGATGAAGGAATCGAGCGACCTGCACCTGATTCGCCGACGTGCT
>JAGHUQ010000139.1 GCA_018064725.1 Candidatus Cryptobacteroides caccocaballi
GGCCAGTATCCTAGTTCCTGAGTCCCATTCTCCTTCTCCAGGGAGCGGAATCCCTTCTGTCCGGAACGTGCCTTGAGCTTGTCGACGTCCTTCCCGTATGCGTCGATGACCCTTGTCAGGTATTCGGCCCATTCGCTTGGGTATGGGTCGCAGTTCCATCCGATGGTGGTCATGATGGCCTCGATCTCGAAGCGGTCAGCATATGACATGAGCCTTACTGCCGATTCCATGTCGTCGGGCTCCACGGCCTCCGGACCAATGTCCGTCATTACTACGATTCGTGGCTTGAGCTCAGCCTTTGGCTGGCATGATGTGAGGCAGAGGACTGCCGTTGCGAGGGTTATAAGTGTTTTCTTCATATATGTCGTGGTGTATGACAAATGTAGGCTTTTTCTGACAATTCTGTCTATCTTTGTATAAAGACTCACTATCACGCCCCTTTGAATGAGAGACTACGTTATAGCAATTGACCAGGGTACAAGCTCGTCCAGAGCAATCGTATTCGACAGGAATGGAAATCCAGTTGCGGTCAGCCAGAAAGAATTCACACAGTACTTCCCTAAGCCAGGAATGGTCGAACATGATCCGATGGAGATCTGGGCCACCGAATGTGCCGTAATGGCCGAAGCCATGACCTCGAAAAGGCTCCGTGGATCGGATATTGCCGCCATCGGAATTACCAACCAGCGCGAGACTACCATAGTCTGGGATACAACAACAGGAAGGCCCATCTGCAATGCCATAGTATGGCAGGATAGGAGAACTTCTGACTACTGCAGCAGCCTGAAGGCGGCAGGACTCACCGATAAGATACGCGAGAAGACGGGACTCATCATAGATGCATATTTCTCTGGAACGAAGATCAAGTGGATGCTCGACAACGTGCCTGGAGCACGGGAGAGAGCTGAGAGGGGAGAGTTGCGCTTCGGAACGGTTGACAGCTGGCTGGTGTGGAATCTGACTGATGGTAAGATCCACATAACTGACGTGACCAATGCATCCAGGACCATGCTTTTCAATATCAATACCCTCGAGTGGGATGCGGAGTTGCTGGAGCTGCTCGACATACCTGTGTCGATGATGCCTCAGGTGCGTTCTTCTTCCGAGGTCTATGGTCATACCATGCTCATGGGTGCAGAGGTGCCGGTCGCAGGAATAGCTGGAGACCAGCAGGCTGCGCTCTTCGGGCAGATGTGCACCGAGTCCGGCAGTGTCAAGAATACCTATGGAACCGGATGCTTCTTGCTGATGAACACTGGAGACAAGCCAATCCTTTCCCGCAACAGCCTGCTGACCACCATAGCTTGGAAGATTGGCGATCAGGTAAACTATGCGCTCGAAGGCTCCATCTTCGTGGCTGGATCCATTGTGCAGTGGCTGCGTGACGGACTCGGAATCATAAGGAAATCCTCAGATGTCGAGGCTCTTGCCACTTCGGTGCCAGATAACGGAGGCGTCTATCTCGTTCCTGCTCTGACCGGCTTGGGTGCTCCTTATTGGGATCAGTATGCAAAGGGAAGCATCCATGGCCTCACCCGCGGAACGACTGCGGCCCATATTGCAAGGGCTGCTCTAGAGGGCATTGCATTCCAGACCATGGACATAGTCGCTGCGATGGAAAGGGATGCCGGAGTGCCTCTCGGAGAACTGAAGGTCGATGGCGGCGCCTCACGGAACAACCTCCTGATGCAGTTCCAGTCCGATGTCCTCGGAACGAAGGTGGTGAGACCGGAAGTGACCGAAACGACGGCTCTCGGTGCCGCTTATCTTGCTGGACTAGCGGTTGGTTTCTGGAAGAACATTGATGAACTGAAGCTGCAGTGGAAGGCTGAGCATGTGTTCGAGCCATCTGCGGATAAGGAGAAGGTGGCGGAAGTGAAGGCCGGATGGGCAGCTGCCGTGGGACGTACTCTTACCGAAAGATAATAATGAAGAAGGCGGTGACTTGGAGTCATCGCCTTTTCTATTGTCATAAGAAGAGTCTTATTTGAAGATGATCTGTGAGAAGTTGTAGAGGCCGTATTTCCAAACCACGAAGTTGTGCTCTCCGTCAGGATAGTTGATGAGAGTACATGGTACACCCTTCTCGTCGCAGTATGCCTTGAGCCTTGAGCTGTTGTACATGAGACCGTCCTTGCCTCCGCATACCATCCAGAGAACCTTGTTCTCCTTCTTTGTCTTTTCTACGTCCGGGATGAGTTTCTCAGGCATTCCGGTATTTGGGGCAGATGAGAATCCGCCTACATAAGAGAACAGCTCCATGTGTCCGAGACCGAAGTTGAGAGACTGGCCGCCACCCATGGAGAGACCGGCGATTGCGCGATGATCCTTGTCTGTATACACATTGTATTTGCCTTCCACGAATGGGATGAGGTCGTTGATGAGGTCATTCTCGAAGTTTGCGAATGCTGCTGAGCCTGCATATACGTTTCCGATAGGACGGTCATCCTTCTGGGCGCGTCCGTTAGGCATAATCACGATCATGTCCGCAAGCTTGCCGTCTGCATAGAGGTTGTCGAGGATGACGTCAGGAACGCCCTGGAGCCACTCCTTCTCATCGCCTCCGATACCGTGGAGGAGGTAGAGGACGCTGTATTTCTTGGATGCGTCGAACTTCGGTGGAAGGTAAACGGTAGCTCTGCGGGTGGTGTCCGTGGTGTTGGAGAAGTACTCGACGGTCTCAAGCACGCCGTGCTCGATTCCCTGGCGCTCGACGTCGAATCCCTCAGGTGCGGCGACGTATGGGTCGAAATCGCAGCTTACCTGCATCATGCCGAACATTCCGGTGGTGTTAGGCTCACGGTTTCCGCCTGGCATTCCGCCGCCTGGCTGTGCGTTGAGGATTGCTGCGCATGCGAGGGCAGCGATGGAGAGAATGATCTTTTTCATATTGTCTGTGTTATTAAGTACATGTTTCTGTCAAAGATGGCTAAATTTTGACGAAATATGCCATCATTGGTTTAATGTTTCCATGAAAAAAGACAATACGTTTTGCGCTCTTGCTTTTTAAAGCATGAATTCTTAACTTTGCCTTTCTTACGAACTAACGAAAAAGAATATATAAGACTATGCTCAGCAGACAATTGGCGTCTATCCTCGTAGAGAAGGAAACCCCATTCTATCTTTATGACATCGACCTGCTTCGTCAGACCCTCGAGTCTCTTACTTCAGTTGCAAGCAAGTATAACTACGCTATACATTATGCCATCAAGGCGAACTATGATCCGCACATCCTCCAGGTGATCCGTGAATATGGTATCGGAATCGACTGCGCGAGCGGCAATGAGGTCCGTTGCGCGATCGAGGCCGGTTTCGACCCTAAGTCCATCGTCTATGCAGGCGTGGGCAAGAAAGACAAGGAGATCAAGTATGCGATCGAACAGGGAATCTTCTCGATCAATGTCGAGAGCATGGAAGAGCTTTGGGTCATCGACCGCTTTGCTGGCGAAATGGGTAAGAAGGTAGACGTGGGTCTCCGCGTCAATCCTGACATCGACCCTATGACAAACAAGTGTATCGACACGGGTCAGGCAGACAGCAAGTTCGGTATCTCGTATGAGATGATTCTCGAGCGTGCCGCTGATATCAAGCAGCTCAAGAACGTGAACATCAAGGGTATGCATCTCCATATCGGATCGCAGATCCGTGAGCTTCATGTGTTCGAGTATCTCTGCAACAAGGTCAATGTCATCGTGGACAACCTTACCAGCCTCGGATTCAATCTCGATTTCGTAGACGTCGGCGGTGGACTCGGCATCAACTATGACATGCCTGAGAATGAGCCTATCCCTAACTTCGCGTCTGTATTCTCTATCATCAATTCGCACCTTCGCGTAGGTAGCAGGCAGGTACATTTCGAGTTCGGAAGGTCAATCGTAGGTGAGTGCGGCGAGCTTATCACTCGTGTGCTTTACAATAAGACCACCGCGACCGGTCGCAAGCTCGTGATCGTGGACTCAAGTATGACTGAGCTCATCCGTCCTGCACTTTACGGAGCATATCACTCAATAGAGAATATCACCTCGACTTCTCCAAAGAAGCAGAGATATACAATCGTGGGTACTGCCTGCGAGTCTACTGACGTATTCTCAGAAAGTCTCACTCTTCCGGAAACCAGAAGAGGCGACCTCCTCACCATCAAGTCTGCAGGTGCTTACGGAATGTCAATGGCATCCCGCTATAACCAGCATGATCTTCCAGGAGCAGTTTACAGCGACCAGCTCTAGACAAGGGAGGTACTCAATGGGAACAACTGCCAAATTGCTTCTTCACTGCCCGGACAGGCAGGGAATAGTGACCGAGATCACTAATTTCATCTCAGTCAACAACGGAAACATCGTCTATACCGACCAGTATGTTGACAGGATCAACAATGTCCTGTTCATGAGACTGGAGTGGGAACTCGAGGGCTTCACCATTCCTCGCGACCAGATCAAGGAATATTTCAGCACGATCTTCGCGAAGAAGTTCGATATGGAATTCGGAATCTACTTCAGTGACGTCAAGCCAAGGATGGCTCTCTTCGTCAGCAAGCAGAACCACTGTCTCTTCGACATACTCGCGCGTTACACCGCAGGGGAGTGGGAGGTCGAGATTCCATGTATCGTCAGCAACCATGAGGACCTCCGTCCTGTTGCCGAGCGCTTCGGAATACCATATTACTGTTTCCCGATCAACAAGAGCAACAAGGACGAGCTCGAGCCTAAGGAGATGGCTCTCCTCGAGGACCTTGGGATCAACTTCATCGTGCTTGCCAAGTACATGCAGATCATTTCTCCGAAGATGATCGAGAAGTATCCTCACAACATCATCAACATCCACCACTCCTTCCTTCCTGCCTTCATCGGCGCGAAGCCTTACCATCAGGCGTTCGAGAGGGGTGTGAAGATCATCGGCGCGACCAGCCATTACGTGACTGAGGACCTCGACGCAGGTCCTATCATCGAACAGGATGTCATCAGGATTTCACACAAAGATACTCCAGAGACTCTCGTATACAAGGGAAAGGACCTTGAGAAGATTGTCCTCAGCCGTGCAGTGCTCAAGCATATCGACCGCAAGATTCTTACATACAAGAACAAGACGGTGATCTTCGAATAATGCGAAGGGGAATAGCTATTGACTTTGAAACTGCGAACGAATGCCCTGCGAGCGTGTGCAGCGTTGGTGCCGTGCTGTTCGAGGACGGAGAGATCGTACGTTCTTTCTATAGCCTGATCCAACCTGAACCCAACTACTACAAATGGTTCTGCCAGAGGGTGCATGGACTGTGTCACTGCGACACGGATGATGCTCCTGTCTTTCCCTATGTCTGGGAGGCACTCGAGAGGGAGATTGGGCAAGGACTTTCCATCGAGGAGATGGGTATACCTCTCGTGGCGCATAACAGCCGTTTCGACGAAGGCTGTCTCAGAGCCGTTTTCTCTGCCTATGGCATGACTTATCCGGACTACGAGTTCCTGGATACGCTCACCGCATCCAGGCGCCATTACGGAAACATGCTTCCGAACCATCAATTGCAGACGGTAGCGGAAGCATGCGGATATTCCCTTGTGAACCACCACCACGCACTCGCTGATGCTGAAGCATGTGCGGCAATCGCCATGAAAATTCTCTGATTATTCTATCTTGCGGACTTCGGTGTTGAGCCACCTTTCCATCTCGCCGACGAATTCGCGCTTGAAGACTCTTTCTGACCAGCCCCAGCCATGACCGCCGGTAGGGTAGATATGCATAGAAGCGCTCACCTTGTTAGCAACGAGGGCCTCGTAGTACCTGAGGCTGTTTGCAACCGGTACGAGGAAGTCGTCAGATGAGAGGAGGATGAGAGCCGGAGGTGTGTTTGGAGTGACATGCTTGTCGTTTGAATAGAGGTCCACGAGTTCCTTCGATGGATTCTCTCCGAGGAGACCGTCATAAGAGCCTCTATGGGTGTATGAGAGGTCCATGGTGGTCACAGGATAGAAAAGTATCTGGAATTCAGGACGGTTCTCGTCGCTGGTGAAGTGGGTTGCTGCAGTGGAAGCGAGGTGACCGCCCGCAGAGCATCCCATCACGCCGACGTGCTCGATTCCGAGATCCTTGCGTCCGCGCATGATCTTGATTGCTTCCTGCACATCGCTGAGCGGAACGTCATGATGTCCTCTAGGAAGTCTGTACTCGAGGAGGCAGAAGGTATAGCCGTGGGCATTGAACCAATCCTTGAAGTCGCGTCCCTCGTGTGTATCTGAGAGCATGGCATAACCGCCACCAGGACATGCAATGACGCAATATCCGTTAGGATTCCTTGCGGGATAGACTTCCATGTAGGCTTCAGTATACCTGCTGCCGGCAGGTGATTCGAATGCATTTGGAGCGCCGTTTGGCCAGATCTTCACTGTGTCTACGCGCGGACCGAAGGAGAAGCCTCCGCGCCTCTGCTGAGGTGCACGCTGTGCTGGGGCCTGCGCAAGCATAGCCACAGATGCCGCCATGAGGGCGAGCGAGAGTAGAAATCTTTTCATGAGTTTTGTGTTATTTCTTCAAATATAATACAAAGTGTGAATTATTTAGGCAAAAGTAGCTATCAATGTCTCGCACATTTGCCCCTAATTTGCATCTATAGTACTGTATACAAATTTTTTAGTATCATGAAAAGATTATTTATCGTAATGGCTGTTGCCGTCTCGTCCCTGCTTTTTGCAGGCTGTGAGAAGGATAATCATGCCCCCGTTCCTCCTAAGGCAGAGTCAGTCGCTCTCGACCTTTCCGCTTTCTCTACTACTGCCACCAAGGCTCAAACCGACGATATCGATGAGTTCTTCACATTTGCGACAGATCAGGTTCTTGCGAACTGGATCAAGATCTATGAGCAGATCATCAATATCCCTGTCCACGGATATGAACTCGTAATCAACAGCACCCCTGTCCAGGAAGGAAAGGGATGGGTCTGGACTGTATCATATAAGGACAGGCTTGACCAGCTCTACACTGTGAAGCTTTATGGTGAGGACAAGGGAAAGAAGACTGAGTGGGAACTCAGGGTCTCAAAGGACGGTCTCCTCGGATATGAGGATTTCTGCTGGATCAGCGGCTGGTCATCAAAGGACGGCAGGAAGGGTCAGTGGTCTGTCAAGGTGAACCCTCTCGACACGGACGTGCTCGTGACCATCGATTGGACCGCAGACGACAGCAAGCTTCTTTCTTCAAAGATTACTTATGCACTCAGTCATCTCTGCTGTGGTATCTATCCGTTCTTCAACAGCAGTTATATCGAGTATGTGGCAGGAGCAAGCGATGATGCTTATGATTCAACCATCACTGCATGCTACAGCCATATGGAGAATGCGTTCTGGACTGTCAAGATAGAGTGGAACAGCGAGAACTGCTCTGGCCGTGTGAGCTGTGAGAGCAAGTTCGGAAGCTCTGAATGGCATTGCTGGAATGGCAATCAGGAAGACGTCGAGTAGACTGTCTAATCCTGCCAATTCCTGATCGCGAGCAATCCCGCTGCTATTGCAAGCAGCGGGATTGCTGCCGTTATGAAAACCATGATCTGGGGGAGCAGCGTCCTTCCAGATGCGATTGCGGTTCCGATTCCTTCCGTGTCGATGCCCAGGCTCTCGAGCATCGGGGCGAGGTTTGGAGCAGGGGAGAACATCATGCTGAGGATGACGGCCATGCCTGCGACGAGACCGATTCCGAAGGCCGCAGCTATGGCGCGCCTGTATCTCCGCTCCGCCGTGCGCTTGTATTCGAGCACATACTCCAGGGTATATCTTCCGGCGGTCTCTGCGTCTGCCTCGTCAAGCTTCGTGCAGAGCTTCTCGAGGAAGTCCTCCGACGAAGAAAGTTCAGGCTTTGCCGCCTGGAAGAGATCGCGTATGTCCTTGTCGTTATTATTCATGTCTCAGATAGTTTCTAATGTGTTCCCTGCCTCTTGCAAGCCATGTCCTCACTGTCCCGTCTCCGACCTCGAGTATCTCTGCAATATCTTTCGTCGGCAGGTCTTCCATGTAGAACAGTATTATTGCGGACCTTTCGTGGTCATTCAGATGTTCGATGGCCCGGTACAGGGACTGGTATCGGAACCGGGCGGACGGATCGTCGGCAGGCGCCGACGATGTCAGCCGCTGCGCGGCCGGCGAGGACAGGTCCTCGCCCCGTCCGCCTCTCGCCTCCATCCTGCGCCTCTCGTCTATGAAGCAGTTATATGCTATCCTGAAGACCCATGTCGAGAACTTCGACCTGCCTCCGTAGCTGTCCAGGGAAGTGTATGCCTTCACGAAGGCATCCTGGGCGAGGTCGTCCGCCTTCGCCGTGTCGCCTTCGCACAAGGTGGTCAGGAACCGTCTCAACGGCTCCTGGCACGCCTTCACTTCGTTTATGAACTGCTCCCTTGTCATCAGACCAAAGACTGCCTGCCGTTAATTGTCCTTTTTTTTGAGAATCTTTGCGATCTCGACCTCCTCTTCAGCCTGGATACGGTCTGCCAGACTTTTAGATGCCACGATATAGTATACGATGTTGCCTATACCTACGACAAGCAAGATCAGGCCGGACAGGGTGAAGAAGTCGTTGCTGAAAGTCGCGATGCTGGTGACGGTGAGGATGATGCCTATACCGCTGAGTATGACTCCTGAGCGGAGAGACCTGAGGAGCTTTGCCTTGATCGTTCCCTCGCCGAGCTTGCCCGCTTTCTCGCTTTTGCCTCCCATCCTGTCCCAGAAATCCTCTGGGATGCTGACTCCGGCCTCGATCGCCTTTGTCATGATCTCTGCCTTCCTGTTGGTGTTGTTCCTTGCGGACCAGACGATGAGGGCGACTACTGAGACAGGCAGGATGACGCATACGCAGACGACGATGATCAGGTCCTGATTGAGCTGGAAGAATGATGGATTCGCTGATAACAGATTGTACATGGCGTTATTGTTTTTCCGGTTTATATTTCAATTCTGAGGTCCCGTTTCGGAAACCTCGCATGTTAGACGGAGAGACGGCCCGAAATGTTTCACCGCCACGTGATTTTTTTCTCTTTTGTTTTTTCTGTAATCCCGCTTGTCGTACTTTGAATCCTCTTGTGTTCCCTTGAAAGCCGGCTTGTCAATGATTGAATCGGGCTTGTAGATGCGCGAAATCCGCGGCTTGAAATTGTTTTTCACTGAGAATACATTTGCAGTACACACAACGAACAACCCTTAGTGAATCATTTAACACATCCGACCATGAAAGAATACAAGTACAAAGACAGCAAGATCGTCGAATTCACGAGAAAGAACTTCCTGGTATTGTTTACCCGCGAGAACGGCATTTCCGACCACGTGCCATGCGAGTCCCTCGACTCTGCCAAGGCTCTGATTGACGCGCGTCTCGCGTAGCAGTTTCACAAATATAATGAAAGGACGTCTGAAAAGGCGTCCTTTTGTCGTCTTAATGATTACATTTGTCCCATGAAGAAACTGTCAGCTGCCATCTGCGCCCTTCTTATCGGCTGCGCATCAGTGTCCGCCCAGAATCAAGGAGGCCGTGACACCGGCTTCGCAAGGCTTGAAATCGAAGCCGGCATTGCCGGTATCACCTATGTGAACACATTCCTGATCTTCGGAATTTCCGACATTTCCCATTCGGGATCTTCCGCTGTGGACAAGTATGGGGCCGACGGCCATGAGAGGGCTCCTGAGTTCATCGTGCCTGCGGCTATGTGCGCTGGCGCGCGGTACAATATTTTGAAATGGCTCTCTGTCGGAGGCGAAGTCCAGCTTCAGCATCTCCAGTCCAAGAATTACCACACCGTCACTGACAGCGAGGGGGGCGGATCCTCCAGGGTCTATGCCGGTCTCCATTCGATGACGACATTTGCAATAATGCCCGAGCTGCGCTTCACATATCACCGCTGGGACAGGCTGAACATCTATGCCGATCTGGAAGCCGGTGTCGACGTGGTGAACTTTGGATGCGAGAAAGAGCAGAAACCGCAGTGCCGCTTCGCCTTCAACCTTACTCCGATAGGCCTGCAGTTCGGTGCGGACAGGCTTTTCGGTCTTGCAGAGATCGGAATCGGAACTCAGTGGGCAGGCGTCAAGGCCGGCATAGGATACAGATTTTAGAGAAAGACTGTAACAAATCCGGGCAGCCTGCGTCTAATAGTGTAAAAAAAGAAATCGAAATGAAACTTATCGGCAATATCATCTGGATCATCTTCGGAGGCCTTCTTGTATCTTTCCTCTATATCTTCGCAGGATTCCTTTTCTGCATCACCATCATCGGCATTCCGTTCGGCTGGCAGCTGATGAAGATCGGCACCTATGCACTACTTCCTTTCGGAAAGGACATGACCTTCGCCCCCGGTGAGCCCGGCTGCCTCTCTCTGATCGGAAACGTGATATGGGTGCTCTGCGGCTGGTGGGAGATCGCCCTCGTACATGCCTTCTTCGGCTTGCTCTTCTGCATAACGATCGTAGGCATCCCTCTCGGCGTCCAGCATTTCAAGATCGCCAAGAATACATTGATCCCTTTCGGACAGAAGATAATCGATTTCTAAGATTACCTGTTCTTCGAGTCCAGATACTGACGGAGTCCTTCGTTGCGAAGCTTACATGACGGGCAGTGCCCGCATCCATCGCCGGGGACTCCGTTGTAGCATGTGAGAGTCTTTGTCCTTACGAGGTCAAGGACACCGAGTCTGTCAGCCAGAGCCCATGTCTCTGCCTTGTCAATCCACATCAGCGGAGTGTGGATGGTGAACTGCTCTTCCATCGCGAGGTTGAGGGTCACGTTGAGGGACTTGATGAAGCTGTCCCGGCAGTCGGGATATCCGCTGAAATCTGTCTGGGACACTCCTGTTACGAGGTGCCTGATGCCTCTTTCGCGGGCATACACCGCAGCCACGCTGAGGAAGAAGAGGTTCCTTCCCGGTACGAAGGTGTTGGGAACGCCGTCCTCAGGCTTCTCCTCGTCCATCTTGATCGAAGTGTCGGTCAGCGAGCTTGTACCTATCTTGCTGATGAATGACACGTCGAGAAGATCGAACTCTACTCCTGCATCTTCTGCAATCTTCCTTGCCATCTCTACTTCGAGAGAATGCTTCTGGCCGTATGTGAATGTGAGTGTCCTCACTTTCTTGAATCTCTTGAGTGCCCAGAAGAGGCAGGTGGTGGAGTCCTGTCCGCCACTGAATACTACTAGTGCTTCAGATTCCGAGAGTTTCATGATCTTAATTCATCTTGAATGGGTTGTACGAGATGCCCTGGTCGTAGGTGTCTATGCCTTCGAAGGCCTTGAGCTTTCTGACGACTATGGTGGTGAGAGGCAGGATAACTACCTCGAAGAGAGTCTTTACGACTACTTGGGTGAAGATGATACCTATCAAGCCCTTGAACGGAAGCTGGCCGCCGAGCGCGATAGGGAAGAATATGACCGAATCGGCAAGTTCGCCGACCACAGACGAGAGTATGGCCCTCACTCCGAATCCTTTACCTTTGGTCGCAACCTTCATCTTTGACATGACCCATGCATTGAGTGTTGAACCTACCAGGAAGGCGATCAGTGATGCCACCATCACTCTGGGCACGAGCGAGAAGAGCAGGTCGAAGCTCTCCTGTGCAGCAAAGCTGTCAGGATAAAGTGGCTTAGGCAGCATGGTCACGAGACCTGATGCAACCGCCATGAAAAGACACATCGCGAATCCTATCCAGATTACGGTCTGAGCCTTTCTGTAACCGTATACTTCGGTGAGGCAGTCGTTGATGATGTAGGAAATAGGGAAGATAAGAACACCTCCGGTGAGCTGGAGAGGAAGATTTCCTACCTGCCAAAGACGTGGAACGAATGTGTTTGAAGCGATGAGGCAGACGCAGAATGTCACTGCGAGCCAGAGGAAGGTGACAGAGAATGTCATCTGTCCCTTTGAGGAATTGATGTCTTTCATTTGACTTGTTTTTATAGTGGTACCAAGCACACTTGCCCCGGCGCCCGCCGGAACTCGCTGCAAAAGTACGTCAAATTCCTATGAAAACAAGTTTTTCTTGCTCTTTTTGCCTATGAGAGCTTATCCCTGCCCTTATTTTGGCTGACAGGAATGCTTACGACTGCCACCGGTTTCAGAACGTCAGGGCGGAGGAAACGTATCGCCCCGTTGCTGAACCTGACCTTGCATGAACCATTGTCGGTCAGCTCTTCGACCGTGCCTGTCCCGAAGAGGCGGTGCTCTACCGTCATTCCAGCCTTGATTCCGGATTCCTCCTCATCCTCGTACGAAGAGTCCGGACTGTCAGGGAGGTCTTCGATGGTCAGATGGAGTTTGAGCCTGTTCCACAGCGCCTCGTCCATCTCTCCTTCGGTCACGAAAAGCTCCCTGCCGATCTCAGCTATGAACCTTGACGGCAGCTTTTCCTGCTGCGCCTGCACGTTGAATCCCTCGGATTCGGTCATGTAGAGGCATTTCTCTGCTCTTGTGGTCGCGACGTACATGAGCCTTCTCTCTTCCTCGAGGGCGGCTTTCTTCCTTTCCCTGATGCTGCGGGCGTTTGGGAAAATACCCTCGCTCAGTCCGATGATGAAAACATACGGGAACTCGAGACCCTTGGACTGATGCACTGTCATCAGCTTCACCTTGTCGGTCTCCTTGCGATAGTCGGCATTGGTGTAGAGGGCTATGTCCTGCAGGTAGGCGTTGAGGTCGCTGTCCTGGTCTATGCGCTCGGATTCCCACATCCTCATCGAGTTGAGCAGTTCGGTGATGTTCTCGAGTCTCTGCTCGTCATTGTCGTCGCGATACTCTTTCTTTAGTCCTGTCCTGTCAAGTATGTGCTCCATCATCGTAGACACGGGCATGGAATCCATCCTGAGCCGGCAGTTCTCGACGAGGTCCACGAACTCACGGAGGGCGGCCTTGTCAAGCTTGCCTTCGCCGAGGTGGTTCTTGAGTGCCTGGAAGAGGGATGTGTTCTCTTCTGCCGCATAGTTCGAGATCAGCTCGAGCGTTATCTTTCCGACCTTTCTCGACGGGGTGTTTACTATTCTTTCGAATGCAAGGTCGTCGTCGCATCCTATGAGCCGGAGGTAGCTGACGCAGTCCTTGACCTCCTGCCTCTCGAAAAAGCGCACTCCACCCCACATCACGTAAGGAATGCCCATCTGTATCATGGTCTGCTCTATGAAGCGCGAAAGATGTGCGGCCCTGAAGAGCACAGCGAAGTCGGAATACCTGGTGCCTTCTCCTATTCTCCGCACGATCTCTGCACATACCCATGTCGCCTCCTGCTTCTCGTCGCGTCCGTGGAAGTGGATGATGTTCTCACCGGCACCTCGTCTGGTGAACATGTCTTTCGGAATCCTGTTCCTGTTGTTGACTATGATCGCGTTGGCAACGCTGAGTATGCCAGGGGTGGATCGGTAGTTCTCGTCGAGCACGATCGTCCTGTCGCATCCGAAGCTGACGAACCTGTCCGGCTTTGCTCCTCTCCATTCATATATGGACTGGTCCGGATCTCCGACGACAAAAAGATTCCCGCATAGTGCCGAGAGCGTCTCCACAAGGTCCCAGTCAGAGCCGTTGCAGTCCTGGGCCTCGTCTATCATGACGTAGCTCATCCTTTCCTGCCATTTGCTGCAGACATCGGGGTATGTGTGAAGTATGTGGAGAGTGAAGGCGAGCAGGTCGTCGAAATCCAGTGCCAGCTTGTCTTTCTGCTTGTGTATGAGCTGCACCTGCTGGGAAAGGACAGTCCTGTCCTCTATTGTCTTGCGGTCGACAATTATGTCCCTTACATACGGATTATGGGTCTTGTATCCAGCAAGCTTGTCCAGCAGGTCGCGCACTGTCTTCACCGACCTTTCGGTGTTGTTTTCCGTCAGCACCTGCTTCGCAAGGCTCTTCATGTCGTCCTCGTCGAGGATCTGAAATGTCTTCGGGTAGCCGAGACGATGTATCTCCTCGCGCAGGAAGCGTACGCAGAAACCATGGATCGTGCATACGAAATCATTGGTGTAGCCCGGAGGAACGAGCTGCGATATCCTGGATTTCATCTCCTGGGCGGCCTTGTTGGTAAATGTCAGGCACAGCAGATTGCCGGGGTCGATACCGATCTCGTTCACTATATATGCATAACGGTAGGCGAGTGCCCTTGTCTTTCCGGAACCGGCACCTGCGACAACCCTGATCCTTCCTTCAGTGGAGACTACCGCGTCTCTCTGTCTTTCGTTCAATATGCTTAGGTCCATAATAGTCAAATGTACCGAAAATTTGCCAAACCGACGAATAAAGACAAATGATTTCGCATTATTGTCAAAAAAACTAAAATATCAACACTTTTTTGCTGAAACATTTTTTCTGTTCGTCCGTATCTTTAATCGACCCCGTAAAAAAAGGGACTCAGATATGCAGCAGATAAAGATAACAAAATCCATAACAAACAGGAGTGATGCCCTCAATTCCTATCTTGCGGACATTGCCAGGTATCCTATGATTTCGGCTGACGAGGAAGTAGAGCTCGCCAGGAGAATACGTCAGGGAGACGAACGTGCTCTTCAGGAACTCGTAAAGGCCAATCTCAGGTTCGTAGTCAGTGTCGCAAAGCAGTATCAGGGCAGCGGACTCGATCTCGGTGACCTTATCACCGAAGGTAACATGGGTCTCATCAAGGCCGCAGAGAAGTTCGATGATACACTCGGTTTCAAGTTCATCTCATACGCGGTATGGTGGATCCGTCAGTCTATACTCCAGGGTATTTCAGAGCAGTCCAGGGTGGTGAAGCTTCCGCTTAACCAGATCGGTAACATCAGCAAGATGAAGAAGGCCAGCGCTGACTTCCTCCAGAGGGAGATGCGCGAGCCGACGGCTGAGGAGCTCGCCGAGCTCACCGGTATCATGGAAGACAAGGTCAGGGAGAGCAACAGGGTTGCCGGCGGCCATATTTCCATGGATGCCTCATTCATGGGTGATGACGAGGATGGTAACCTCTATGACGTTATTCCGGATACTTCCATCGATGCGACTGACGCCACCGTGATGGATGAGTCTCTCGCGACAGATCTGGAGAGAGCACTCAGCATTCTTCCACAGAGGGACGCGGATATAGTCAGGATGAATTTCGGACTTGGAAGGCCGGAGATGTCGCTCGAAGAGATTGCGGACAAGCTCGACCTCACAAGGGAAAGGGTTCGCCAGATCAAGGAGAAGGCACTCAAGAGACTGCTCAGCAGTTCAGATTTCTTCGGTCTCAGGCAGTATCTCTAGTATTTGATTTTTCACAACACACTAAGAACAATACTTTTTTACGAAAAGGCGCCACGATGAGAATCGCGGCGCCTTTGATCATTGTAAAAGCAAACTAATTCTGAAATTTTTTTCATGATTTGACAATTAGACGAACAATGGACGAGAATTGTTACATCAAAATCTCTTTTTTTTCTAAATTTGTCACGTTATGAATGCTAGGATAGTCATACTTACTTGCCTACTTGTCGTTTCATCTGTTTTTTCCTCTAAGGTGTCTGCCCAGAACAACCCTTATGAGATAGACGATCAGGTGTATGACTATTTCACCATGTCCCGCAAGGCCAAAGGCACGGACAGGTGCATCCCGTATGTCAGGGCTGGACAGCAGGTCGCTTTGGATAAAGGTGACTACAAGGGTCTGTGCGTAATCACGAGTTCCGAACTTGCACACTATTTCGCCCTCGGTGACGATGCCAATTTCAACCGCGTCGCCGATGAACTGAGGAAGATTTCCCGCCAGTATGGATACTCCCAGTATTACTATCATTCATTCAATTCCGAGGTGAGTTTCCTTCTCAATAAAGGCAGGGTGGTGTCTGCTCTTGACCTGGCGAATGAGGTCATGCATGAGGCAGAGAGAGAGAACGATGCCTATGGAGTTTTCGGATCTTATCGTGCCATCGCCAATATCTATCATCTCAGGGGCAACAAGCGTCTGGCTGTCGAGAATTACAAGAAAGCCATAGATTGGTACTGGAATACGGACCTCAAGGAAACACAGTCCATATCGCAGACTTATTTCGACGTGTCGACACTCATGCCTGCGAAGGATGATTCGACACTCTTCTATGTCGAGAAGGTAATCGAGACTGCGAAGACCTATGCAGATACCCTCAGATACGCCACTGCGGCTGCCCTGATATACTCGGCACGTGAGGAATACGATGACTTCTACCGATACTTCGACTATTTGGAGAAGGAGAATGTCCTCAATCCGATTGACGAGAATTATCTCAGCATACTTCTGACCGATGCTTTCCAGAGGAAGGATTTCGAGGAGGCGGAGAGACTTATCCATGAAAATGCCAGCAGCACGAATCGTGAGGTGTATGGTGAGTGGATCGAGTATGCGAAGGCGAAGGGAGATTGGAAGATGGCTTTCGAGAACCTCGAAAAACAGCAGGACCACAAGGATTCACTTGCGACTGAGGCTTCTGCAAGCGACATCGCAGAGTACTCGGTCAAGTTCAGGACTGAGCATATTGAGAATCAGGCCAGGCATAAGAGGCAGAGCCTCGTCATCATAGTAATGGTGCTCGTAACGGCTCTCTTCATAATAGTATCCTTCCTCATCACCTACTTGCTTCTTATCAAGCATAAGCAGTTCCTTGAGCTCGAGGCGATGAACAAGGTGATCGATGAGGCTCGTGTGAAGGCGGAGTCCGGATCGAAGATGAAGGACCTCTTCGTCCAGAACATGAGCCACGAAATCAGGACTCCTCTCAATGCCATCCTTGGTTTCTCTCAGCTTCTGTCATCACCGGGCCTCGATTGGGATGATGCCGAGAAGGAACAGTTCAGCAAGGCAATCATGAACAATGGAGAGATGCTTACGATGCTTATCGACGATATCCTCAACATTGCTGACATCGAAAGCGGAAACTATAGCATCAACATAACCAACGTAAGTGTCGACAAGATACTTGACTCCTCAATTTCCAGTGTCGAATACAGGGTTCCTGACGGTGTCGCTCTGATAAACAATGCGAAACTTCCGGAGGGATTCACTCTTAATACAGATCCTGGCCGCGTGCAGCAGATTCTGATCAACTACCTGACAAATGCCTGCAAGCATACGGTAAAGGGAAGCATAACAGTGGATGCTTCTCTCGAGGAGAATCCTGGTATGATAACCTTCAGCGTCACGGATACCGGAGAGGGTATACCGAAAGAGAAGGCGGAACATATCTTCGAACGCTTCACAAAGCTGAATTCGTTCGTACAGGGAACAGGACTTGGCCTCAATATATGTAAGATGGTTTCCCAGAAGCTGAAGGGAACAGTCAAGGTCGATACGAGCTATACGGAAGGAGCAAGATTCGTCTTCATCCATCCTCTTGACCTCGAGCTTACCGACTACATGAAGGCGTGATAAATACAGGTTGTAAACATTATAACCACATAGATTCATGAAACCATCGACTACCATAAAATCTTCGATTCTTGCCGGAATTTGTATCGGAATAGCCGGCTTTGGATATTTGGCGATAGGCGGAATCGCCGGAGCAGTGCTCTTTGCCTGCGGACTCATCGCTGTTGTGAGCTATAGACTGAAGCTTTATACTGGAACTGCCGGTTTCATCGTCAAGGGTGAGGTCGGTCATCTTTTCCTGGTGCTTTTTGGAAATATCATAGGTTGTCTCCTCGTCGCTCTGCTCGCCAGGCTTTCACCTATGCCTATCCAGGAGGCTGCTGAGAAGATACTTTCCGGCCGTTTGGCACTCGGACCGTGGAAGGGGGGCCTGCTTGCTATCGGTTGCGGCTTCCTCATGACGACTGCAGTGACCTTTTCACGAAAGGGACAGTTCCTGCCACTTCTTTTTTGCGTACCTATGTTCATAGTGTGTGGTTTCCCGCACTGTGTCGCTGATGCATTCTACTACTTGACCTGCTCCCTGGATTTCTGGGGAGAACATTTTTGGAGCATATTATTGTTTTATGTATGTATAGTTATAGGCAACTTTGTTGGCTGTAATCTGTATCGTTTCATAATGATGGGTGAAGAACAGATATGTTGAGGAATATTGTAAGGGCATTGATTGCTGTGGCTATTTCTGCTACAGCTTTTTTTTCACAGTCATGCACAAAGGAGAATGATGACCATTTCTCAATCAGGTTGTCCTCTCCGAAGACCATGTATTATTCCGATGACCGTGTAGGTCATATTCGTGTCCGCACATCTCCGGACAACCTTCTCTCTCAGAGAAATGCCACAGTCAAGCTTCAGGCCACAAGCGGAGTCGAGAACCCGTATCTTGTGGTTGAGGACAAACATAACCTTGGAGAAGGATTATGGGAACTGGATATCAGGGCAAAGTCGGGAGCTCCTGAGAAGACGGAATTCATAATACGCATTGACCGTGGTTCCAGGCATGTGATGACTACTACATTAGAGGCAAAACTGGCGAATCCAGGCATCAGCGCCGTAACCGTAGAGGGTAGGCCAGCCAAATTCGATGCAGCCAGCTCTACCTTTACCGCAGTCGTCCCGGCGTGCAGCGAATTCTCAGACCTTAAGATTGAATTCGTAGCTGAGGCGGAGAAGGTGCTGGCCAATGGCAAGGAAGTGACTTCCGGTACGTCGAAGATAGATATCAATGAACCGGTGACCCTGCAGGCCATTGTGGGTAGCTCAACAGTGAGCTATCAGCTTCAGGTCAGGAATACTGGTCTTCCTACGGTATTCATCAATACTCCTAAACCTATAGTAAGCAAGACTGACTGGGTCGAAGGAGGTAATATCAGAATCGAGCTGCCTGATGGTACCGTTGACCTTGAATGCGGTACCAGTGTCAGGGGAAGAGGAAACTCTACATGGAACTATGTAAAAAAGCCTTATGCAATAAAGCTCGATGAGAAATCAAAGGTGCTTGGAATGCCTAAGCACAAGAGATGGGTGCTTCTCGCAAACTGGAAAGACCGTACTCTCATGAGGAATGACGCAGCCTTCTGGCTTTCTCGGCACAGCGGTCTCGCTTATACGGTGAAGGGCCAGTTCGTGGAAGTCGTTCTCAACGGAAAGCATCTCGGCAACTACTATCTCTGCGAACAGATCAAGATAGATAAGAATCGTGTGAATATCCAGTCCATGGAGCCTATGGAAACGGACCCTGAGCTTATCACGGGAGGATATCTGATCGAAATTGATACCTACTATGACGAGGTGAACAAGTTCAAGTCTCCTAAGTTCAAGCTTCCGTACATGTTCAAGGAGCCTGATGAGGAGGAGCTTTCTCCTGCTGCTTTCAGTTATCTCAAGGACTATGTCTCGGAACTCGAGGCCATACTCAAGGACAGCGAAAGACTCAATGCCCATGAGTATGAGGAATATCTCGATGTCGACTCATGCATTGACTATATGATAGTCGAGGAACTCACGAACAATACCGATTTCTACAACACATGGCCTACCCCTGGAACACATAGCTGCTATATGTACAAGGACAGGGGAGGAAAGCTCATGCATGGCCCGGTATGGGATTTTGACTACCACGGTTTTGTCCCTACATACTCTAATATGTGGGCAGGTGCGACCAAGACTCTCTATTATCCGTCACTTACCAAGGATCCGAAGTTCCGCGACAGGCTTGTCGAGAGATGGAATCTCCAGAAGGATGAACTCAGAAAGCTTCCTGACTATATACAGGAAGTGGCTGACCAGATCAGGGATTCTGAAGAGATCAACCACGACATGTGGCCTATCGATACCAATTCCGAGAACGGAGACGAGAAGATGACATTCCAACAGGCTGTCGACAGGATGAAGGACGGATTCCTCAAGAAATGGGATTGGATGGACAAGAACATCCGTTACCTCAAATAAAACGGAAGTCTATTTCTTCTTGGCTGACTTCTTTGCCTCCTTTGCCTCCTGCTTTTCCCTCTTGGCGAGCTCCTTCGCGAGGCGTGCCTGCTCGGCTGCGCGCTCCTGGTTCTCCACGAAGGTGTTCGTGTAGATCATGATGACGCCATTGGCGCCCTGGACTCCATAAATGGCCGCTGTACCATCCTTGAGGGCCTCAACATGGTGTACGTCGTCAGGGTTGAGGTACATGATGTTGTCCGTGATCACATCGTCGACCACGAAAAGCGGCTGAGTCGCGTCGGTATTCGTACCTATACCTCTGACTGTCACGTCAGGCATGGTTCCTCCGCCGCCACCTTTAACGGTTACGCCCGGAATACCGCGCAGCAACTCCACGATGCTTGTGTACTTGGTCTTTGTCTTGCTGTTGTCCTTGATGCTCTGTGCAGAGGAAGTGACGCACGCAAGACCAAGTATGCAGATCAATGAGATAAATAACTTCTTCATAATTTCAATGTGTTTCTATTCTCGCTTTCTGTTGAAGCTGAGTCGGCTGATGTCTTCTGTCATCTGGAAGCCTATCTGGTTGCAGTGCGAACAGTTGGGGAGTACGAAATATATCCCGTCCGTGCATTCTAGGACATACCTGTCGAGGCTTGCGTCATAAGCGGCTCCCAGTGGTGCTGCCTCGAGTTCGTAGGTCTGTCCGTTGATCTTGTATGTGAGCGAGCGTTCCGACCAAACCGTACCCCTGGTGGATACGAATACCGCCGGACGTCCGTCCTCGTAGGTGCCGGCAGCCAGTATGTTCAGACCCGACATGCAGATGCATGAGAAGTCAACATGGCCGTAGTATCCGGCGTAGTTCTCATTGAAGTCGAAGGTTTTCCAGGTGATTCCGTCCCTCGTGCTTGCAATCTCGCCAGCGTCGGTGACGAGGTATTTCATCTTGTCCAGGGATGCGGTGCATACGACCTTTCCCTTGATGTCAGGACCTCCGTCCGCAGCGAAGCCCGACCATGAGAAGCTCATGGCCAGGCTTATGACTGCTATGCGGAGTAGTCTCTTCATTTACTTGAGACTGTTGGTAATCTTGAATGAATCGAATGATGCGGTGATAGATGCTGCATCTTCCATATTCATGCCAGTCATTCCACGTGGCATTCTCATGGCAGCTGCATTGCGTACGCCGTCAGTTGCCATCACACCAGCCAGGATGTCCTTGAGGAGCACTTCGGTCTCACCGAGCTTGGTGTAGGTCTTGCCGTCGAGAGAGTATGAGGCGGTGTAGTTCACGCCTTTCTTCACGAGACGGAGATAGATGACGTCAGCTGCTGATTCGAGGTTCACGGCTACGGTGGTCTTGTTGTTGCCGTTGTCCTCGGCAACAAGCTGGACGCTACCTGTAGCAGGGGCGCCGGCCTCAGGCATGCGCATGCCGCGACCGAATGACATGTTGGCGTATACGAGCTTGACGAAGTTGTCGTCATCCTCGTATGCTACGAGACCTGCGTTCTGGCCAGGGTTTCCAGGAGTTGCTGAAGTGCTGAGCTTGGTCTCAATGGTCCAGTCGCTGTTTGCGCTCTGGAGAACGAGGTTCTCTGCATTGTTGTTTGCGAGGGTAAGGTCGCCCTTTGCGGTGGTGATGTTGAGGGCTCCGTTCTTCACTGAGAGTGCAGAGGCGTTCTTCCTTACGACGTTCCATGCCTTGCCGAGAGCCGCACCGTTGAAATCGTCAGAAACGCCCTTCACACCGAAGCATACTGCATATTCTGACTCATCGCAGGTGACATTGTCGATGACCTTCACGATTGCTGTGCCAGGGACTTCATCAGCCTGCTTTACTACAACCTCGAGCTTTGAGTCCTTAGCTGTAGCCTTTACCACTGGAGCCTTTGCAGATGCCTTCCTTACGATGCTGTACTGGTTCATACCGCTCTTGAGGATGGATTTTCCGTCAACTGTGAGGGTAGCGAGCGCGAGCTCAGGATTGACCTTGATAGCATAGCTGCCGCTTACGGTCTTGCCGTCTACGGTAACCTTTGCGGTGATGGTCGCAACACCCATTGACTTTGCGGTAACGAGACCGTTTGCGTCAACGCTGGCAACGTTAGGGTTGCTGCTGATGTAGCGTACCTTCGCCTTGGTGATGTCGGTGAAGCTGTCGTCAGTCAAGCTTCCGGTAACCTTGGTCTGTGCGGTCTGACCTGCTCTCATCACTGAGACGCCACAGTCAGCAACCACGACCTTGAGCTCCGGCTTGAAGCTCTTTCCGTTCATGGTGGCGGTAACGGTGCCACGGATGTCCTTTGATGAAGAACCGACCTCGAATACGTATCTGCCTGAATCGTAGGTGATGCAATCCTTGTCCATATCCCAGAACCAGAGGTCTGCGCAGTCGATGTCGATGTCCACGGTCTTGGTCTGGCCGACAGGGATGGTTACTCTCTGGAAGCCCTTGAGTCTCTTGAATGGTCTCTGGAGTGATGCCGGGCTGTCAGGAGTGGTCATATAGATCTGAACTACCTCGTCGCCGTCGTATGAACCAGTGTTGGTTACGTCCACGCTGATGGTGATCTTGTCGTCAGGAGTGATTGCGCTCTTGCTGATCTCGAAGTTCGAGTATTCGAAAGTGGTGTAAGAGATACCGTAACCGAACTCGTATGAGACAGGCTTGGTGAAGTACCAGAGGGTACGTCCGTTCTTGCCGTCGTTTGCACGGAGAGTATAGTCGGTGATGGCAGGGAGGTCGTTGACGCTCTTGTACCAGGTAGCATTGAGCTTACCGCCTGGGGTGACGTCACCGAAGAGAACCTTAGGGATGGCTGCACCCTGAGCCTGGCCATTGTAGCCGGTCCAGAGGATGGCTGATACGTTGGCGAGATCCTTGAATTCCTCTACTTCGACACATCCGAGGGTCTGCATTACGACCACGGTGTTCTTGTTGACCTCAGCGACAGCCTTGATGAGCTTCACCTGGTTACCAGGGAGAAGGAGAGTGAGTCGGTCAGCCTCCTCGGTAGCGGTGTTCTCGTCTGTTCCTACGAATACGATGGCTACGTCAGACTCCTTGGCAGCCTTGATGACTGCTGGGTCGATCTCCTCGTCTTCTGGTGCCTTGTATACGAGATAGAGGGTCTGCGGACCGTTGTAACCGAGCTTGTTGACCTTTGCCTCGAGCGGCATGCTGGCTCCATAGACACCGCCAACGCGCTTGCCTGATGCCTTGGTAGCCTCGATGGTGCTGATGAGGTTTCCTTCAGGAGAACCTACGCGAACCTCGACGATACCGCCCTCGGTAGGGATGTTGAGACCGATGGTGATCTGCTCCACATTTACGAGGTCGATGTTCTCATAAGCTGTCCATGAGCCGTCGTCGATAGAACGTACCTGCTCCTCGTCGCCCATACCTGAACCGACGGTGATGCCCTCAGATGAGAAACTGTACTGGGTAGCATCCTGCCTTGTGACGGTACCGTCTGGCTTGCTGAGCTCGAAATAAGCTACATAGAGAAGGTTGCTCTTGCTCTTGGTGCTTCCGCCTGACGCGAGAGTGAGGTCGATGTCGAGCCCCTTGTCTGCGATGTACTTGGTGAATCCCTGGTAAGGAGTAGTCTTGCTGGACTCCTCTGGACGTCCAGAGTAAGGTCCGAGTTCTACGTCGTCAGCCTGTGGGCCAATGAGAGCAATGCTCTTGATTGCTGCTGCGTCGAGTGGGAGGGCCTTGTTTGCGAAACCTGCAGGGACGGTGTTCTTGAGAAGGACAGGAGTGCGGGTAGCAACTTCCTCTGCTATGGCCTGGCTTCTCTCAGAGTTTACGACGCTTGCCGGATACTTGGTGTAAGGAACCATTGACTGAGGGTCGAACTCACCTGTCCTCATGCGGACGGTGAACATGTTCACGAGAGCACGATCGATGTCCGCCATGGTGATGAGACCTTTCTCGAGTGCACTGATGGCGAATCTCTGGTAGACGCTGCCGCAGTCAGAGTCGACACCTGCCTTGAGGCCGGCTGCAGTAGCTTCCTCAGCGGTCTCCACATAGTAGTGACCGGTGTAGATGTCCTCGATTGCCGCACAGTCGCCGGTTACGTATCCCTTCATACCGTAGGTCCTGCGTGCGATTGTGTCGAGGTAGAGCTCGCTGGCTGAGGTAGGGACGTGGTTGACTGCGTTGTAGGATGACATGATGGATGGGAGGTTGTCGTTCTCGATGAGCTCCTTGTAAGGATAGAGATAGAACTCCCTCATGTCGCGGCTGTCCATGTTCGAGCTGCTGACGTGGCGGTCGAACTCGGAGTTGTTGGCAAAGTAGTGCTTTGCGGTCGGAACAGCCTTCATGTATGTCTCGTCCGGACCCATGAGACCTCTCACGAATCCGCTTGACATGGTTGCTGCAAGGAATGGGTCCTCGCCGTATGACTCACCGGTACGGCCCCATCTTGGATCACGTATAGGCTCTACGACCGGTGACCAGAAAGTAAGACCCTTTGTGCCGGTCTGGAATATCGCGCGTGCCTCGTCTGCGATAACGGAAGCCTCGAGCTCGAGGAGCTCAGGGTCCCATGATGAACCGAGTGCGACGCTGCCAGGGAATGATGTTGGACCCTGGAGACCTACAGATGGATTGGCTCCGGAAAGGACTCCGTGAAGAGCCTCGCTCCATACGTTGTACTGCTTGACGCCGAGCCTTGGCACGGCTGCCATGTTGTTTCCGAGAAGGCTCTCTTTCTCCTCAAGGGTGAGGCGTGACACGAGGTCGACGGCTCTTTCTTCGAACGAGTAGTTCGTGTTGAGGTAGATCGGTGTGGTCTTGGTGACCTTCTTGTCAGCCGGTACGAAAGCTACCGAGGCTGCGAGGGCGAGAGCTGCCGAAATAGCGACGCCTGCCCTTAGAACTGATCTTTTTTTCATGTGTGGTTAATATGAAGTATTGGTTTATGCCTATTTTCGCAGTTTAAGCAATTAAATATAGGCATAGAAAATTTAAAAGCCAACGTCCTGTAAGGATGTCGGCCTATTTTGGGGTGATAGCGAAGATATTTGGGCTTATTTTTAAACCTACTGTTCGTCTATCGTCTCGTCAATGATGATTTCCTCCTCATCGAAATCTCCGATCAGTTCACGAAGCTTTGCTTTCGCCTGCATCTTTATCTCAGGAGTAATGTTCCTCATGACCTTGTAGATCGCTATGGTCAGTGCTGCGATATCGTCGACATAGCCAGCTGCAGGTATGAAGTCCGGAATGATGTCAGCGGGGAAGATCAGGTAGCCGAGCGCACCGATTATCATCGCCCTTTCCTTGTTCGTCACGCCCTCGCTCTGCCATGCATAGAAAAGCAGGAGGGCCATGTACATGGTCTTCGCTCCAAGCTTCTTCGCATGCTTCATCAGCTTCTTCCAGAAAGAACTCTCTGAGTAGTGCTTTCCATATTTCTCTATGTCTTCAGGCAGGTTCATGTAGCAAATATATGGAAATAGTTCGTATTTTTGTTTTCGGAATGAAAAAGTTGACCTCATTATTGTCTGTCTGTTTCCTGGCTGTCTCTACAGCCTGGGGCTTCAACCTTGACAGGGAACTACTGGAGGAGGGCAAGGCCCAGTATGAGGCAGGTGAGTATCAGGATGCAATCGTTACTCTCAAGGACTTCATTTCCAAGGCCGGAACTCCAAGTGATGACCTGAACGTCAAGCTTGAGGGCCATTTCTATCTCGGCCTTACCTACCGTGCCATCGGAGAATGGGATACCTCGAAGAAATGGTTCGTTTCCATCCATAAGGTCCTCAATAAATGGGGTACTCAGGAAGACATGAAGCATTGGTCTGAGCGTATTCTGCCGGAGGTACATGTCCTGAATGAGCTGAAGGCTCAGGAAAAGGAGCGTGAAATCGCCCTGAAGCACAAACAGCATGTGATCATGGTCCTTTTCATCTCCATTTTCGTCATCGTGCTCATAGCCCTGGCTACGGTGTCTTATGTCCTTGCGAAGCTTGGAAAGGCGAATCAGCAGCTTGTGATCAAGAGCCAGCAACTGGTAGAGAGCAAGGCGCATGTCAGGAACGTGGATGAGGATGACGAGCTCAGTCGCAAGATAATAGAGTACATGCAGACCCAGAAGCCTTATCTGAACCCTGATTTCTCTCTTGAGGGACTGACTGAGGCGCTCGGGGTGAACAGGACGTATGTGTCGTCCGCCGTCGGCAGGCTTTCCCCGAACTTCAGGACTTTCGTCAATTCATACAGGATCACTGAGGCCGTGAGCATGCTCAAGGACAATCCTGACAGAAAGTTTGACGACATCTCGTCAATTTGCGGTTTCAGCAACAACAGGACGTTCTACAATGCGTTCAAGTCCTATACCGGCCTCACTCCATCGGAGTACAGGAGGTCACTAAACCTTATCCGATAGATGGTCGTCATCATAGCAGAGAAACCGTCAGTGGCGAGAGAATTGGCGCACATAGTGGGTGCGAACAGACGTGAGGACGGATATATATCAGGGAACGGTTACTGCGTCACATGGGCCTTCGGCCACCTGGTGCAGATCACGGCTCCTGAATCGGACGTTCCCTGGCGTGCGGAATACCTTCCGGTGATGCCGCCGAACTTCCTTCTCCAGCCTGGACAGACCACCGGTGCTGATGGTAAGAAGAAATCTGACGATGGCTATGTTCACCAGCTGGAGGTCATCAGAAAGTTGTTCGACGAGTGCGAGTACATCATCAACGCTGGTGATGCCGGCCGAGAAGGTGAGCTCATCCAGCGTTACATCTATGCATATGTGGGCTGTACAAAGCCCGTGAAGAGGCTCTGGATATCATCGCTTACCGACAAGGCGATACGTGAGGGATTGGAGAACCTTCATGAGAATTCTGAATTCGACACGCTGTATGCGGCAGGAAAGGCGCGCAGCGAGGCCGATTGGCTTGTGGGTATAAATGCGACCAGGGCTTTGTCCATAGTTGCCGGAAAAGGCGTAAGGTCGCTGGGAAGAGTGCAGACTCCTACCCTTGCGATGGTCTGCAAGCGTTACCTTGAGAACCGTGACTTCGTGCCGCAGACATTCTGGAACCTGAGAATAACAGCTACTCGCGACGGCGTGGAGTTCAAGGCTGTCACGAAAGATCGTTTCCTTGAGAGGGAGAAAGTCGATGCCGCGATGGCCAAAGTCCAGGAATTGGGCGCGTTGACCGTCACGAAGATGGAGAAGAAGGACAAGTCGCTGGCTCCACCGTATCTTCATGACCTCACGTCACTTCAGAAGGAAGCAAACAAAAGATATAACATGTCCGCCCAGGACACACTCGATACGGCGCAGAAACTCTATGAGAAGAAGGTGCTTACCTATCCTAGAACGGGATCGAAGTTCGTTCCGGATGACGTATTCGCGACCCTTCCTTCGCTTATTGACCTTCAGAGGTCACATCCTAGGTTCGGCGCACTTGCTGCCGGACTCTCGGGAAAGGCTCTGAACAGACGCAGCGTGGATGCCACCAAGGTCACCGATCACCATGCTCTTCTTCCAACCGAGGTCTTGCCTCAGGGACTGTCGGATACGGAGCAGAAGGTCTATGATCTCGTGCTCGCAAGGCTGCTGGAATCAGTTTCGCCGAAATGCGACATGATTTCGACGAGTGCTGAGCTTGCCGCTGACGACATAGTGTTCTCAGCAAGGGGAAACATCGTAGTTAATCCTGGATGGAAGGCCGTGCTGAATGACAAGGCGGATAAGAAGAAGGATGGCGAAGACGACGAGCAGGATCTTCCTCCTTTCGTCGTCGGTGATGTCACTCCCGTGACTTCTCTGGAATGCGCCGAAGGAAAGACCAAGCCTAAACCCCTTCATACGGAGGCAACTCTGCTCGAGGCGATGGAACATGCCGGCAAGGAAGTCGAGGACGACGACCTCAAGAGTGCGTTGAAGGACGTGGGCATAGGCACGCCAGCAACAAGGGCCGGGGAGATCGAGACCATCCTGAAGCGTGGATATGTGACCCGTCAGGGCAAGGCACTCGTACCGAGTCCGATAGGACTGGCGATATATGAGTCCGTGAAAGATAAGTACATCGCCAACGTCGAGATGACAGGAAGATGGGAGACGTCGCTCGCGAAGATTGTGGACGGAGCCGTGTCTCCGGCAGCGTTCGACGAGTCCATACGACGCTATGTGACTGCGCTTACTTCCGAGATCCTGTCCATAGACGATGTGTCCCTGAAGGCTGCTGCCATGGCCGAGGCTGAGCCGGACGCAATCAAATGTCCATGCTGCGGCGGGCCGATGAAGGTGTGGGACAACAACGTCAAGTGCAAGGTCTGCGGGCATTCTCTCTGGCGCACGGTTGCAGGAAAGCTTCTTTCCGAGGCGACCATGAAGAAACTCCTGACAACGGGTCGCACCCAGGTGCTCAAGGGCTTCAAGTCGAAGTCCGGAAATGAATTCGAGGCGGCCCTGAAACTGGACGAAGAGCACAAGATAGCCTTCGATTTCGAGAAGGTAGATGAAAAGAGAAAGACAATAGACAAGAATAAAATGGCAAAAGTAAGCATCAAGACACCGAAAGGTGAGATCGTGGTGAGGCTCTACGACGAGACTCCTTACCACAGAGACAACTTCATCCAGCTCGCTAAGCAGGGTTATTATGACGGAACTCTTTTCCATAGAGTCATCAAGGACTTCATGGTCCAGGGCGGTGATCCAGAGAGCAAGGGGGCGGCAAAAGGTGCGCGCCTGGGTTCCGGGGGCCCTGGATATACGCTTCCTGCGGAGATAAATCCTGCTCTTTTCCATAAGAGAGGAGCACTTGCTGCGGCAAGACTCGGAGATGAGGCAAATCCTGAGCGCAAGAGCAGCGGATCGCAGTTCTATATAGTATGGGGACAGACCTATTCTGAGGGACAGCTCGGACAGCTGTCACGCCAGATGGAAATGCAGGCCCAGCAGACGGTGTTCAATTCTCTTGCGGCTGAGAGACGTGACCAGATTCTCGAGATGCGTCGTAACCGTGACCGTGCAGGCCTGTCCGCTCTCCAGGACGAGCTTACCGCCATGACGCAGGCAATAGTAAAGGAGAAAGGTCTGGGCAAGCTCAGCCCTGAGCAGAAGACTGTATATTCAACCGTGGGCGGCACTCCTTTCCTTGACGGTCAGTATACTGTGTTCGGCGAGGTGGAAAGCGGACTTGAGGTCGTGGAGGCCATTCAGAACGTAGCAACCGACGCTGCTGACCGCCCTGAAGAGGATATCACCATGACAGTTTCAGTAATCCAGTAAGACGATGAAATACACGAAGCTCGGAAATACGGATATCGAAGTCTCACGTATCTGCGTGGGATGCATGTCCTTCGGACAGCCTTTCGAGGATTTCCTTCTCTGGACCTTGGACCAGAAGAAGTCCCAGGAAATGATCAGCCATGCGCTCGATCTCGGCGTGAATTTCTTTGACACCGCGAATTCCTATGCGCACGGCACAAGCGAGGAATATGTAGGTAAGTCCCTCAAGAACCTTGGAATACCCAGGGATAAGGTCGTGCTTGCGACCAAGGTCTATTTCAATGAGGGTTTTCTTTCCCGCAAGGCGATTCTTCGCGAGGTTGAGGGCTCGTTGAGGAGACTCGACACTGATTACATCGACCTTTATCAGATCCATCGCTACGATTTCGACACTCCTATCGAGGAGACGATGGAAACGCTCGACTCTCTCGTGAAGGCCGGAAAGGTGCGTGCGATCGGTGCTTCTGCGATGTACGGATACCAGTTCCATAATATGCAGGTCTGTGCTGAGAAGAACGGCTGGACCAAGTTCGAGACCATGCAGGACCACTATAACCTTCTCTACCGCGAGGATGAGCATGAGCTCATACCTATCTGCGAGCAGTACGGTGTCAGCCGCATACCATATTCTCCTCTTGCCGGTGGACACCTCAGCCATACCGGATGGGAGAGCGGCACTATGCGCAGCAAGACGGATATGACCATACGCGGCAAGTATGACCATGCGATGGAGAATGATCTGGAAATCATAGCCCGTGTGGACGAGCTTGCAAAAAGGTACGGTGTATCCATGTCGGAGATTGCACTGAGCTGGCATATCAAGAGGGGAGTCGCTGCGCCTATCGTCGGAGCATCCAAGATGCACCATTTCGACGAGGCTGTGAAAGCAGTCGATTTCAATCTCAGCGATGCTGATGCGGCATACCTCGAGGAACCTTACCGTCCACACACCATTGTCGGCGCGCTGAAGGAGAATTTGGCTGAGGTTTTTTGAAAAATGTAAGGTTTTGTGAAAACAATAATGGTCTCCATGCATCGTGGAGGCCATTTTTGCGTTTAGCTGAAACTCATTGGGAAAAGAGGAAATGCCAAAATTTGCAGAGATTCTCAGTTGCCTTACTTTTGCATACGAAACATTATACCCATGAATACAAACGCCACGAACACCAACAAAGCAGCCTTCCCTGATCTCAGCGGAAAGGTGATTCTTGCCGTCGATGATGTCAAGTTCAACACCATGCTTGTTGAGAAGATGCTTACCGCCTGCAATGCGAAGGTGGTAACTCTTTCCAATGGCCATTCTACTCTCGAATGGCTCAGGGAAAACAAACCGGATCTCGTAATACTCGACCTTCTCATGCCTGATATCAGCGGCTATGACATTCTTACTGCCATAAAGTCCAATCCTGTGACAAGCGATGTTCCTGTGCTCATCGCTAGTGCATTCACGGCGCGGGAGAATCTCCTTCAGGCGCGTGATCTTGGCGCGGTGGGATATGTCAAGAAACCTATCGTGATGTCAGAGCTCTTCGATCAGGTGCGTGCCGTGTTCCACATGGACGGAATGTCCGTCAGAGACGGTATGATCATACCTCAGGTTCCTGAAAAAGCAATTCCTGTAGCCCCGTCGTTCGTAGGATGATACTATTGATTTTCTTTCTTGTTGATGTTTTAATGATAACTTATAGAAAAAAGTCTTAACTTTAATGCCAGAATACATTTAACAGTTATCATTATTCCCCATGGCACTTTCAATCAACGACATCATCGCTACAGCCGTCAAGTCGGCTTCAGGAAAGGTTCAGATACCTGCTGATATTCAGAATCAGATTCTCGGTGGACTTTCAGATTCGATCCTCGGCAGCCTTACTCAGACGGCAACCAAGGCTGGTGGCCTCGATCAGCTCAAGGATTTGTTTTCCGGAAAGGTAAATCCAGCCAACAGCACAGTGACTGCTCTCGCTTCAAGCATGTTCTCTCAGAACGTCCTTGGCAAGCTCAATCTCGACAAGGCGCTTTCAGGAGCTTTGGCAGGTCTTGTCCCTACTTCGATGACAAAGCTTTCTGGTCTTATCAAGGATCAGGACGGTGATGGTGATGTCGATATCAATGACATTCTCATTACTCTCAAGGGTGGTGCCGGCAAGGGTCTCCTTGGTGCTGCCGCCGGAATTCTCGGTAGCTTCCTCAAGAAATAGAAAGCATATTTGATGGTCTTCAATGGCACATTGTCTGGAGTCATGGCCTACATGGTCGCGGCTCCTCATGCTGATGACTTATACATGGTCATCAGCCTTTGTGTCGTGTTCATACTCATTCTCCTTATAGTATTCGTGCTGACGCTCTATGTGCAGACGCGTAAGTCGATGCAGCTTAAGCAGAGGGAACTCGATGCTTCTGTGCGTTACCGTCAGCTTATTGACGATGTCCCGATCAGTTTCGTCAAGGCCAAGATCATTCTTGATGAACATGGAAGAATCAAGGATGTACGCTGCGTAAGCGTTAACAAGCAAACAAAAAAGATTTGTAGGGACTGCGGTGTGTTGATGGGTGAAAAGACTATGCTTGAGGCTTTCCCGCAATCTGGACCGGAGTTTATCGATCATCTTAATGCTGCGTATGTCGCAGGGGAAAAGACAGCCCAGTTTACGTTGACACGTTCTGATCACGAAATGTTCAATGAGTTCTTCGTGGTATTCGAAGGCAGCCAGTATGTGCATATCTTCATCCATGACGAGACAGAGATTATACTTGCCAAGAAGAGTGCTGAACGTAATGACAGACTGAAGACCCAGTTCGTTCAGAACGTGAGCCACGAGATCCGTACACCTCTGAATGCCATCATAGGATTCTCCCAGTTGCTCAGCCTCCCGGAAGGAATCAATACGGAGGAGGAAAAGCTTCAGTACGCTGATTATATCCAGATCAACTCGAAGATGCTCATGATGCTGATTGATGACATCCTTGACCTGGGTGATGTCGAGAAAGGCAATTATCGGGTTGAAATCTGTGATACGGAATGCAACGAGATTCTTCGCCAGTCTATAAAGAGTGTGGAGTACAGAGTGCCTGATGGTGTGAAGTTATACTACACTTCCGAGGTTGACGATTCGTTCATGATCCATACCGATCCTCGAAGAGTTCATCAGGTGCTCATCAACTTCCTCACCAATGCATGCAAACATACCAGGGCAGGTGAGATTCATCTGCACTGTTCTTTATCCGAGATACCAGGCAAGGTCGCTTTCTCCGTGGCCGATACCGGAACCGGAGTGCCTCCTGAGATGGCCGAGAATATCTTCGAACGTTTCTCGAAACTCAATACATTCGTCCAGGGAGCCGGTCTTGGCCTGAATATCTGCAGAACTATCGCTACGAAGCTTGACGGTTCTGTATTCCTTGATACAAGCTATTCCCCTGGAGCCAGATTCGTCTTTACTATTCCTCGTTAGCTTCATTTCTGCACAATTTTCCTCTAGATTGACCAAAGAGGTAACACCTTGTAGAGATGAGAAAGCTTTTTTTGTGCCGGAGACTTGACAAGATTTGTCGAGTTATTATATTTGCATAAACAGATTCAGTTATACCCAATTAATTATTCACACAACAAATTACTCAAGATGAAAAAGTTGATTCTTGTTGCTACTTTCGTAGCTGCGATGCTCCTTTCAGCATCATGTACAAAGGAAACCCCTTACAATAGTGTTCCAATCGATGAGATTCCTCTCAAGGCAGCTCCTATCGATATCATCCCTAACGTTCCAGATCCAGAGATTCCGCTCTAGTAGACTGATCAGGTGCCTATAATAAAGAGACGATGACGGTAAGGTCATCGTCTCTTTATTGTTACAAATGGATGTCTAACCTATGATGGTGTTGTCGTTCGTCCCGTTTGGGTTCTGTCTGTCCGGAATAGTGAACGTGAATCTTGCTCCGTTCTTGTAGCTGGTGTCAAGCTTGACCTCGCCTTCCAGCTTTTCCGCTATTATACTGCATATGTTCAGACCAAGACCGTTGCCTTGTGTGAAGTTGTCCAGCTGGGTGAATCTCTTGAAGATGAATTCAGCCTTTTCTGGCGGTACTCCGGTTCCGGTATCGGTCACGGAGAATGTTACCATTCCAGGATTTTCCTTGAGTGATACCCTGAGGACGATTTCGCCTGCGGTCGTGTGTTTGCAGGCGTTGGTGAGGAAGTTTATGATGACCTGCTGGACGCGGCGTCCGTCCGTATAGACGATATACCTGTCGTCGACCTCACATTCCAATCTGAGGTCGACTCCTGCAGGAACCCTGTAAGTCACGGTATTTATCGCCCTCTCGCATATTCCCATGACCATTTCATCTCCGAGATTGATCTTGTATATACCGCCATCGATGTCCGAAAGATTGAGAATGTCGTCGATGAGCATGGTCAACATGTTCGAATTGTTGATGATATGCTTGCCGTATTCCTGCTTCTCCTCCTCGGTGATCATGCCGTCCGGCAGACTCAGAAGCTGAGAGAATCCGACTATTGAGTTCAGTGGTGTACGGATCTCATGGCTCATGTTCTGCACAAAGGAAGTCTTTATGTCGTTGGCTTTCTTCAGTGCCTTGTTCTTGTACCATTGCCTGAGGAGCAGTATGCTGAGCAAGGTGATGACAGCCACGAGGAACGAACCGAAGAGATATAGCGAATTCTTCTTTTCAAGTCTCGTGATCAGCTGTTCCTGCACGTTGACCCTGTTACGATAGTTGTTCACGTCGAATCGTGCCGCCATCTCTATTATGTCGTGGTCCGAGTTGACGGTTCTGAGCGAATCCTCTATCCGGTTCAGCTGAAGGAGCTTGTCCAACGCTGTCGCGGAATCTTTTTTCGCCAATGCGAACTGATATTCGTAATCGAGCCTTGCTCTCTTGTTCCGGAAAGTCCCGAGTATGCTGTCGACTACCTCCCATTGTCCGTCCATCGCACTCCTGTAGAGGGTGATCATTCCCAGGGTGCCTTTAGGAATCTTGCTGCCCCTCCTTTCGTAGCAGTCATTCAATAGGGTGAGATATTTCTCGAAGCCCTCGCGGTCATTGTCTTTTGCGGCATAGTAGAGTCTCTCCCTGTAGATGAAAGTACTGTCGTCAGGATGTCTCATGTTTGCCTCTGCCAGATTGAGGTAGAAAGTGGCGGAGTCGGAACCTACCGGGAAGAAATCAGCCATGTTCTTGCACATGTTGCTCAATGACTTGTCGGGTAGGTCCTCAAGTACGAGGTCTATTGCCTTTCTCAGGTATATCTTGGTGAATTCGTCGCTGTTCTTTGCCGTGGCGATCGTGATGAAGCATCGGTAGCAGAGGTAAAGTCCCTCGCTGTTGTTACGCTGCAGCGCGTCCGCATGCATTGAGTTCGTGAGCTCGAGAGCCCGCACTCCCATTTTCTTTGCGATGTGGTAGGTGATCTCATCGTAATAGGTATAAAAGAGGATGTCGTCGTAGCCCTGCTCCCTTGCGATAGCCCTGATCTCGTCTGAGTTCTCGGCCACCGCACTGATGTATCTGGTATTACCTGAACTGTTGCTGATTCTGCTGTAGTGCTTCACTCTATAGATGAGTCCGAGACACTTGAGGTAATCGTCCTTCTTCTCGTCTGCCTGTGCCAATATTTCGTTACAGAAGATCAGACATGAGTCTTTCCCTACTAGCGGCTCGCCTTTCTCGCGGACCCATTCGTATTCCGGCCGGAGCTTGAGTACCGGCCGTGCCTGTTGTGCGTCGGCATTTATAGACAAATGGATCGCCGACAGGATCACGAAACAGATGAAAACTTTTATTCTCATGGTGCTGTGTGCGGATAGTGCAAAAGTGAGAAAAAATTGCGATATTTGGTCAATCTTAATCAACTTAATTATGGTGGATTTCAAATATTATGCTCCTACCAGAGTGGAATTTGGCAGGAATACGGAAGATAAGCTTGCTGATCTGGTAAAACAGTTCGGCGGCACCAAGGTTCTCGTCCACTATGGCGGACAGAGCGCAATCAAGTCAGGACTCCTCGCGAAGGTGGAATCTCAGCTCAAGGATGCCGGTATCGAATACGTGCTTCTCGGTGGCGTAGTTCCGAATCCGCGCCTTTCGAAGGTCCGCGAGGGTCTCGAAATCTGCCATCGTGAGGGAATAGACTTTCTCCTTGCAGTAGGAGGCGGTTCAGTCATCGACTCTTGCAAGGCCATTTCGGCAGGTTTCTATTACGACGGTGATGTCTGGACTCTTTACAAGCATGAGGATCATGTGACCAAGTGCCTTCCTATCGGCTGTATTCTTACCATACCTGCAGCCGGCAGCGAGATGAGCGACGGCTCAGTGATCACCAATGAGGACGGTGGGCTCAAGAAGGACTATTGCACAGACATATTCCGCTGCAAGTTCGCAATCATGAACCCTGAACTTACATACAGCCTTCCTGCATGGCAGACTGCCTGTGGTGCGGTGGATATCATGATGCATACCATGGAGCGTTACTTCTCCGTCAACGATGACATGGAGATCACCGATGCGATCGCAGAGGCTCTCCTCCGTACCGTGAAGACTGAGGTCGCGAAGGTGCTCAAGAATCCTACAGACTATAATTCACGTGCACAGATCATGTGGGCAGGAAGCCTTGCACACAACGACCTTACCGGTTGCGGTACTACCGGAGACTGGGCAACCCATTGTCTCGAGCATGAGCTCAGCGGAATGTTCGACGTGTCGCACGGTGCCGGTCTTGCAGCGATGTGGGGCAGCTGGGCGCGTTACGTCCGCGAGGAGAACATGAGCCGTTTCGCACGCTTCGCAGTCAATGTCATGGGAGTGGATCCCGGCGAGATGAGCTGTGAGGAGCTTGCCGAGGCCGGAATCCAGGCTATGGAGGCGTTCTACCACTCCATCGGCATGCCTACCAGCATCAAGGAACTCATAGGAAAGGACATCACAGACGAGCAGATCGAAGAGATGGCAGACAAGTGCAGCAACTACGGAAAGATAACCGTCGGTGCACTCAAGGTACTCAGCCGTGATGACATGGCTGCAATCTACAGGATGGCAAGATAACTGATCTAAACATACACTTAAACCATGAAAGTCGGTATCATAGGAGCTGGCTGGATCGCCGAAAGGATGGCGGTGGCCCTCAATGGCCTCAAGAGGCCGGATATTACATGCCATGCAATTGCATCGAGGAGCCTCGAGAAGGCTCAGGCATTCGCAAGGCAGTGGAATCTTCCGAAGGCTTATGGAAGCTATGAGGAGCTTGTGGCTGACCCTGAGATTGACCTCGTATACATTGCGACCCCTCATTCTCACCATTATCAGCACTCGGTGCTGGCAATCAATGCCGGTAAGGCAGTGCTCTGCGAGAAAGCATTCACTGCAAATGCCAGGGAGGCAGAGGCTCTCCTGAACCTCGCGCACGAGAAGGGTGTATTCATCACTGAGGCAAT
>JAGHUQ010000104.1 GCA_018064725.1 Candidatus Cryptobacteroides caccocaballi
CATACGTGGACATCAACGGTGCAAGTGCCATCGACCTCGGCCAGGCATACCCTATCATGACGCATCCATACAAGTTCGCGAACAGCACCGGATGGGTCGGCATCAGCCACTGCGCTGTCTTCGACGACGGCAAGGACAACTGGTACTACTCTTCACAGGCACGCTTCCCTGTCAATGGCGGCGGAAATGCGCCGAACGCAGTGATGCTCGGCCATGTCCGCAGGATCGTATGGACGGAGGACGGCTGGCCACTCGTACTCCCGGAGCGCTACGGTGCGGTTCCACAGATCGAGATCTCAGCGGACGAAATCGCCGGAACATGGGAGCATATCGATCTCTCTTACGGTTATCAGGACCAGAAAGCATCAACCAGCATGACCTTCGGTGCAGACGGCAAGATCAGTAACGGTCCATGGAAGGGATATACTTGGAGCTTCGACCCTGCAAAGAACCTATTGAAGACTTCAAACGGAGTAACCCTCTACGTCAGCCGCGAATGCGACTGGGAAGCATCTCCGCGCAAGGCCACCCTTGTATACGCTGCCACCGGCAAGAACATAACCTATTGGGGAAAGAAATCCAACTAACAAATAACACACTATGAAACACCTCTTCACTACGGCTGCGGCACTCGCAGCATGCATGACACTCGGTGCTCAGACAAGAGTCCACATCCAGGACAATGACGCAAACGGTCAGATCATCCCTAAGGAGATCTACGGCCAGTTCTCAGAGCATCTCGGACGTTGCATCTATGACGGTATCTGGGTCGGCAAGGACTCTCCTGTCGCAAACATCAACGGCTATCGCCTCGACGTTATGAACGCGCTCAAGGACCTCTCTGTCCCTGTAATGCGCTGGCCAGGCGGATGCTTCGCTGACGACTACCACTGGATGGACGGTATCGGTCCACAGGAGAACCGTACCAAGATCAGCAACAACAACTGGGGCGGTACCCTTGAGGACAACAGCTTCGGTACCCATGAATTCCTCGACTTCTGCGAGATGATCGGCTGCCAGCCATACATCAGCGGAAACGTCGGCAGCGGCACCGTGGAAGAGATGGCAAAATGGGTGGAGTACATGACCTCAGACTCTAAGAGCACAGTAGTCGACATGCGCCGCGCAAACGGCCGTGAGAAGGCTTGGGACGTGAAGTATTTCGGCGTCGGCAACGAGGCTTGGGGATGTGGCGGAAACATGACACCTGCATACTATTCTGACGTCTTCCGTCGTTACAACACCTACCTTCGCGACTATAGCAGGGAGCACAATCTCTACAGAATCGCCAGCGGTGCATCAGATACCGACTACAACTGGACCGAGACCTGCGTGAACGCAATCAAGAACCAGATGGACGCAATCGCCGTCCACTACTACACCTGCTTCGGATGGGGTCCTGGAGACAAGGGATATGCCCTCGATTTCGACAACGACGTATACTATCGTACCCTCGGCCGCGCTGTCGGCATCGACGATTGCATCCAGAAGCATATCGCCATCATGGACAAGTACGACCCTAAGCGTAACATCGACCTTCTCGTTGACGAGTGGGGCACATGGTGGGAGGTTGAGCCAGGCACCGACCCAGGTCATCTCTATCAGCAGGCTACCATGCGTGACGCAATCGTTGCCGCACTTTCTCTCAACATCTTCCACAAGTACACCTACCGCCTCAAGATGTGTAACATCGCTCAGGTAGTAAACGTACTTCAGGCAATGATCCTCACCCAGGGCGACCAGATGGTCCTCACTCCGACCTACCATGTATTCAAGATGTACAAGGCACACATGGATGCTGAATACATTCCTGTAAGCTTCGCACAGAGGACTCTCACCACCACCGATCTCGGTGCTGTTCCTGAGCTCAGCGTCACCGCTTCCCGCAAGGACGGCGTCATGAACGTCACCCTCGTCAACCCTGCCCTCGACAAGAAGCAGAGCATCGTTCTCGACTGGGACACCATCGGCAGCAAGAAGGTCACCGTGAACGGCGAGATCATCACCTGCAAGGACATCAAGGACTACAATGACTTCGGCAAGGCTCCTATGATCGCTACCAAGGACTTCAAGGATTACAAGGTGGCAAAGGATGGTATCACCATCGAGCTTCCTGCAAAGTCAATCGTAAACATCTGCATCAAGTAATCTGATCGCATCGATAAAGATAAAGAAAGACGCCAGGCTGAATCAGTCTGGCGTCTTTTTTTTAATCCCCTGTCACTACTCCCGGATGATACCAATCCATCGGATCGTGGCTGCGTTCCACTTCGAAATCCGGTTCTCCCGTATAGACGAAGGTCTTCGTGTAGACCGTCTTCTCGTAATTAGAATCATAGGCAGATGCAGCAATGATATATTCCTGGCCGACCGCCATGCTCTCGGATTCCTTGGTGATACCCCTGCACATCATCTCGCGAAGGATTCCGCTGTCCACCATCATCTTCACCATATCGATTGACCATGGCTCGATGTTCATGTCATATTCCTTGAGATCAGAGGAAAGGAGCATTCCCCAGATGTAATAGTCGGAAGGGCCCTCTGTTGACGGTACGACCATCACTTCGTTCCCATGTATCTCGAAATCAAAGGTCATCGGATTACGGTAGTCTGGAGACTGCTGGGCCTGTGTGGTAAACTTGAATTTGCTCAGTTCACCCATAGGATCTTTCGTCTCCGGATTGACGCAGAAGCCATAGAGATAGTAATCTGTCTCCGGTTTCAACTCAGAGAAGAAGTAGCTCGTAGGTCCATAGCTGAGGCAATGGTACTGGAAGTTAGCGATGTAATGCTCGCCCTTGACGAGCAGTTCGTGTCTCCATGCAAGGTAGTCCACATACAATTCATCGACCTTCAGCATCATGAACTGCTCGTCTGACATAGACTTATTGTCCAATTCGCTGCATTCGATGACGTCCCAATAATAGAAAGTCTGATCAATGGCAGGTGTGGCCTTCGCTGACAGCTTGGTTGCACCTATAGACTCCGGGACGATCTCGAAATCGATGTCGACGCCATATTCGATATACTTCAATTCTGCTGTGCATGAGCCCAGACCTGCGATGAGCGCAATAGCGTATATGTACAAAAACTTTCTCACGGCTATATTTCATTATGCTCCTTCAGGAAAGAGCGGGTTGAAAACAGGAAATGTACGGCACCCATCACGTGGCTTCCATAGTGGCCGACATTGGTGATGACGTTGCACTCACCGTTGTACCTTTCCGCAAACCTGACGAGGTTGAGGTATGGCACCACATTGTCATCCATCGAATGGAAGACATAGCACGGAGTCTTAGGCCTCCAGTTATAGTCGTTCAGAAGCGAGTTGTCCATCATCGCACGATACAGCCTTGACATGCTTGGGCTTCGTTTGTTCATCGCATCCTCTGTGAGGATGTCGCTGAGCTTATGAGTGCCGATAAGATTGGTGATCTGTGCATTCTGATACTTCTTCGAGTTGATCCATTCATCGAAATTCTGGAGCAGCCTTGGCTTGAAGTATTCCTCATAGTTAAGGTTAAGGAAACATCCCACGTCCATTCCCTGGATGATGAGAGGAACAGCGTACGGAATGGCTGTATTGTCGTCCGCAATCAGCTTGTCATAGGTTGCGCAGATGTCGTATGGACCACC
>JAGHUQ010000154.1 GCA_018064725.1 Candidatus Cryptobacteroides caccocaballi
TCACAGATCAGCCGCATACTCATAAATCTGATCAAGAACGCAGTGCAGGCTGGAGCGAAACACGTCAGCATCACGGCCAGCATCGACTCTTCCGAGCAGACCATCATCAAGGTCGCCAATGATGGTGCAGCCATCACCCCGGAGGCTCAGGAGCAGATATTCATTCCTTTCTTCACTACCAAGCATGACGGTTCAGGCATAGGCCTCAGTCTCTCGCGGCAGATCATGCGTGCACACAATGGAACTCTTGACCTTACGAGAAGTGACGAACAGTGCACAGAATTTACACTGATGTTTAAATAGGGACTATCGACATTTGTGACGGATGTGACGCAAGTGGCGTTAAAAAAAGAATAAACCCCGAAACTCTTTCGAATTTCGGGGCTATTTTCGGGGCTTTTAGACGTAAATCGTTGATTTACAAGCCTGTTTGCGGAGAGGGAGGGATTCGAACCCCCGGACCCTTTCAGGTCAACAGTTTTCAAGACTGCCGTAATCGACCACTCTACCACCTCTCCAATATTGTTTCCCCATGTGAAATTGCTCTCAAAGGGATTGCAAAGATAGGCAAATCTTGAGATACTGCAAATTTTTTTGCGGAAAATTCTTATTTTTGGACTATGAAGATGGTTTTTCTTGATGCGTTGACGATGGGTGATACCCCGTTGGACGAGATATCTGCTCTTGGCGAGCTTGTCTGTTACCCGACTTCCACTAAGGAAGAGGCACTTGCAAGGGTTGGAGATTGTGATGTTTTGATGATAAATAAGGTTGTCGTCGACAAGGAATTGTTGGATGCAGCCCCAATGTTGAAGCTGATCTGCGAATTCGCAACCGGCGTCAATAATATCGATCTGGATGCCGCTTCGCAGCGTGGAATCCCTGTGAGAAATGTTGCTGGATATTCAACCGATTCCGTGGTGCAGACGACCTTTATGCACATGCTTTCATTGCTGGGTAATGCTCCGTATTTCGATGCCAGCGTCAAGAGTGGCGCATATTCACGCAGCGGCCTATTCACGGACCTCTCTGTGCCGTTCTATGAGATCACGGGTAAGGTTCTCGGCATTGTCGGATTGGGTAACATCGGCCAGAAGGTCGCTCACCTGGCGGAGGCCTTCGGCATGAAGGTAATTTACTATTCGACTTCGGGAACCGCGCACAGCAAGGAGTATGAATGTGTCCCTCTGGAGCGCCTCATGAGCGAAAGTGATGTGATTTCCATCCATGCTCCGCTAAATGAAAGGACCAAAGGCCTCATAGGTGCGGAGCAACTTGGTATGATGAAGAAAACGGCGTTCATAATCAATACGGGTCGCGGAGGTATCATTGATGAGGCGGCTCTTGCTGCAGCAATTGACGAGGACAGTATCGGTGGTGCTGCCTTGGATGTGTTCTCAAAGGAACCGCTCCCGGAAGACAATCCTCTTCTCCATGTCAGACATCCCGAGAAGCTGCGCTTTACGCCACATACGGCCTGGGCTAGCGTGGAGGCTAGAACGAGGTTGGCTCATCTGGTCGCAGAGAATGTAAAAAAGGGTTGGTAACCGAGTTACCAACCCTTTTGGGTTTAGGTTCTGAAGGTAGTTTAGTTGTCGTACGCGTTTCTACTTATATAAGCTACGCTTGATTGACTGTTTAGGAGTGTGGACGAACTCTCCGTCGAGAAGTTCGATCTTCGCAACCTGGCTGTAGTTAGGAAGCACGGCATTGAGTGCCTTCTTGGTTGCTGCGAGGACGTCCTCTACTGTCTTGCCCTCAGCGAGGATATCTTCCTTCTTGGCGTTGAGGGTTACGATACCGACGATGTTCTTGTCGCGTGCGAGGACGAGTGACTCCGAAATGTAAGGGAGGTTGTTGAGCTTGCTCTCAATCTCCTCTGGGTAGATGTTCTGTCCGTTTGCAGAGAGAATCATGCACTTGCTGCGTCCCTTGATGGTGATATTTCCAGCCTCGTCGATGATTCCGAGGTCGCCGGTATGGAGCCATCCGTCTGCGGTGAATACGTCCTCTGTAGCCTCAGGGTTCTTGTAATAACCGATCATGACGTTGTCGCCACGTACCTGGAGTTCACCTACGCCGGTGACAGGGTCTGGATTGTCGACGCGGATCTCGGCGCAGTATACGCATTTTCCACATGAACCGAACTTGAAGTTCTCATGGTGCTCGTAGCCTACGAGAGGGCCGCACTCGGTCATTCCGTATCCTACGGTGTAAGGAATCTTCAATTTCTGAAGAACTTTCTCGATAGGCTCGCTGATTGCCGCACCTCCGAGGATGATCTCAGCGCAGTTGCCACCGAACGCAGACATTACCTTCTCGCGAACGACCTTGTAGAGCATGTTGTTGATGCCAGGAATTGCGCAAAGTACCTTCATGGCTGGTTTCTCGAGGGTAGGAAGTACCTTTCCCTTGATGATCTTCTCGATTACGAGAGGAACTGTGATTACCTGGAATGGATGTACTTCTGCGAATGCAGACATGAGTACGGTCGGAGACGGAGTCTTGCCGAGGAAATAGATATGGCAATTGTCGCAGAACTTGTAGAGGAATTCGAATGCGAGACCGTACATGTGTGCGAGCGGGAGCATCGCTACTGCCTTCATTCCGTGTGGGATAGGAATGGTGTTGATCGCGAAGTCCGTATTTGCCGAGATGCTTCTTGCCGGAAGCATGATGCCCTTAGGGGTTCCGGTTGTTCCGGAGGTGTAGTTGATGACGCTGAGCTCGTCCATGTCGGTGCCAGAGACGTTGAAGTCGGACGCGGTGATGCCTCCTGGATACTTCGCTGACATCGTATCTTCGATGCCGTTGATGACAGCTGCGAATTCGTCGGTGCGTGCCCAGATGAGCTTGAGATCGTCGAGGCTGATGCATGCGATCATGTCGTTCATCCTGGAGAGATCCCATCTGTCAAAGATCTTCTTCTCGCTGTATACTATTCGGCACTCTGCATGAATTGCGAGGTCGCTGACATTCTCGGGTGTGAAATCGTAAAGGATAGGTACTACGACGGCATGGTAGCTTGTGACGGCGAGGAACATGGCTGCCCATCTTGCGCTGTTCTTTCCACAAAGACCGATTCTGTCACCTGGCTTGATTCCGAGTGCTTTGAATATCTCATGCTGGCGCATGATCATGCCTGCTACTTCCGCATGGTTGAATGTCTCTTTTCTGAAATCGCTGAGCGCTGGCTCGTCCCAATGCTCCTTGATTACTTTGTTGACTAGGTTTGTGAAGTGCTCCATTGAACTCTTGTTTATTTAATCCTCACAAATGTCGCAGAATACTCGCGTACATGAAAATTAAAGTGGCGGAAAACAGGAGTTTTGGGGGTAAAATACGGAAATAAGGGGCGAATTTCGGAATCTAGGGGTGAATTTTCACCCCTTACAGCCTCATTATCTTGTTGGTGACGGTCTCTCCGTAGGTCTTTGAGATAGGAATGTCTGGTACTTTATCGATTCCCATTTCAATGTAGAAACAATCTTTTTCTCGGCGCAGCACTTTGACGTGATCGAGATTCACGAGGTACGACCTGTGACAGCGGACGATCTTTTCGGAATCCAGTTGCTCGGCAATTTTCTTCAGGGAATTGCGGACCATCACGTTCTTTATGTTTTCTCCCGCAAGATAGCAGACGTTGACATAATTGTCCTCAGCTTCGATGTATAGTAGATTCTCTCTCTTGATAGAGAGCCTAAGGTCTCCTCTTTCGTCGAGAATCTGAATATATGGAACGCTTGATTCTCTTCCGTTCTCAAGTTCCCTGCGAATGTCGTTAAGGCTTCTTGCCTGCTCTCTCCAGATTATCACTACATAGCTTATGAGATAGGGGATAAGTATGACGAGGACAGTCTTGTAGAGGCTTTTTCTGAACAGCTCCTCCAGAGCCTGGCTGCTGTCGTTCACATATGATCCCATGGTATAGACGCTTGCCATTATGATAACCTCTGCAAGTATCCATATGACATAGCCTACTATGCTTATCTCATGCTTCTTCGTATAGGCAATCATTATCGTTCGGCTGATTGCGGTTACGCCGAGTCCGACGATGATTACGGTCGCCGTGAGTGTGAACGCTATGAGGGACCTGTTCCATCCAAGGTTCTGAAGCATGGTGACACTCATGTCCTCCAGGTCCAGAGGATGGTATATGAGGATGAACAGTAGAGTGAAGGCCGCGATGAAGCCTATCTGCATCACCTGGCTTTCTCTCTTAAGTATATGTGACGGTAAACGATTCATGTCACGCAAATTTATGAAAAATTGCGTGACATGACAAAATGCGGTATTTCTGTAGAATCCTAGTACTTGTTAAGAGGCATGCCGTTGGTCTTCATGCGAACCTTGCGGCGTACTTCTGCGATGACAGCTTCGTACTCCTCGCGGCCTTCCTCGGTCTTTCCTGCGATGAGGTCAAGGTGTGCTGCTGCGTTTGCGAGAACTTCATCGATAAGAGCTACGATTGACTCCATGTCCTTCTCGATGAATCCACGGGAGGTGATTGCAGGAGTACCTACTCGGATACCAGAGGTGAGGAATGGACTGCGGCTGTCGAATGGAACCATGTTCTTGTTGACTGTGATGTCGGCCTTTACGAGTTCCTTCTCTGCAACCTTACCGGTAACATCAGGGTATTTGGTCCTGAGGTCAATGAGCATGAGGTGGTTGTCGGTACCGTCTGAAACTACCTTGTAGCCTTTCTTCATGAACTCCTCTGCCATTACTGCAGCGTTCTTGATCACCTGCTGCTGATACTCCTTGTACTCTGGCTGGAGTGCCTCGTAGAATGCTACTGCCTTTGCTGCGACGCAGTGCTCGAGAGGGCCACCCTGCTGTCCAGGGAATACGCTTGAGTTGAGAATCTGTGACATCTTCTTCACGACGCCCTTAGGAGTGGTGAGGCCCCATGGATTATCGAAATCCTTTCCCATGAGAATGATACCGCCACGAGGACCGCGGAGGGTCTTGTGGGTGGTTGAGGTCACGATGTGTGCATACTTTACAGGGTTCTTCAGGAGACCTGCTGCGATGAGTCCTGCGGTATGCGCCATGTCGATCATGAGGAGAGCACCGACCTTGTCAGCTATCGCCCTCATTCTCTCATAGTCCCACTCGCGTGAGTATGCTGATGCGCCTCCGATGATGAGCTTAGGCTTGTTCTCGATTGCGAGCCTTTCCATCTCGTCATAGTCGATGCGGCCTGTGTTCTCGTCAAGAGAGTAGGCAACTGCGTTGTAGAGTATACCTGAGGTGTTGACTGGAGAGCCATGGGTAAGGTGACCACCATGTGCAAGGTTAAGGCCCATGAAGGTGTCGCCCGGCTTGAGGACAGCCATGATTACGGCCATGTTGGCCTGAGCTCCTGAGTGAGGCTGCACGTTTGCGTATTCAGCACCGTAGATCTCCTTGAGCCTGTCAATTGCGAGCTGCTCGATCTGGTCCACGACTTCGCATCCACCATAGTAGCGTGCGCCTGGATAACCTTCTGCATATTTGTTCGTGCAAACACTTCCGAGTGCCTCAAGCACCTGCTTGCTGACGTAGTTTTCTGAAGCGATAAGCTCAATTCCCGCCGTCTGACGTTCTTCTTCCTTCTTGATGAGGCTAAAGATTTGGAGATCCTGTTTCATGTCTTTTTCTAGTTTGGAGACACAAACATATAAAATATTCTTCATTTTACCTACCTTTGCCCATATCTTTACGGATATAATTATGGGTAACAGAAAGCTTCTGAACATGGAATTGCGCCGAGTTTCGGCTGAGGAATACCGCGAACTTCCGGAGTCCGGACTTGTCGTAGTTCTTGATAATGTGAGGAGTGCCCACAATGTCGGATCCGCATTCCGCAGTTCGGATTCTTTCAAGGTGGATAAGGTCTGCCTCTGTGGAATCTGTGCCACTCCTCCTTCTCCCGAGATTCATAAGACCGCGCTCGGAGCTGAAGACAGCGTCGCCTGGGAGCATTTTTCAGATACCATGGATGCTGTGGCGAAGCTCAAGGCTGAAGGCTATACCGTCGTAAGCGTGGAGCAGACCATCAACTCCGTAAAGATGGACTCCTTCCTTCCCGATCAGAATGAAAAATATGCGCTGATCTTCGGAAATGAGGTGGCCGGTGTCGATCAGCGCGTCGTCGATGCTTCGGATTTTTCTTTGGAGATTCCTCAGTACGGAACTAAGCATTCACTTAATGTCTCCGTTACTGTCGGCATTGTTCTGTGGCATTTCCATCGTAGGTAAGCTCCTGGTTGTGAGCCCATGCGTTGGGCGACATTCCTACAATCTCCTTGAATTTCCTGCAGAATTGCGGACCGGAAGTGAATCCGCATGCTTCCGCGACGTCTTCCATGGTAGCGTCCTTCTTCTTCAGCAGGTATTCTTTGGCGTAGCATATTCTCAGCCCGTTGATGTAATCCCTGAATGTCATTTCCATCATGGAGTTGACCATCATCGACACGTAGGTCCTGTTGGTGCCAAGCGCTGATGCGACCTTGTCAAGGGAAATGTCGTGGTCAAGAAACGCCTTTTCGTTTTCAATATAAGCGATCATTTTTTCCTTCAGGGCATCCATCATCCTGTCGTCATTCTTGGCCGAGAGATCGACATCCGTATTCTCTTTCGAGCATGGGACGACTGAGTGGTGGTAATAGAGAATTCCTATGATCAGGAAGCATACGGACAGAGCCGCTGACAGACAGGCATTGATTCCTGTGTGCGTAAGCATGAAGTCGCGTTCAAGATATACCCTGATGATGCTGATGACCAGGGCGGCGATGGTGGCTGAACACATCGTCACATAGCGAAGGCAGAAGAAGCCGTCCTCCTTCCTTTTCCTATATATACATATAAGGACAAAGGAAATGACAATGATTGCTTCGGTGATGAGTATCACCTGATTAAGCACGTAGTTGTTGTAATGAAGCGCGAGCAGGTCAGGGTCGGTCTCCTTGAGGATACGCCCGCCATTCGATGTGAACTGCAGAATGGCCTCGGATACCTTTTCCATACCTATCTTATGATAGAGTCGTATGGAGTTTGCACCGATGATGACGCCCGGAATGAGAGAGAGCCATGCTGATGTGTCGGGCATTTTCCTTTTCCACTCAGAGTATAGGAAAAAGGCTGCGAGTGGTATGACCCAGAAGGATAGGAACTGGGCAATCACGTCCATCGACACGAGCGTGACAGGTTCTGTGCCGAACGTTATGAACGTGGCATCAGCGAAGAAATAGACAGTGCAGATCACCCCAAGGATGTGGAAGCATGTGTTTGGCCATCTCCCTTTCCAAAAAGGATAGATCAGCGCCAGCGCCAGGCTTGTCAAGCATGGCAGGAACTGGATAAGGCTGACAAACATACACTCAAATTTAGCTCATTTTTTCAATCTTGCCAAATCTGAACGACGAAACCTCTGGGCGATGGAAAAAGAAAGGCTATCGGTTGTCCCGATAGCCTTTCATGATATTATGTAAAGAGTATTACTCGTTTACGATTGCTGCCTGAGCTGCTGCGAGGCGTGCGATAGGAACGCGGAATGGAGAGCAGCTGACATAGTTGAGGCCGATCTTGTGGCAGAACTCAACTGATGCAGGATCACCACCGTGCTCACCGCAGATACCACACTTGAGGTTCTCGCGGGTCTCGCGGCCACTCTCGACTGCGAGCTTGACGAGCTTACCTACAGACTTCTGATCGAGAGTCTTGAATGGATCAGCGTCGAGGATCTTGTTGCCGAGGTAGTCACCCATGAAGGTGCTGACGTCGTCACGTGAGAAACCGAAGGTCATCTGAGTGAGGTCATTTGTACCGAATGAGAAGAACTCTGCGGTACGAGCCATGCGGTCAGCGGTGAGGGCTGCACGAGGGATCTCGATCATAGTACCGAACTTGTAGTCGATAGACTCGTTGAGATGTGCCTCTACCTCATGCCTGATCTTCTCGCAGATTATCTTCTGGAAGCGAAGCTCACGCTCAGAGATGGTTACAGGAACCATGATCTCAGGATGTGGATCGAAGCCTTCCTTCTTGAGCTCGATAGCTGCGGTGAAGATTGCGCGGAACTGAGTCTCAGAGATCATAGGGTAGGTGATGTGGAGACGTACTCCGCGGTGACCCATCATAGGATTAACCTCGTGGAGTGACTCACCACGCTTCTCGATATCAGCGGTAGTGATATGGAGCTCCTTAGCAAGTTCCTTCTTCTTGTCCTCGGTCTGAGGTACGAACTCGTGAAGAGGTGGGTCGAGGAGACGGAAGGTAACGGACTTGCCGTTCATGACCTTCATGGTGCCCTTGACAGCTGCCTTCATATATGGCTCGAGCTCTGCGAGTGCTGCGCGACGCTCCTCGTCAGTCTTTGAGAGGATCATCTTGCGGAGCTTGCTGAGCGGAGTCTCAGAGTTGCGGCCGTAGAACATGTGCTCGATACGGAAGAGACCGATGCCTTCAGCGCCGAATGAGAGTGCGCGCTCTGCATCCTCCGGAGTATCGGCATTGGTGCGTACGCCGAGCTTGCGGAACTTGTCGGCCATTGCCATGAACTTCACGAAACGTGGGTTATCGGATGCGTCCATGGTCTCGATTGCGGTTGCGTATACGGCACCCTTTGCGCCGTTGAGTGAGAATGAGTCTCCCTCATGGTACTTGACGTCTGAACCTGCGAACCAAACCTCCTTCTTCTCGAGGTCGATCTTCATATCCTCGCAACCTACGATACAGCACTTACCCCAGCCACGTGCTACGAGCGCAGCGTGTGAGGTCATACCGCCCTTCATGGTGAGGATACCTGCAGCGGCACGCATACCCTCTACATCCTCTGGAGAAGTCTCCTCACGGACGAGGATGACGCTCTTCTTCTGAGCTGCTGCGGCAACTGCGTCTGCATTGGTGAACACGATGGTACCTACTGCACCACCTGGAGATGCAGGAAGACCGTGAGCAACAGGGGTAGCCCTCTTCTCGGAAGCTGGGTCGAGGATTGGGTGGAGGATCTCGTCGAGCTGAGCAGGAGAAACGCGCATTACTGCGGTCTTCTCGTCGATCATGCCCTCGTCGAGCATATCCATTGCCATGTTGAGTGCTGCAAGACCTGTCCTCTTGCCGATACGGCACTGGAGCATCCAAAGCTTGCCCTCCTGGATGGTGAACTCGATATCCTGCATGTCGTTGAAGTGCTCCTCGAGATGGAGACGGATGTCGTCGAGCTCCTTGTATACCTCAGGCATTGCATCCTCGAGAGATGCGAGGTGCTGGTTCTGAGGACTCTTGGTTGCGTTGTTGAGCGGGTTAGGTGTACGGATACCGGCAACGACGTCCTCGCCCTGAGCGTTGATGAGCCACTCACCGTAGAACTTGTTGTCACCGTTTGCCGGGTTACGGGAGAATGCCACGCCGGTAGCTGAAGTCTCGCCCATGTTACCGAATACCATTGACTGTACGTTTACGGCTGTACCCCAATCGTCAGGAATGCCCTCGATCTGGCGATACTTGATAGCGCGCTTTCCGTTCCATGACTTGAACACGCCGCCGATTGAACCCCAGAGCTGAGCTTCTGCAGTGTCAGGGAAGTCTACGCCGAGAACCTCCTTGATACGAACCTTGAACGCCTCAGCGAGGTCCTTGAGCTCGTCTGCAGTGATTTCGGTATCGAGCTTGTAGCCCTTTGCCTCCTTGAGGTCCTCCATCATCTTGTCGAGCTGCTGACGGATAGCCTTTCCGTCTTCAGGCTCGATGCCCTCTGCCTTCTCCATCACGACGTCTGAATACATCATGATGAGACGACGGTATGCATCGTATACGAAACGTGGGTTGCCGGTCTTCTTGATCATACCAGGGATGGTTGCTGAGCAGAGACCGATGTTGAGAATGGTGTCCATCATACCAGGCATTGAGCTTCTTGCGCCTGAACGGCAGCTCACGAGGAGCGGGTTCTCAGGGTCGCCGAATTTCATGCCCATGATTGCCTCAGTAGCCTTGAGGGCCTCTGCGACATCGTACTTGAGCTCTGCAGTGTATCCGCCGCCGAGCTGGTAGTACTCAGTACAGCACTCGGTAGTGATGGTGAAACCTGCAGGTACAGGGATGCTGAGAGTACACATCTCGGCGAGGTTTGCACCCTTGCCGCCGAGGAGCTCGCGCATCTTGCCATTGCCTTCTGCGTTCTTACCGCCGAAACGGTAGACTCTTTTCTTGTTTTCTGCCATAATTTAACCTAAATAACGTTATCTGATTTCTAGTTGTATTCCAAATAGGGCGCGAAGATAATCAAAAATCGTGTTTTTTGAAAATAAACTTTTAGTTTACAATAACTTTGCTGCGATTTCAGACAATTCGCTACGCTCGCCTTTTCTCATGTTTACATGCTCGAACAGAGCCTGTCCACGGAACTTGTTGTTCAGGTGGGTGAGTCCGTTCGACCACTGGTCGAGGTAAGGCTGGTCGATCTGGAAGATGTCTCCGGTGAATACGATCTTGGTGCCTTCGCCAGCTCTGGTGATAATGGTCTTTATCTCATGAGGGGTGAGATTCTGGGCCTCATCTATGATAAAGAATACGTTTCCGAGCGAGCGGCCTCTGATGTATGCGAGAGGTGATATGAGTATCTTTTCGTCATTGAGAAGCCTCTCGATATGGAGGGCTTGCTTGCTTCCTGGTCTGAACGAGTTCTTTATGACGTTAAGGTTGTCCATGAGCGGCTGCACATACGGACTCATCTTTGTTTTCTGGTCGCCTGGAAGGAATCCGATATCCTGTCCTCCGAGGACAACGGTAGGTCGCGAGATGATGATCTGCTCGAAGTCGTTTTCCTGCTCAAGGGCCGATGCGAGAGCTATCAGGGTCTTTCCGGTGCCGGCACCTCCTGTGAGGGAGACGAGAGGGATGCTCTTGTTCATGCAGGCGTCCATGGCGAACTTCTGCTCGATGTTGCGTGGCTTGATCCCGTATGCATTGCTCTCCTTGACGAGCACGACGCGCGATGATGCCTTGTCGTAACGGGCTGGGGTCACAGGTGCCCCCTCGCCAGGCCAACAAAGCCTGAATAACTGGTTCGGAAGCGGCTCCTTGGGGCATACGGACTTCCACGGAATGGCGTTTTCCGGACTATAGACGAGCTTCTGGAGCTCTTCCGGACTTACGTCCTCCACGGTCATGACCTCCTTGGCCACGCCTTCGATCTTCTCCTCGTCGACGCGGTCGGTAAGGTAGTCCTGGACCTCCATTCCTACCGCCTTTGCCTTCATTCGCATGTTGATGTCCTTGGTGACGAGCGCGACGAACCTGTCCGGGTTGTTGTCTCGCACCCACATGGCGCAGGCGATGATCCTGTGGTCCTGGATGTCATCCATGAAGCACTCCTTGAGTGCATCCGGGAACGGGTGGTTAACCTCGATCTTGATCTTTCCCAGACCCTTTCCGATCTGGATTCCGTCCTTGCCGAACTGCCTTCGGTCGGACATCCTGTCGAGGTCGCGCACGAAGCCTCTCGCGTTGAAGGCGAGGGCGTCGTTGCCTTTCTTGAAGTGGTCAAGCTCTTCGATTACCGCAATAGGGATAACCAGGTCATTGTCCTGGAACTTGCGGATGGCCTTGTGGTCGTGGAGGACGACATTTGTGTCCAGCACGAAAATCTTTGGTTTGTTCATGTGTTATCAATCTTCTCCCTCGCTGGCCTGGCCGAGGAGGGCACCGAGTATGCCTGCCACAGCCGGTTTTCTGCTGTGGCGTACCCCGATCTGGCCTGCAATCCCGTCAGGATGGCCCAATGGGTAGTAGGCTATGTCCTGAAGAAGAAATTGGGAGTCTATGTAGTCAAAGTCAATGTCGCTGAATTGCACGAGCACGCCGGGGATTTCTCCGAAAAGTATGCGTGCCGTGTTCGCCTCGTCATACGAGCTTGCGATTCCGCTCACGTCGAGCGTGGTTCCTGTCTCTGCGCAGAGTCTTGCGGCTGCGGTCATGAGTCCGCCTTTTCCTACCGTTACCCCGCTCATGGCGATTCCGTCCTCAACCATCTCTCGTATCACCTCGTAGCAGTCGATGAAGTAGTCTGCATCCTGCACCTCGGGTGCATTGTCCGCACCGTTTCCTGCGAATGCCGAGAGCGCTGATGCTCCCAGCCTGTATGGGCATGTGTCGAATGGGACATACACTATCCAGCTGTCCGATTCCTTGCGCACTCTGTCCGGGCAGCTGCGCTTCTTTCCCGGAACAATCTCGTCAGCCTCTTCTTCCTCCATCGGCGCGACAGGGGAGAATCTGACGTCTATGTCGAGGTGGCAGTCCAGGGAGGACTCTTCGTATGCGTAATCCTCGACCTTCAACCCCATCTCGCTGACATATTCGCACAGGGCCTCCACGCTTTGGTAGAATGCGGCCATGTTGCCGGTCTTTTCGTCAGACCATCTCCACTTGGGGCTGATTCTGAGGTTTCCTAAGCGAAAGTGACCGTCCAGCCATAATGTGTCGATGAGGGAAACTGCAACCCTGGTCTTGGTGCCGCTGCGGGGATGCCTTGTCGGGAAGCGGTCCGGAAGATTCATGATCGAATCTATGTAGGTCGCCACCTGTGACTGTCGGAATGTGCTTGGCTTCGGATTCGGGTCAAGGGATTCGTCTACGATCTGCCCAGGGCATGCCTCTTCCGGAACACAGGCCTCCCCATAGTCCCTGAGGAGCTCAGCCGGAGTGTTGTCGGTCTCTATGCCGTCAATCAGATACTGCGAATACAGTGCTTCGTTCTGCTTCATAGAAGGGCAAATGCGTAAAACTTTGTAAATTTAAGTAAATTTGACGGCCATTCAAATTTTTTATGGAATCTTCATTCAACAACGAAGCATACGAAAAGATGATAGCGGGCCTCTATACCCGCTTCCAGTCCTTCCAGACTGCAGGCAAGGATGCTTATAAGCCGGGTCTTGACAGGATGGAATTCCTAGATCAGCTCGACGGACATCCACACCGCAGTTACCGCACTGTCCATGTGGCTGGCACCAATGGAAAAGGATCCGTGTCCAACATGCTTGCCGCGTCACTTTCGGCTACGGGACTCAAGGTGGGACTTTATACCTCGCCTCATATCCTTGATTTCAGGGAAAGGATGAGGGTGCTCGAGAATGGACAGGTGCATCTTATCGGTCGCGAGGATGTATGGAATTTTGTCCGGACGTGGGACTCGACCTTCGATAACCTCGGACTCTCTTTCTTCGAGATAACCACGATGATGGCATTCGACTGGTTCGCAAAGCAGAAAGTCGACATTGCCGTCATCGAGTGCGGACTGGGCGGACGGCTTGACAGCACTAATCTCATTTCTCCCGACCTGTCAGTGATAACGAATATCGGTCTCGACCACTGCGACATACTGGGCGAGAGCCTCGGCGAAATTGCTTTCGAAAAGGCTGGAATCATAAAGCCGAAGACCCCGGTGGTGGTAGGTGAGAGCTCTCCTGAGACCGACGTCGTCTTTGAACGAAAGGTGTTGTATACCAATCTTCCTGAGACTGAGTATATGGGCGATCGCGCACGCATCATGTCGCTCCTCACCTTCGCGGATAAGTACGAGCCTAAAGCTTGGGACAGAGCGTCTGCGATTCTTTCTGCCATGGACCTTCAGGGCTGCTATCAGAGGAAGAATCTCCGCACTGTCCTATCGGCGCTGGAGCGGCTTGGCATAGACTTGACTGACTCGGTCGTGAACGCAATCGAGAACACGGCAAAGCTTGCTGATTTTCATGGGCGCTGGGAGCGTGTTTCGGATGCTCCTTTGATGATATGTGACATCGGTCACAATGCCCACGGATTGAAATATAATTTCGCGCAGCTGGAGAAAATGCTTGATGAAGGCAGGGCATCGGACCTCATCCTGGTCTATGGCAGCGTGGCGGACAAGGACGTGGATGCCGTGCTGTCCATGATTCCGGAACGTGCGAACATAGTGTTCACGGCCGCTGACAGTCACCGTGCTATGCCTGCGACTGTTATCGCAGAGCGTTTTTCCGCTCTTGGCCGTAAGGCGACTTCCGTCCATGTCGAACCTGTGGTAGGCGATGCTGTCGCTCTTGCTCGTAGACTGAGTGAAAGTATGGCATTACCTTTGATTTACATAGGAGGAAGTACTTATGTAGTATCGGAGGCAATATCATGGGTAGAACATATCTGATTGCAGCAACGGTCCTGGTGGCCCTTGCGCTTTTCTTTTTCAACAGGCCGGTCGAGGCCATGTCTGACGACGATGATCTGCAATTGAAGGAATTGTGGAAGGAATATCGTGCTGCGGAGAGCAAGGATCTTCCCCAAAAGCAGCTTGCTGCGTTGGATAAGATTCTAAAAGAGTCCTTGTCGCGACGTATTCCGTATGATTATTATGTTGCAGGTGAGAACAAGGTACAGGTTCGTCGTAGAATCAACTGGAAGGATGTTGATGACGCGAGGGAGGAGTTCCGAAAGGCTGTCGAGGATTACGGATTGCCGGTGATGGAACTGTATTATCGCCTTCAGAGAGCTTCTGGCTCCTCTGTTCTTGACTATGCCATGGAACATGCCTCGGAGCTCAGACAGAGCAATGTCACAGCTTTCAGCAGGGCGTGGTTTTCTACCAGGGACGGTCTTGGCTCCTATGTGGGCACCTTGGTAAGGAATGATCTTGAGTTCGCTCTGTGGGCATGCCGCTTAAATGGAACGCATTGCACTGAAGCACTGTTTGCCGAAATTGGCAAAAGCTATCCCGGATATGCAGTCTTGGAATATCTTGATGCGAATCAGGAAGTGAACGCTGATGACCGCATCAGGGCTTTGGAGGCTCATGCCGATAAGTACGCCGGTAAGGCCGCCGCAATGCTTTCTCGTCAGCAGCTCCTCAAGGCGGATGTGAAGAAGCTCTCTCTGGAAAAGGATGTTGCGGAAGACTGGGTCAGGTCCTACCATGCGAAATGCCAGGCCTTCGAGAAGGAACGCAAGGCTTTTAGCGGTGACGAGCGCAGGCTTGCCGATTGCTGCGTCGAGGTCCGTGACATTTTGGACGCCCTTGAAGTGCGTTCGGCAAGAGCTGATATAAAAGATGATACCCTCCGCATATGTTTCCGCAACTTGGACAAGGCCAGCGTTGAGTTGGTGTCGAGGAAAGACGGGAAGAAAGTTTGGACATCGACGGTCGAGAATCCTGCGGACAGATTCTATCTTCAGGATGAGACCGTTGTGATTCTGCCAAGGATAGACGACGGGGATTACGATGTACTCGTGAAGGGAAAGGACGTGAATTCGAAGTCTCGCTATTCACGTCATACTATCTCTGCTGCATTCCGTCAGGATTCTCGTGGTTATGCCATATTTGCTGCTGACTATAAGACTGGCGAGCCGCTTGACGTGGTCGACCTGTCTTTCTTTGTGGATGGAAAGGAGACGGCGACAGCCAAGGGCCTTGCCATTGACGGATTCACTCCTCTCCCGGATAATATGGTTGCGGCGATAAAGAAAGCGAACGGTGAGGGGCGTTATCGTCCGAATTATCTGGTATGCAGCCATGTGGACAAAGCAGACGGAATTTACCGCTGCTCGGACCGCCTTGGTGCCAGATATTACTCGATGGGCGAGGAACGTATCTCTGAGTCTACGATGGCGCATGTCCTGCTTGACAGGACTGCGTTCAAGCCCGGAGAGACTGTCCAGTACAAGGCTGTGGTCTATTCCAACAAGGGTTATGACTATTCTCCGATTGCCGGGAAAACAGTCGCGGTGTCCCTTGTCGATGCAGAGGGCAAGGATGTGAAGACTGTGAAGGCCAGCACGAACGACTTCGGTTCAATCGCGGGTTCTTTCGACATCCCGCGCGGCCTCAGGAATGGATATTTCACGCTTAGGGTCCTTGACGGGAAGAACTACATAGGCGATGCAGGTCTTCGTGTCGATGATTTCGTGCTCCCGACCTTCGATGTGCGCTTCGAAAAAATAGAAAGGTTCTTCCTCGAGGGAGATACCGTCCGCATAAAGGCTTGGGCGACCAGCTATTCCGGTCACTCGCTGGCATCTGCAAAGGTCTTCGCCCATATCGGGCGTGGCTATCGTGATTCGGATGACGAACTTGATCCCGTCACCGTTGCTCCGGATGGCTCGTTCGAACTTGTCGCAAAGGACGTCAAGTACGGATATTGTGACGTGATCGTAAAGGTGGTGGACAACACAGGCGAAACTCTCGAGTTCAATACTTCATTCTTTGTGATGCGCCGCCCGTCCGTAACCGTCGAAGTCGAGAATGCAGTCGAAGCGTCGCAGCAGAACGTTGTCGATGGGGATGTGCTGACAGTCAGAGCAAGTATAGGCAATGAATTCGGCGTGAAGACTGGTAACAACGGAGATGCTGAGATCATATATAGGATTCTGGGCGACAAGGACAAGCTCATGGGAGTAGGCTCCTTGACTCTTGGCGAGAGACTCGAAATAGGCATAGCCTCACTTCCTTCAGGCCGATATACCCTGGAGGTCGAGGCAGCTGCGAAAAAAGCCGATGGTAGCGTTGTCTCAGACAGAACTTCATGTACTTTCATCAGGATTTCTGAAGACGAGACTGTCTTTGATGCTGATGTGGAGAGCTTGTTCCGTGTAATTGAGAAAGATGATGACATCTCGCTGCAGATGGCATCCGGACGAGGACCTCTCTGGGTTTGTGTCGAGGTGTTCGGCTATGGCGAAGAATTGCTTCGTTCTGAGATTGTGAAGGTGGGAGGCATCCGTGGCCAGAAAGGCTCTGTCGTACATAAGCATATTGATTATCTGAGATCATGGCCGGACAAGGTCGTCCTGCACGTCTTCTACTTCAAGGATGGTAGAGTCGGTCGTTACAGTAAGGAGATAAGCAAGGCTGCGCAAGAGGTGAAGCTCCCTCTGGCCGTCAGCCGTTTCAGCGACGTCACATCGCCGTCTGCCAAATATGACGTGACCCTGGCGACTGCTGCCGGAGTCGAGGCTGCCGCATCTATCTTCGACGCGGCTACGGAGGTGATTTTCCCGAACTGCTGGTATGAGGTCTACCGCATGCGCCCGTCGCTCCCATATATCTCATATAACTCAGTCTGCGGCTCATCGTCCATGGGCTCCATCTACGATGACAGGTTCTATGTTGACGGGGAAATGGCTGAGAACGGCATGTTCATGTCCAAGGCTGGCGTCAACCTGGCGGTGCGCGATATGGCACCTAGGGCGATGGGTAAGGTGAATACCATGTCGTCCGGAATCATTGAAGAGGAGGCCTTCGAAATGATGGAGTATGATGGCGGAGATGAACCGGAGGTCGCAGGTGTGCTCAGGGAGGACTTTGCCAATACCGTCGCATTCGAGCCGTTCCTCCGTCCAGACAAGGACGGGAAGATAAGTTTCGAATTCACTACCTCAGATAAGTTGTCGACCTACATTATCAACGTGTTCGCACATGACAAGGATATGAACAGCGCGGTGGTGAGGGAATCATTCAAGGTGACGATCCCTGTCAAGCTTTCGGTGGTTGAGCCTCAGCTGTTGTATGTGGGTGACAAGTATGTTCTGAAGGCGAATCTCTCGAACTCGAGCGTTCTCCCGGTTGATGGTAAGGTCTCGGCTTATGTCTATACGACAGAAAAGCATGAGAATGCAAGTCCTGTAGCCGCAATGTCAAGGGCTGTCAAGGTTGAGGCGAACGGTGCCGCCGGCGTGGAGTTCGAGATAGATGTCCCAAAGACGGACATACTGGGCCTCAAGCTTGTCTTCACGGGAAGCGACGGTGCCGGTTCCGTATCGGACGGCCTTTTCGTGACTGTTCCGGTGAAGCCTGCGTCACAGCTTGTCCGCGAGGCTCATTCTTCGATTCTTCTTGCAGGTCAGGATAGGGCAGCGGTCATCGCAAGGCTGCGTTCTCTCTTTGAGAATGTTCCTGCTGAGGCTGCTCAGCTCTCTGAAAGAACCATCATGGATCTTGTCCGAGAAGCTGTTCCTGAGAAGATCTCAACTGAATCGAAGGATGTCATTTCATTGACCGAGGCTCTCTATGCTTCCGTTATTGCACGAACTCTCGGCATGGAAAGCATTGACGGCGGCATGCTTGAGAAGATACTCGCATGCAGGAATGAGGATGGCGGTTTCGGCTGGTTCGAGGGCATGGATTCTTCGCCGATAGTGACTGCTACCGTGCTTGGGCGCGCATCCGCCCTGCATGATAGGGGACTTGATCTCGGGCTCGAGGCTGATGTTCTCGAGTCGGCGGTCGGCTACCTTGACGCTCAGATGTTCAAGGACAGAAGGAGACCGTCATGGTGCGGTGGAATGAGCGTGGAGCTGTATCTCCTCGTCCGTGCGCATTATCCTGAGGTCAAGCTTGCGTCAGTACCGAACGCGGATTTCAAGAAGTATGTGAGCCAGTACCTCGTTCCGAAGAAGGATCGTGGCGCTGCGGGTGCTATCCAGCTGAAGGCGCGCAGAATCCGTACTCTTAGCCTGCTGTGTGCGTCGGAGGATGGACTCAGGCTGGCAAAGGCTCTCGGCGTGCGCCTGTCTGCGGAGAAAAAGATGCGGAAGTCGCTTGATGCTGATGTCGCATCCCTCATCGAGTATGCTGTGGACCATCGTTCTGGCGGAAAGTATTTCCCTAATGCAGTGATGCCGTACCGCGGTCTCATGGAGAGCGAGCTCCAGGCCCATGCCCTTCTCTGCGATATATTCCGCGATTTCGGACATGATGACCTTGCTGATGCGATCAGGATATGGATCATGGTGCAGAAGGAGACGCAGCAGTGGGACAGCGACCCTGCATACATGGAGGCTATGTCTTCCGTGATGGATGGCAGCGATGCGATGAAGGACACCCGCGTGCTGATTCTCTCCGGAGAAAAGGAAATGCCATTCCAGCAGATCAAATCAGCTGGGAATGGCTTCAAGGTTGAGGTTTCTTATAAGAGAGAGGACGGAAGCGTCCTCAAGTCTGGAGATGTTCTTTCTGTTGGCGACAAGATCGTGTCAGAAGTGAAGATATGGAATGAGGAGAACCGCAGCTTCGTGCATCTTACCGTTCCGCGTCCGTCTTCTCTCAGGCCTGAGAACCAACTCTCTGGCATGATGCATTGGTGGCTCAGGCCGCTCGTCGTCAATGGATGGTATTCATGTACGCCTCAGGGCTACCGAAATGTCAAGGCCGGCATGACGGAATATTACTTTGACTCGTATCCGGAAGAGGATACCACTGTCACAGAGGGTTTCTTTGTAACTCAGGCAGGAGTCTTCACCGCGCCGGTGGCGACTATCGAATGCCTCTACGCTCCGCATTACGTCGCGAATTGCGAGTATACAGGAGAATTGCAGTCAAGATGATGCTTGTAATCATGGCTAAAGGGCTGGTGCCAGGCTTGAACAGATGGTGTCGGCGATAAGCCTGTGACCGTTTTCGTTAGGGTGCATTCCATCGGGACAGAGCAGACTTCTGAAGTCTCTTCTGTTGAGGAATGCACTCGTTATATCTATGAACGGCAGTTTCTTGAGCGCTGCAATCTTGAATACCTCGAGATTGTATATCTCGTGCCAGTTGTAGATATATGAAGGCTGTCCTCCCAGCCATTTCTCCACGTTCTTCTTCTGCCTTTCGTCCAGGCCGCGCATTACGTTGGCGTAATACTTCTCCGGATCGATAGGCGGCATGGATATGATGACCGGGGTGACGCCTTGGTCAAGAATCTCGTCTACGATTTCTATATAGTTGTGTCTGAATGTGTCTATGTCGGTGTTCGGGCTGTGAGGCGCTTCCGGGTCATCTCCTATCTCGTCCCATCGGTAGGCGCTGTCGTTGCCGCCGAACTTGAGAAGTACATAGTCCGCCTCCTTCACCTGGTCCAGGTGCCTGTCGACAATCTTCTTGCCGGTGGTCACAGTGCTGCCGAATCTGCTGAAGTTCTCGATCTCCACGCCGAGCCTGCGGCTGCACTCTTCGGTGAAGCTCTCGTCGCTCACCGTATATTTCATATCTGACACGCTCCTGTTCCTGTCAACGACGACTCCCTTCATTATTGAGTCTCCAAATGCTAGAATCTTCTTCATTTCCTTGTCTTTTCCTTGGTTTCGGTGATGCAAAGGTAGAGGGCGGCTGCTGGCTGCGGAAACAATCTTTATCGGGGACGGGCGAAAGTGACGAGATTTGGTTTTTTGGGATTAAAGTACCATATTTGGGACGAAAAACGGACTTTTATGCACTTGTCACAACGCTGACAGGGATGATTCAAGACTTGATTGGTGACTTATGAAGACTCCTGAAGTACCCGGAAGATGGGGCGCGCAGCTGATTTACGCCTTATTGGTTCCCCTGTTCTTCCTTGCATTCGTGCTCGTGTTCAATCCCTATGACATGTTCACTTTCTATGACATGGGAATGGGGAGGTTCACCCTGAACATACTCATGCTCTTCTGCATATCTCTGGTGTGCATGGGCCTCACGAGAACGGCTTTCTATATGGTGATGAGGTTCACCAAGGTGAAGATGTCATGGTTCTGGTATGTGGTGTGGTGCCTTGCAGAGGTTATGGTCATATCGCAGTTCCATACTCTCTACAGCTCGCTCATGCTTCACACCTGGTATCTGTCGGCCCTCGACGACTGCGTGAAGTTCAACTATACGATCCTTGTGTTCCCGTATGTCATAATTACCCTTTCCCTTCTGGTGAATGAGTTGAGAAATGACCAGGCCGGCGGATCCGCTTCCGACGAATCCCTTCTCCGCTTCCATGACGAGAATCAGAAGCTAAAGCTTGTCATCGCTGCGCCTGCTGTCCTCTATCTTCAGTCCGAGGAGAACTATGTGCGCATACACTATCTCGAGTCGGGGAAGCTCAAGAACTATGTGCTCCGCAATTCCATGAAGAGCCTCGAGGACAATCTCGCCGCCCATGGCCTGGTGCGCTGTCACAGATCCTATGTGATCAATTCCAAGCATGTCAAGGTGCTCAAGAAGGAGGCTGAGGGAGTCATCCTGGCACAGCTGGATGTGGATGGAACCGCTCAGATTCCTGTATCCAAGAGGTATTATGACCAGATAAGCGCCCTTCTTTCATAAGGATTTTTGATTTTTAGGGCATTTTTATTTGGGGATTAAAAATATCTGCGTATATTTGCAATCCCATTTCGGGAGCTTAGCTCAGTTGGTTCAGAGCGTCTGCCTTACAAGCAGAGGGTCGGGGGTTCGACTCCCTCAGCTCCCACTCCTTAGAAGCCAGTCACATGACTGGCTTTTTTTATTGTGTCCTGCTACATGCTTTTTTCGTATATTTGCACTTATATTCAACTCAGGACGCATGAAAAGAGTCGTAATAACCGGCATGGGCATCTACTCCTGCCTCGGCAAGACGCTTGACGAGGTGAGGGATTCCCTTTATACAGGAAAATCAGGAATCATTCTTGATCCGCTACGTAAGGAGATGGGCTTTCGCTCAGGGCTTACAGCCTTTATCGAGGTCCCGGACCTGAAGAAAGAGCTTTCCCGCAATCAGAGGGTGTACATGCCAGAGCAGGCAAAGTACGCCTATTGCGCAACCCGTGATGCCCTTTCTTCAGCGGGCATCGACCAGGACTATCTCGATACCCACGACGTCGGACTTCTTTACGGAAACGACAGCACGGCGGAACCGGTCTTCAAAGCAGTTAATACGATCATGGAGAAGAAGGATACCACCCTCTGTGGTTCAGGTGCTATTTTCCAGTCCATGAATTCAACGGTGACCATGAACCTTGGATGTATCTTTAAGCTCAAGGGGATTAATCTGACTGTTTCGGGCGCATGCGCCAGTGGATCTCACGCCATAGGTCTTGCTGCCCTGCTTATCCAGAATGGCCTTCAGGAAATGGTCGTGTGTGGAGGTGCTCAGGAGGTGAATCCTGCCTCGGTCGGTTCTTTTGACGGTATCTCTGCGTTCTCGACAAGGGAGGATGAGCCTGCTAAGGCGAGCCGCCCTTTCGACCGTGACCGTGATGGACTTGTTCCCGGTGGCGGAGCGGCGACAGTCATACTGGAGAGCTTTGAATCTGCAGTCAGAAGAGGTGCTCCTATCATCGCCGAAGTGCTTGGGTATGGTTTCTCCAGCAATGGCGACCACATATCTTCTCCTAACGTTGAAGGACCGTCAAAGTCTCTGTCAATGGCGATAAGGCGTGCCGGAATTGACATCCGTGAGATAGGATATATAAATGCCCATGCTACTTCTACTCATGTCGGAGATGCGAACGAGGCAAAGGCGATCTATAACGTGTTCGGCAATCAGCGCACGGAAGTGACAAGCACGAAAAGCCAGACTGGTCACGAGATGTGGATGGCTGGTGCCAGCGAGGTGATATATTCGATACTTATGATGAAAGGAGGATTCATCGCCGGAAACATCAATTTTGAGAATCCGGATGAAGATTCGGCAAAGCTCCTTATCCCGTCTCATACCATCGAGAAAGGTTTCGATACTTTCCTTTCCAATTCATTCGGTTTCGGAGGTACGAATTCCACTCTGATCATCAGGAATCTATAGATGGAGCATAGCGCTGTAGTCATCGGCAGCGGACTCGGAGGTCTGCAGTGTGGTCACATCCTCTCTCGCAGGGGGTGGAAGGTGACCGTGCTGGAGCAGCATAGCCGCATCGGAGGCTGTATGCAGTCATTCCGTCGGGGTAATGCTACCTTTGATACGGGACTTCATTTCGTCGGAGGTGCCGGAGAGGATGGCGGTCTGGAGCTGCTTTTCTCAGAATTCGGGCTTATGGACCTTCCTTGGAAGCGTCTCGATGGCGAAGAAGTGTGCATCGGCGGGCAGAGCTTTTTCCTTCCCTCTGGCTATGATGCCTATTCGGAGGCTCTCTGCAGCTATTTTCCGGAATCAACATCCGAGATAGCGGACTATCTGGCTCATCTTAGTCAGGTTGAAAAGCATCATGAGTATATGGATGTCAGTGCATGGAGGTGGCTGTGCGACACAATATCCGACCCCTTGCTCAGAAAGGTGCTGTCCGGGACGTCGCTCAAGATGGAATTGGACGCAGACAGGCTTCCTCTTTATACCTTCGCGAGGATTAACGATGCCTTCATCAGGGGGGCGTGGCAGCTCCGCGGAGGCGGTAGTCAGATTGCAGAGAAGCTGGCTCAGGATATCCGGAACATGGGCGGAGAGGTCCTTTCCGGCAAGAAAGTCGTCGCCTTGGAAAGCATCGATGGTGCGGTGTCAGCCGTGATCGCTGAGGATGGCAGCCGCTATTGCCCGGAGGTCGTCATTTCCGATATCCATCCGTCATGTCTGCTTGCGATGACCGATAAGGTAAGGAAAATATATAAGGACAGGGTGTCCGGACTTGACAATACCAAAGGCTTGTCAACGGTAAACATACGGCTTCGTGAATATGCCCCTTCAGGCGAGAATCGCAGCATATATGTGCACGGGGCGGATGTCGACCTGTGGCGTCCTCGTGCCGATGTGCTGGAGACCGTGGGAATCAGTTTCGGAGAAGGGACTGTGGATCTCATGACCAGGACATGTTTCGGTGACGCGGATGAACTGGCTGGACGCTGCATTGATTTCGTATCGTGCAGGCTTCCATGGCTGAGGGATGCTGTCGATGAGTACTTCGTCAGCACTCCGCGCACCTATGAGAGATATACTGGTACTCCGGAAGGTTCGGCTTATGGCATTGTCCGTGACTGCAATGATATGATGAGGACGTCACTTTCGGTCAGGACTCCGTTGAAGAATTTGTATCTCACTGGCCAGAACGTCGGAATACACGGTGTGCTGGGTGTGACAAAGTCCTCTTATCGTACATGTGAAGAAATATTAGGAAAGAAAATATGAAATACGCATTGGTAACAGGAGGTAGCCGCGGAATCGGACGTGCGGTGAGCCTCAAGCTTGCATCTATGGGCTATACTGTCCTTGTCAATTATGTCTCCAACGAGGCGAAGGCTCAGGAAACCATAGATCAGATCAAGGCTGAGGGCGGAGATGCCGTGCTCATGAAATTTGACGTGTCGGATGCGGAGCAGACGCGTGAGGCTATAAGCGCGTGGCAGCAGGAACATCCCGAAGATTATATCGAGGTTGTCGTGAACAATGCCGGAATCCGCAGGGACAATCTCATCGTGTGGATGTCTCCGGAGGATTGGGGTAGTGTGATCAACACCAATCTCGGCGGCTTCTATAACGTCACTTCCCTTCTTATCAAGCCTATGCTCTTGCATAGGTTCGGACGCGTGATCAACATGGCTTCTCTGTCTGGTCTCAAGGGTATGACCGGCCAGACCAACTATTCTGCGGCCAAGGGCGGTCTCATTGCTGCCACAAAGGCTCTTGCACAGGAAGTGGCGCGTAAGGGAATAACCGTAAACGCTGTCGCTCCTGGATTCGTAAGGACGGATATGGTGGAGGGCCTGGACGAGGCGGAACTCAGGAAGCTGATCCCAATGAACCGTTTCGGCGAGCCGGAAGAGGTTGCGAACCTTGTCGGATTCCTTGCTTCCAAGGAGTCTTCATACATCACCGGTGAGTGCATTTCCATCAATGGCGGTCTATACAGCTAGACTTAGATCGACATATAATAAAAGGGCTGACCGCTTGGTCAGCCCTTATTATTGTGTAACACGAATTATTCGTCGATACCCTCGATCGTCTCGATGTTGCCATCTGCGTCGAAGGTGAGCTCGCAGACCTTGAGGCTGCGGAGCCATGACTTTCCGCCAGAAGGAACACTGTCATGATGGAAGAGATACCACTTGCCCTGATACTCGATGATGGCGTGGTGAGTGGTCCAGCCTACTACAGGAGTGAGGATTACGCCCTTGTAGGTGAAAGGTCCGTAGACATTGTCACCGACTGCATAGCAGAGGAGGTGGCTGTCACCGGTTGAGTATGTGAAGTAGTACTTGCCATCCTTCTTGAAAGTCCAGCTTGCCTCGAAGAAACGATGTGGATCGTCAGCCTTGAGAGGCTCGCCATTCTCGTCAACGACTACTACCGGCTTAGGCTCCTCTCCGAACTGGAGCATGTCTGGAGAAAGCTTCACGACGCGGCTAGGAAGCGAAGGCTGGTCGCCATGAGGAAGGTTGGGACTGTCAGGAGTGTTGTTCTTTGCAGGGTCTTCGATGCCGATGTTGTCCCTGTAAGACTGGAGCTGTCCACCCCAGAGACCTCCGAAGTACATGTAGTACTCACCGTTGTCCTTGAGGATTGCCATATCGATCGAGTAGCTGCCGTGAACTGGCTCTGGCTGAGGAATGAATGGTCCTTCCGGACGGTCTGCGATTGCAACGCCGTGACGGAACACCTCGTTCTTGTCCTTCATAGGGAAGAACATATAGTACTTGCCGTCCTTTTCCTGAACGTCGCAGTCCCAGAGCTGACGTCCGTGCCATGCGATGTCCTCGAGGCCGATGACCTTGCCGTGGTCGGTGACCTTGCCGGTCATAGGGTCGCCGTCGATCGAGAGGACGTGGTAGTCCTTCATTATATACTGGTCGCCGCTGTCATCCTCGACGTTTGAGTCATCCTCCCAGTCATGAGAAGGATAGATATAGATCTTGCCGTTGAATACGTGTACGGATGGATCTGCCATGTAGTCCTCTGGAAGGAGGTACCTTTTTACTACTTTTTTTGCCATAGTGTTATCTGGTATTTGTGCTTATTTGTTTCTAGCCTCGATGGCCTTGTTGATCTCGTCCATTTTCTCGTCGCTGAGCTCATACTTGCTGATGATGAAGATTGCGAGGAGAAGGAGGATGGCTGGGATTACGCATACGAGCCAGAGAATACCCTGGAGAGCCTGAGAGGTCTGGGTTGCGTTAGCTGCGTTGAAGCCTACGATTGCGAGAACGAATCCTGGGACTACGCCGCCGAGTGCCATACCGGCCTTGAAGAAGATACCGGTGAGGGCGTTTACGATACCTGCGATACGACGACCGGTGGTGTACTCACCATATGTGATAACCTCAGGAACGAGAGCCCACATGTAGCCAGTGGCAACGATGATACCGGTGCTCTTGATGAACTGTGCGATGCAGAGGAGCACGATGTTGCTCTTGGTAGCCTCGATAGAAACGAAGGTGTACATGAGAGCCATACCAATGATTGCTGTGCCGAGGAAAGCATAGAACATACCCTTCTTGCCGATAGCCTTCTTGATGGCAGGCACGAGCGGCATGAAGATGAATGCAGGAATGGTACCGAGCCACATGAAGAGTGTGGTGAGGAATGGGGTAGCACCTACGTTATAGGTCATGAAGTATGCATCAGCTGCGTTGCTGACTGACATCATGGAGAATGCGGTGATGAAGAAGAAAGCGAGGACGCGGAGAGGCTTGTTGCGGCCGAACTCCGTCCAGAGGTCGCTGACCTTGACGTTGGCAGCCTCTTTCTGGTCCATGACGACACGCTCCTTGCACTGTGAGAAACAGAATACGAGGAGGAGGAGACCTGCGATGCAGAAGATAGACATGGTGATGAACCATGCACCTGCTGCCTCAGGAGTGTTGGTGACAGCCTCCATCTTGCCAGACTCAGGGTTGAGGGCCTTAGGAGCGAAGATTGCGATTACGAGTGGAAGCGACTTCACGATGATACCACCGAGGTTCGCCATGAACATACGGGTAGAGGTGAGGATGGTGATCTCGTCAGTGTCGCGGGTGAGTGCTGAGTTGATTGCTCCGTAAGGAACGTTCACGAGAGTGTAGCACATAGACATACCTACATAGGTGATGTATGCGTAGATGAGTGAACCGTTGAAGCCGTTCCAGAAGCAGAGGATTGCGAGAGCTGAGAGCGGAATACCGCCGAGGATGAGCCATGAACGGTACTTGCCCCACTTAGGGTTGCCCTTGTCTACGATGGTACCTACGATAGGATCCCAGAGGACGTCGACGATGCGGACTACGAGGAACATCACGGCAGCAGCGCCCGGATCAAGTCCGAATACGTTCGTGTAGAAGAAGAGAAGCCAGATGCTGACAGTCTGGTAGATGAGGTTCTGTGCGAGGTCTCCTGAACCGAAACCGATTCTCTGGAGCCAGCTGAGTTTGTAGAAGCCGTTAGCTTCGCTTGCGTTTGCCATAATAGTACTTGGTTATTTATTGTTTAAGATTTTTCCGTGTGGTCAGTCTTTACAACATACAAATATAGCCATTCGTCAACGGATTTCCAACCTCTCCGGTGTCACCAATCTTCAAGAATCGGTCAAAGGTTGTAAAAAAATGAGCTTGCGGTATCACGAATCGCCCATAAGTTTCAATAGGTAAAATAAAGCTGCCGATATTGATACAAACAAAGAATAATTTTCATAACTTTGAGAACTTAAACCATATAAAAATGTATTCACTCGGAATTGATATCGGATCATCATCTGTAAAAGTATCGCTCCTCGACATCAAGTCAGGAAGCTGCTGTTGTTCTTCTACTAACCCTAAGACCGAAGCTCCTATCAAGGCTCCTCAGAAAGGATTTGCTGAGCAGGACCCAGAAATGTGGTGGGGATTCATCTGCGATGGCATCAAGGATATTGCGTCTCAGTTCAACATGTCTGAGGTGGTGTCAATAGGTATCACATATCAGATGCACGGTCTCGTGGCTGTCGACAAGGACGTGAAGCCTGTACGTGACTCAATCATCTGGTGTGACTCCAGGGCAGTGGCCCTCGGTGCAGAGGCCCTCGAGAACATCGGCTATGACAAGTGCATGGACCACCTTCTCAACTCTCCAGGAAACTTCACCGCATCGAAGCTTGCATGGGTTAAGCGCAATGAGCCTGAGCTTTATGCTAAGATCTGGAAGTTCATGCTTCCTGGCGATTATGTGGCTTACAAGCTTTCTGGTTCAGTGGCTACTACTGAAACCGGTCTCTCAGAGCAGATTCTCTGGGACTTCAAGGAGGCACGTCGTGCTGACTTCGTAGCAGAATATTATGGTATATCTCCGGAGCTCATCCCTGATATCGTGCCTTCTATCGGCGTAGCTGCAAATACTGACGCTGCTACCGAGAAGCTCTTCGGTATCCCTGAGGGAACTCCAATCTCATATCGTGCGGGCGACCAGCCTAACAATGCATTCTCACTCAACGTCCTCAATCCAGGTGAGATTGCTACCACCGGCGGTACCAGTGGCGTTGTTTACGGCGTCACCGATATTCCTAAGGCTGATGCGCACTCACGCGTGAACACATTCCTCCATGTGAACAACACTGCAGATGCACATCGCTATGGCGTGCTCCTCTGCATCAACGGTACCGGTATCATGAACTCATGGATCCACAGGAACATCACTTCTCAGTACAGCTATGCTGAGATGAACGACGTTGCAGCCCAGGCTCCTGCCGGTTCTGACGGCCTCCTCGTACTTCCTTTCGGAAACGGTGCTGAGCGCGTGCTTGAGAACATGACCACAGGTGCTGCCCTTGCTGGCATCGACCTCGTTCGCCACAATGTCTCTCACATCATCCGTGCAACTCAGGAGGGTATCGCATTCTCATTCCGCTATGGTATAGACATTATGCGTGACCTCGGCCTCAACCTCAGCGTGATCCGCGCAGGTAAGGCAAACCTCTTCCTCAGCCCTCTCTTCCGCAGCACTCTTGCAACCCTCTGCGGTTCTAAGATTGAACTCTACAACACTGACGGCTCTCTCGGCGCAGCTCGTGGTGCAGCCCTCGGTGCTGGTTTCTACAAGACTCCAGAGGAGGCATTCGCAACCTTGACCAAGGTTGACGAAATCCTTCCTGAGCCAGAGTGGGCAGATGCACTTGAGACTGCTTACCAGAACTGGAAGAAGGAACTCGAGAGACATCTTGACAAGTAATCGGAATGCATTGCATATCGGACGAAATGACAAGCCCGACCAGTTCTGGCCGGGCTTTTTTATATTTTCTGCCATTTTGTCACATGTGCACGTGCTGGCACTCGAATTGATTCTATTCTTGCTGTCCGGATAATCCGGTAAGATTGATTACATTTAAAATATATAAACAATGATCAAACCATTAGCAGACAGAGTTCTTGTCGAGCCTAAGGAGGCTGAGACTAAGACAGCAGGCGGTCTTATCATTCCTGATACCGCGAAGGAGAAACCACAGCAGGGCGTCGTTATCGCTGCTGGCCCTGGAAAGAAGGATGAGCCAATGGAGGTTAAGGTAGGTGATACCGTACTCTATGGAAAATATGCAGGTACAGAGGTCGCTTTGGACGGCGTGAAGTATCTTATCATGAAGCAGTCTGATATTCTTGCAACTCTCTAATCATTTTTGAAATCATGGCAAAGGAAATCAAATATACAACTGATGCACGCACCAAGATGAAGGAAGGTGCGGATGCACTTGCGAATGCAGTCAAGGTGACACTCGGCCCTAAGGGACGCAACGTTGTCATCGACAAGAAATTCGGCGCTCCTCATGTGACCAAGGATGGTGTTTCCGTAGCAAAGGAAATCGAACTTGAGGACCGTTTCGAGAACATGGGCGCCCAGATGGTCAAGGAGGTTGCTTCCAAGACCAACGATCAGGCTGGTGACGGTACCACCACTGCTACCGTCCTTGCCCAGGCTATCATCAACGTCGGTCTTAAGAACGTGACTGCAGGCGCCAATCCTATGGATCTCAAGAGAGGTATCGACAAGGCAGTAGCGGCAGTTGTCGACAGCCTTAAGGAGCAGAGCCAGGAAGTTGGCGAAGACTACCAGAAGGTGGAGCAGGTCGGCACCATCTCGGCTAACAATGATCCATACATCGGCAAGCTTATCGCTGATGCGATGTCAAAGGTAAAGAAGGATGGCGTGATCACCGTCGAAGAGGCTAAGGGTACGGATACTGAGGTGAAGGTCGTAGAGGGTATGCAGTTCGACCGCGGATATATCTCTCCATACTTCATGACCAACGGTGACAAGATGGAGGCAGTGCTCGACGAGCCGTCTATCCTTATTACAGATAAGAAGATTTCTACCATGAAGGATCTTCTTCCTATCCTCGAGCCAATCGCGAGGGAAGGACGTTCTCTCCTCATCATCGCGGAGGATGTCGAGGGCGAGGCTCTCACGACTCTCGTCGTGAACAAGATGCGCGGTACACTCAAGATCGCTGCTGTAAAGGCTCCAGGCTATGGTGACCGTCGTAAGGAGATGCTCCAGGATATCGCTACCCTTACAGGTGCACTCGTGATTTCTGAGGAGAGAGGATTCACTCTCGAGAATGCTGCGCCGGACATGCTCGGTAAGGCAGAGAAGGTCGTCATCACCAAGGATAACACTACCGTCGTGAATGGTTGTGGCAATTCGGATGAAATCCGTGAGCGTGCAGAGCTTATCCGCAAGCAGATCGAGACTACTACTTCTGATTATGATCGTGAGAAGCTTCAGGAGCGTCTCGGAAAGCTCGCCGGTGGTGTGGCCGTCCTTTACGTCGGTGCAGCTACCGAGGTTGAGATGAAGGAGAAGAAGGACCGCGTTGAGGACGCTCTCAGTGCAACCCGTGCTGCTGTCGAAGAAGGTATCGTCCCTGGCGGTGGAGTAGCATACATCCGTGCAATCGAGTCGCTCGAGAATCTCAAGGGTGACAACGATGACGAGACCACAGGTATCCATATCGTTGCAAAGGCGATTGAGGAGCCTCTCCGTCAGATAGCTGCAAATGCAGGTGTCGAGGGCAGTGTCATCATCAACAAGATTCGCGAGGGTAAGGGCGATTTCGGTTACAATGCCCGTACTGGTCAGTACGTGAATATGTTCGAGGCCGGTGTGATCGATCCTACCAAGGTTGCCCGCGTGGCTCTCGAGAATGCGGCATCTGTTGCCGGAATGTTCCTCACCACGGAATGTGCAATTGCTGATATCCCTGAGAAGGAGCCTGCCATGCCAGCAGGTGCCGGAATGGGCGGAATGATGTAATCGTTAGCAGAAAATATGAAAATGGCGGTAGTCTGTTATGATTACCGCTATTTTTTTTATATTTGTGGAAACTATTTTTCATAAGATGCCAAAGAATGTAATATCTCTCACAAAAGAGAAAGAGAACAGCCTTTATTGGCTTGGTCGTTACATGGAGAAAGTCTATCTCCAGATTCATAATCTTTGTCGTTGCCAGGAACTCCTCGATGAGGGAAAGCCTCAGGACTATACCAAGTATTATGAGCTCATCGGTTCGTCAATCAAGTATCATGATAAAGCTGAGGCTCGTTCAGGTCTCATGTATGACAGCAGGAATACTGAGTCGGTGATTACTTCTATCATAAAGGCCAGCGAATATGCAGCAAAGCTTGAGGATGAACTTGTATCATACAATAAGTACTACATCCAGCAGACTCTCGACCTTATGACAAGGAATGCAAATATTGGCAAGGACCCACATATGGAAGACCTCCAGCAGGCTGCAGATCTCGCTCTTGCTTTCTGGGGATCAGTCGATGAGAGAATCTATGATCAGGAACTCAGGTCTCTTCTCTTCGTCGGAAAGATCGTGGAGCATATCGTGATGTGCATCAAGATGCAGTACAAGTATTATCGTATCGAGGAAGCTTTTGTTCGCCTCGAGTGGATTGCGGCGAGACTTCCTGAGCTTTTCGATCCTAAGGTGCTCTCCGAGATTTCATATCTTCTCGCAGAACCTCAGTACTGTCCTAAGGTGGAGTCATACAGAAAGCTCGTTGCAGATATGTTCAACAGACTTATCAAGGCATAGACTTATACCTACAAATAATAAGCGAGGCTGACCGGAAGGTCAGCCTCGCTTGCTTTCTACCTGATCTCAGGAAGTCCGAGATCCTTGAATGTCCTAGGAGCAGGAACCCCTGGGAGAGGCTTGCGGTCCTTGATCTGCTCGAGTGCTACGCGTATTGCCTCGTCGAGCTGCTCGTCGATTCCTGCAGCTTCCTTGACAGGGTCGTTGTCGATGACTATGTCAGGGTCAACTCCGTGATTCTCCACGATCCACTGTCCTGTCTTGGCGTCATAGTTGGTGAAGAACGGTACACGAACGTCTGTACCATCCATGTAAGGAAGCGATCCGCTGATGCCGACGATTCCACCCCATGACCTTGTGCCGATGATGGTACCGAGGCCGGTGGCCTTGAAGCTCCATGGGAAGAGGTCTCCGTCGGAAGCCGAGTACTTGTTCACGAGGAGCACCTTCGGTCCGGTGTGAGTGCCCTCGGGTATGGTTCCAGTCTGTGATGATGTGCGATACATGGTCAATCGATAAGCCTCTCGCTGGAGACGCTCGATCACCATAGGTGAGATGTTTCCGCCGCCGTTTGCGCGGTCATCGATGATCAGGGCTTCCTTATCGAGCTGAGGGTACCAGTATCTTACGAATTCGTTCAGGCCCTCTGCACTCATGTCAGGAATATAGATGTATCCGACTTTTCCGCCGGACTTCTCTTCAACTGTTCTGATGTTGTTGAGCACCCACTCATAGTGGTAGAGTGGATATTCGTCAGCGATTGGACGAACCACTACCTTCTTTCCTCCGGCAGCTGCGCTGGTGTTGACTGTGAGCTCTGTGAGAACGCCTGCCTTGCCCACAAGCAGCTCATAGATATTCTTCACTCCGTCCACAGGGATGCCGTCGATGGCCGTGATGAAATTCCCGACCTCCACGCCTGTGCCCGGCTCGTTCAATGGTGAGCGCAGCTTTTCCTCATAAGGAGCGCCCTCAAGAATCTTGTCGATTCTGAAATATCCGCTTGCGTCCTTTGAAAGCTCTGCTCCGAGAAGTCCCATGCTGATCCTTTCCGGCTTGTCATATTCTCCGATGGTGACGTATGCGTGTCCGCAACCGAGCTCTGAGATCATTTCACCTATAATATAATTAAGGTCAAGCCTTGTCTTTGCATAAGGTACGAGCACTTCATATTTGTCCTTGATCGCCTGCCAGTCGCGACCGTGCATGTTTTCAAGATAGAAGCCGTCTCTGAATGCTCTCCATACCTCATCGTAGATCTGCGCCCATTCTGCGGAGTAGTCGACAGTCGCAATCATGTTGCTGAGGTCGACATCTTCGTCGGAACGTACCTTACCTGCTGGAAAATCCACAACGGCAGCTCCGCGGCCCTTCATCAGGATTGCTTTCTTGTCTCCGTTCCTATATGAGATGGAACCGTCGGCGCAACTGTCATCCTTTTGGGTCGTGAGGTCGAACACGTTTGTACCTCTTCCGCTAGGATACCATATCTTCTTTCCGTCGCAGAATACATTGCCTCGTCCGGATGCGTTGATAGGGAGCTTGATGATTCTCTCGCAGAGTCCCTCCGTGTCAATCACCATGGCAGGCTTTGCCGCAGGAGCATCAGCTTTCGCTCCCTTCTTTGCTGACTTCTTATCCGACTCGGCCTTCGGTGCGTCTTTTGGACCTTCCTGAACGCCGATTCCATCCGTCGGGAGGAGAGGCGAAGGTGTGTCTTTTGAGAGCATGGCCATGTACATTGCGCTCATGTTGGTATATGCGTAATTCCACTCGACCCTGCTGTAGATAGGGTTGAGGTCGCGGTCCGAGCTGAAGATGAGATATCTGCCGTCGGTGCTGAATACCGGTGACGATGAGTTGTACCACTTCTCGGTAACCGGATATTCCTTGTCCTGCGCAATGTTGTAGACATATACTATGCTCATCTGGTTGGCTGCAGGCTTTGTGTAGGTAAGCCACTGGCTGTCCGGAGAATACTCTACTCCGTAGAACTCGGATTCAGGACAGGTCATGACGACCCTCTTGGTCTTCGCAGAAGGGTCTACCTCCACGAGCCTGTTCTTCCTGTCCGTATATAATATCTTCTTTCCGTCCGGACTCCACTGCAGACTCCTGATGTATGTGTCGTTATCCTTGGTGATCTGGACCGGATCCTTTGTCTCGTCCTCAGTGCTCTTGAGCCAGATCTCGGTTTCTCCGGTGATGTCGCTGATATATGCGATGCTTTTCCCGTCTGGACTCCATTCCGCTCCTCTGTCGTTCGCGTTTGGCGTGCGGGTGATGTTGCGGGTCACGCCCTTCGATGCCGGCACGTCGAAAACTTCGCCTCTCGCAGTCACTGCAAGCCTGGATCCGTCAGGGGAGATGCTGACAGCGCTGGCGTTGTTCCTGACGTTCTTCCTGACAGGGCGGGAGTAGATGTTGTCGGAATTGATGGTGATGCTGACCTTCTCCGCCTTGCGAGTGCGTGGGTCGAGCTTCCAGATGTAGCCGGCCTGCTCGAATACAATGCTCTTACCGTCGGTGGATGGGAATTTCACGTCGTAGTCCTTGAAGTCCGTCACCTTCTCCGTGCGCTTGGTCTTTGTGTCGTACACGAATATGTTCATGATCATATCCCTGTCTGATGCAAAGAAGATCTGATCGCCTATCCACATCGGGAAGATGTCCTGTGCATCGCAGCCGGGGGTGATGTTCTCGACCTTGGCCCCGTCCCATATCCATATGTCGTCAGCCATTCCTCCACGGTAGTATTTCCATGTGCGGAATTCCCTCATCACCCTGTTGTACGCAAGCTTGGTCCCGTCGGGGGAGTACGAACAGAAACCACCTTCGGGGAGAGGCAGCTTCTCCGGCATGTCTCCTTCTACGCTGACGCTCCAGAGATTACCTGCAAATCCGTCGCTGATCCTATTCCTGTATAGTATTGTCTTTCCGTCGGGAGCCCATGCGGTCACGATGTTGTTCGGTCCCATCCTGTCACCCAGCTCGTCACGTCCGTTAGTTGCAGTGTAGGTGAGTCGGACAGGTTCTCCTCCCTCTGCCGGCATGAGATATACTTCCCTGTTGCCGTCATACTCTCCGGTGAATGCGATGCTCTTGCCGTCAGGTGAGAATCTGGCGAACATCTCATACCCCTTGTGAGACGTGAGTTTCTTTGCTTCTCCTCCAGCGGCGCTGACCTTGTATAGGTCGCCCGCATATGAGAATACGATTTCCTTTCCGTTTGTCGCAGGAAAGCGAAGCAGTCTTGCTTCGTCTTCCGCTGCCTTTGCCGTCGCCAGGAAAGCAACCGACATGACAGCGATAGATAATAGCTTCTTCATGTATTTTTCAATTGTTTTTTTGCGAAAATTCAGTTTGGACGAAAATTCCTTTAAAGGTACGAAAAATAAGTGAAGATGCCTAAATCCGGAGAATTGTGTGCAAAATAGCAGATGGGTTAGCGGAATTGTCTTGTTCTGGCGGATTTTTTAAGTTTTTTCAAAAAAAATCTCGAATAAATTTGCAGGTTAAATTTTAATGCCTACCTTTGCAATCCCTTCTGAAAACGAGGGGTAAACAACAAGACAAGTTCATTGAAAAGACTGGAAGAACAAGTACAAGCAAGTACCGAAAAAGAATCTGTAACAGATAAATTCGAGAAGCGTCATTTCTTTTTAGGAAATTGAT
>JAGHUQ010000145.1 GCA_018064725.1 Candidatus Cryptobacteroides caccocaballi
GACGAGCCTACCGGAAACCTCGACCACGAGACCGCCCAGGGCATCATGGAGCTGCTCACCTCCATCAACAAGGAAGGCACGGCAGTCGTGATGGTGACACATAACAGAACCATCTGCGACACCTATCCCGGCACCATCTACGAGTGCAAGGAAGAGACTGCAGTCAAGATCGGATGAGAAAGAAGGAAAGATACGAGAAGATATTCGGATGGTTCAGGGAGAACGTTCCGGTAGCGCAGAGCGAACTGGACTTCGACAGCCCATTCCATCTGCTCATCGCCGTGATACTCTCCGCCCAGTGCACGGACAAGAGGGTGAACATGTACACACCGGAGATATTCCGTCGCTACGAGCAGCCGCGTCACCTTGCGGAAGCAAGCTTCGAAGAGGTCTTCGAACTCATAAAATCCATCTCCTTCCCCAACAACAAGGCAAAGCATCTGATAGGAATGGCCCATATGCTCGTGAATGACTTCGGATCCGAGGTTCCGTCTGACGTAGACGAGCTTGTAAAGCTCCCCGGAGTAGGAAGAAAGACCGCCAACGTGATCGCCTCGGTCATATACGACAAGCCGGTGATAGCCGTCGACACACATGTATTCAGGGTATCCCACAGAATGGGACTCTCTGACGGCAAGACCGTCGAGGCCGTAGAAAAGGAACTCACAGCCGGAATCGCGCCAGAGGAAAGACCTATTGCCCATCATTGGCTCATCCTCCACGGCAGGTACGTATGCACCGCACGCAAGCCTAAATGTGACAGCTGTGGAATCGCACCCTTCTGCAGGATGCACGAAAAAGAAGAGATCAGGTGAAATCAGGATCGGTCCGGAACTCCATCCTCTCACCAGTCTTCGGATGAGAGAACCTCAGATATTCCGCATGCAGGCATAGACGTCCTCCGGACATATCCCCATAAAGCCGGTCGCCCTTGATCGGACGTCCAAGGCCATCGGCGTGTGCCGAATGTACCCTCAGCTGATGGGTCCTTCCGGTGTGTGGGACAAATCTCACCAGCAACTCTCCCCCGTCCATCTCATCCAGGACCTCATATTCAGTCAGAGCCCCTTTGCCATCCTGATCGTCCACCATCTGCCGCGGACGGTCATAATAATCAAGCATCAGCGGAAGCTCTACCGTACCCCTGTCTCCCTTGGCAAGATGTCTGGCCAGCTGACGGTCACCGTCGCTGAAATTCACAGACGCCATATCCGCAGCTGCAAGCAGAGCGACATAGCTCTTGGACACCTCCCTTTCTTCAAACTGACGCATGATTGAAGTCTGCGCCTCAACGCTCTTCGCAAACACGAGCACGCCTGAAGTATCCATGTCAAGCCTGTGACAAGAATAGATCCTTTCGCCGTTACCCGCATGATTTGCACGACGCTGAAGCCATGCCAGCACAGACTCTGCCTTGATCTTGCCCGGAACCGAAAGCAGACCGGAAGGCTTGTCAACGACGACTATGGTATCGTCTTCAAACAGGATTTCCGGCTCATGTATAAGCACCGATGAATACGCTTCCATAGGATTAGGTTCGACGTCCAGCCCCTTGAGCATGTATGCAAGCAGCGGTCCGCACTTGCCCATGCAAGAAGGATAGAAACTGCCATGAGTCCGGACCTCAGACCTCGGTGACCTTCCATACCAGAATTCGCCGAAAGCAAGCGGGCGCAGTCCGTTCTCATACGCATATTGGAGCATCTTAGGCAGAGCACAGTCACCCGTACCACCCGGCGGAACCTGTCCTCTTTCAGAGAATACATCATATACACTACGTCTCTCGCCCTTCACATTCATTACCACAAACTGCTCAAAGATCCACCTCTGAAGCTCTTCAGACATCGATTTGCGCATCGCCATAAGCTCAGCCTTCCTATCCTGATCCTTCTCTGCTGCAATGAGCGGGGCAAGTGCAGAAATTTCCGCTTCCCGAATCCTGAAATAACCGTCGGGATCTGTCAGATCAAATATCGGAGGCACGAATCCATCGACACATGACCGTCCCCCTGCCAGTCCCGAAAATCCCCACAGTACTGCCATTGACCCATCTTCGGGACACGGAGTTGTACTGGCAACCCATGGCCACCCATGGCCTTGTAAATGGGAGGGGCCCAGCTCTGCTGGGAGGGATGAGCGA
>JAGHUQ010000161.1 GCA_018064725.1 Candidatus Cryptobacteroides caccocaballi
GCAGATGGACTACAACGGAGCTGAGGCGGCTGTCGTCGTGACCTTCTCCGGCAATGACAGGGAAGCCCTGCTTCCTGCGGCGGAAAAGCTCAAGAAATATATGTACTCGCTTGACGGCGAGCTGAAATGGATTCACAGCAACTGTGACAACTACCAGAGTTCGGTGAACATCACTCTCAATGCTGACGAGGCTACAAGGCTTGGCGTGAACAAGACAATGCTCGCCATGTCCCTCGCGGGCACCTTCAACGGCCAGACCATTTCGACGCTCTGGGAGGGAGACAGGCAGGTTCCGGTCAATCTCTACAGCGAGGGTATAGACGGCAGCATGAATTACGAGACGGTGGAGAACCAGATGGTGGCTACCTCGGTGCCGGGTGTTACGGTGCCTTTGAGGCAGGTGGCATACGTATCGCCTGACTGGACTCTCACGGAGCTGGACCACATGGCCGGAAGGGAAGCCGTGAGCGTGTACGCTGACATGAGGACGGGACAGAGCCAGCCTGTTGCGATGAAGAAGATAAAGAAGTTCGTCGACACGGAGCTCAGACCGGAGTTCGGAGATGATGTGCAGGTAAGCTTCGGCGGTCTTTCCGCCACCAATGACCAGGTTTTCCCTGAGATCGCATGGTCATTCTTTGCTGCGGTCATGGTGCTCTTCCTCTTCCTGCTCTTCCATTTCAAGAAAGCTTCCCTGGCTGTGCTTACGCTCTCGATGAGCATGCTCTGTCTCTTCGGTGCCTTCTTCGGATTGTGGATCTTCGACATGGATTTCACCATCACTGCGGTGCTCGGACTCGTGAGTCTCGTGGGAATCATAGTGAGGAACGGAATCCTGATGTTCGAATATGCCGAGGATGAGAGGTTCAAGCATGGAAAGGACGTTAGGACGGCAGCAATGGAGGCGGGAAAGAGGCGTATGCGCCCGATCTTCCTCACCTCTTGCACCACAGCGCTCGGAGTGCTTCCTATGATACTCAGCGGAGACTTCCTGTGGATGCCTATGGGTATAGTCATATGCTTCGGAACTTTGCTTTCCATCTTCCTCATCGTGCTCATCATGCCTATCTCGTACTGGCAGCTGTTCAAGAAAGCGGACAAGAAATGAAAAGAAAGACCATATATACGATAGCGGCCTTGCTCATCGCAGGCGTTGCGGCTCAGGCTCAGGACAGGGTTCTCACCCTTCCGGAGTGCAAGGAGCTTGCGCGCAGGAATGACCCTTACGAGCGCAATGCAGCCTTGGATGTGCTCGCGGCGCGTGCCCAGAAGCAGGAGGCTCTGGCGGAGTATTTCCCGAGCGTATCAGCGACCGCAATGGCATACCACGCCCTTCACCCTTTCATTGATCTCGGTGTCACGGACATCCTCGGAACTTCCGACAATGCCTGGAATATAAGCAACTACCTCGATCAGGTAGCCCCTCAGTACGGCTTGCCTACCAGGTACAAGGCCCTGCAATATGGTTATGGTGCTACCGTGACTCTCACTCAGCCCGTGTTTGCCGGCGGTAGAATAGTGAACGGCAACCGCCTGGCCTCCCTGGGCATCGAGGCGGCCGAGCTTCAGCAGAGTCTGCGTCATCGTGACACGGAACTTCAGATCGAGCAGAAATACTGGCTCGTCGTTTCGCTTCAGGAAAAGAAGAAGACCCTCGAAGAGGCTCTATCTCTTGTCTCATCTCTTGAGAAGGACGTTCTTGCCGCAAGGGCGGCAGGTGTTCTCACTGACAGCGATGTGATGATGGTCAAGCTCCGCAGCTCGGAGCTCCGCAGTTCGGAACTGCAGCTCAAGGGCGGAACCAGGCTCGCCAAGATGGACCTGTTCAATGCGCTGGGGATCGCATACTCTACGGTCGAGGCCATGGCCACTCCGGAAAAGCCTTTCATTGACTCCATCGTGATGGATGACGACTTCGGCGGCCTGCGTTCTCCGGACTCATATTATGTCCCGGAAGAGGAACTCGCGGACAGGATGGCGGAGACCCGCCTGCTTGCACTTCAGGTTGAGGCAAAGGACCTCCAACGCAAGATGACTGTCGGTGAGACTCTCCCTGAGGTGGGCGTCGGAGCGATGTATGGATATGGCAAGGCTGTAGGGGACGGCAGGATGAACGGTGCCGTATATGCGATGGTGAAGATCCCTATTTCGGAATGGGGAAAGGCATCCCGCAAGATCAGGCGCATCAGCTACGAGGTCGAGAAGGCCCGCAACGAACAGGAATATCTCGGTTCCCAGCTCCTTCTCCGCGCCCGCCAGCTCTGGGTCAATCTCACCACGGCGTGGGAACAGCTCCAGGTTGCAGAGCAGTCGGTGGAGTATGCCCGCGATGTGTACGAGCGTCAGAGACTTTCCTTCGAGACCGGTCTCGTGACCATGTCAGACCTGCTTCAGACGCAGACGAGCCTCCGCCAGAGCGAAGACTCGTATGTGGAGCAGTGCATAGCCTACCGTCAGGCTCTCTGCGAATATCAGATCAGATAGAAGCGCATCCGTAGGAGAATTCGCGCCCGAGTATGTACCTCTTGACCTTGGTGCCGAGGGCATATTCCCCGAAGTCTATCGCGTCGAACAGCCAGATTTCCGCACCTTTGAAGATTGTCTTCCTCGCAGCTGCCTCGATTTCCGCTATCCGGTCGAGGGATTCTTTCGGTATGATGCGGTGGCAAGGCAGGAGCACGGCGACTGGATTCAGGCCGACGGCGTGTGCGACGGCCCTGATGCCTGGACGGTTGCCGCAGATGGTTGCGAAGTCGGAATAGCTGAGCAGCCTTGGTTCAGGTGCCTGCGCTCCCTCCTCTCCATGATTCAGCATGAACAGCTGTCTCCATACTCCCACCTGGAATTCGGTGCCGAAGAGATTGAGGTCTTCCCAGCGGAGACCTTCGCTGATTTTCAGCAGCGTGTCCGTGTCTACCTTCTCCGTGGTGATGGTCTGAGCAACCTTGCTCATCTTCGCCGCAGCATTCATCTGCTTCTTTTTTGAGAGGCCTGGCTTGATGCCGTAAAGCATCGACGCAATCTTGTAGAGGCCGCCGTAATCCAGCGAGACAGACGAGATCTTACCGTCTACCTTTGTTATAATCCATTGGTAATCAGGGTCCATAATTAATGTGCTTATATCACAAATATAATAATTTTGTTGCTATTTGGAAAATTATCAGTATATTTGCAGCCCCAAAAAATTGGGGAAGTGAAACATAAATTAAAGATTTACAATCATTTATGCCAACAATTCAGCAATTAGTTCGCAAAGGACGCGAGGTTGTAGAAGTAAAGAGCAAGTCTCGCGCTCTTGATGCTTGCCCTCAGAGAAGGGGCGTTTGCGTGCGTGTGTACACCACTACACCTAAGAAGCCTAACTCAGCAATGCGTAAGGTAGCACGTGTACGTCTTACCAACTCAAAAGAGGTCAATGCGTACATCCCAGGCGAGGGTCACAACCTCCAGGAGCACTCAATCGTGCTCGTTCGTGGTGGTCGTGTAAAGGACCTTCCAGGTGTACGTTTCCACATCCTTAGAGGAGCTTTGGATACCGCTGGCGTAGAGGGTAGGAAGCAGTCACGCTCACTCTACGGCGCTAAGAGGCCAAAGAAGTCTAAGAAGTAATTTTTTATTTTATCACCTAATTAATTTTTCACAACAATGAGAAAAACGAAGCCTAAGAAGAGGATTCTACTTCCTGATCCTAAGTTCCACGACGTGAACGTTACACGTTTCGTGAACAATCTTATGTTGCAGGGAAAGAAGAGTATCGCGTATTCTATTTTTTACGATGCCATTGACATGGTAGGCGAGAAGATGAAGGATTCTGATCAGGCTCCTCTCGATATTTGGAAGAAGGCCCTCGAGAATGTGACCCCTCAGGTTGAGGTTAAGTCACGCCGTATCGGTGGTGCAAACTTCCAGGTGCCGATGGAGGTGCGTCCAGAAAGGAAGATTTCACTTTCTATGAAGAATATGATTCTCTTTGCCCGCAAGCGCTCTGGTCACTCCATGGCAGAAAAACTCTGTGCCGAAATTATCGCCGCTTACAACTGTGAGGGTGCAGCCTTCAAGAGAAAGGAGGATATGCACAGAATGGCGGAAGCAAACAAGGCATTTGCACACTTCCGTTTCTAATTCCTCATCATTTAACGACGAACAATGGCAAGAGATCTTAAATTTACCAGAAACATCGGCATCATGGCCCACATCGATGCCGGTAAGACCACCACTTCAGAGCGTATCCTCTACTACACCGGTAAGACACACAAGATCGGTGAGGTGCACGAGGGTGCTGCTACCATGGACTGGATGGTACAGGAGCAGGAGCGTGGTATCACCATTACTTCTGCTGCAACAACAGCATTCTGGCATTATAAAGGCGACCAGTATCAGATCAACCTGATCGATACTCCGGGCCACGTTGACTTCACCGTTGAGGTGGAGCGTTCACTCCGTGTGCTCGATGGTACCGTCGCTACTTTCTGCGCAGTCGGCCGCGTACAGCCTCAGTCTGAGACCGTATGGCGCCAGGCAGACAAGTACGGCGTTCCAAAGATTGCCTATGTCAATAAGATGGACCGTGTCGGTGCAGACTTCCTCGCAGTAGTTGAGGAGATCAAGACCAAGCTCGGCGCTCATGCAGTTCCAATTTGTCTCCCTATCGGATCAGAGGACAAGTTCGCAGGTATCATCGACCTCATCGCCATGAAGGCAATGGTCTATGACAGCACTGAGAATCTCGTGAACTATGAGATCAAGGATATCCCAGCAGATATGCTTGACGAGGCACAGGCATGGAGAGAGAAGCTCGTAGAGGCTGCCGCAGAGTCTGATGAGACTCTCATGGAGAAGTTCTTCGAGGATCCAGATTCCATCACTGAGGATGAGCTCATCGCTGCTCTTCGTCAGGCAACCATCGACATGCAGATTATCCCTGCATGCTGCGGTTCTTCATTCAAGAACAAGGGTGTTCAGTTCCTTCTCGACGCAGTTATGCGCTTCCTTCCTTCTCCACTCGACAAGGGTGCAGTCAAGGGAACCGATCCTGCAACCGGAGATGAGATTGAGCGCAAGTCTGACGCTAAGGAGCCATTTGCTGCCCTCGTATTCAAGATTGCAACCGACCCATTCGTAGGCCGTCTTGCATTCCTCAGAGCATATTCCGGTAAGCTTGATGCCGGTTCATACGTGCTCAATACCCGTTCTGGCAAGAAGGAGCGTGTTTCACGCCTCTTCCAGATGCACTCTAACAAGCAGAACCCAATCGAGTTCGTAGAGGCAGGTGATATCTGCGCTGCAGTCGGTTTCAAGGATCTCCGTACTGGAGATACCATCTGCTTCGAAGGTGCGCCTATCACCCTCGAGTCAATGGAGTTCCCAGATCCGGTTATCGGACTTGCTGTAGAGCCAAAGACTCAGAAGGATCTCGACAAGCTCGGAATCGCACTCGCAAAGCTTGCTGAAGAGGACCCTACCTTCACCGTGAAGTCAGATACAGAGACCGGCCAGACCGTCATCAGCGGTATGGGTGAGCTCCATCTTGACATCATCGTTGACCGTCTCCGTCGTGAGTTCGGCGTTGACATCAACCAGGGTGCTCCTCAGGTTAACTACAAAGAGGCCATCACTCAGCCTGTTCAGCACCGCGAGGTGTTCAAGAAGCAGTCCGGTGGTCGTGGTAAGTTCGCGGATATCATCGTTGAAATCGGACCTGCAGACGAGGGCCAGACCGGTCTTCAGTTCGTTGACGAGGTCAAGGGTGGTAACGTTCCTAGAGAGTTCATCCCTGCAGTCGAGAAGGGCTTCAAGTCAGCAATGGCAAATGGTGTCCTCGCAGGATTCGAGGTTCCATCCCTCAAGGTTCGCCTCATCGATGGTTCATTCCATCCAGTGGACTCTGACCAGCTTTCATTCGAAATCTGCGCGAGGATGGCATTCCGCCACGCATGCCCTAAGGCACGTCCTGTTCTCCTTGAGCCTATCATGAGCCTCGAGGTCGTTACCCCAGAGGATTACATGGGTGATATCGTCGGTGACCTCAACCGTCGCCGCGGTCAGATCAACGCCATGGATTCTACTACCGGTGCACGTATCGTAAAGGCTTTTGTTCCGCTTTCTGAGCAGTTCGGATATGTCACTATCCTTCGTACCATCTCTTCAGGTCGTGCTACCAGCACAATGACCTTCGACCACTATGCAGAGGTTCCTGCTAACCTCGCTAAGGAGGTAATTGAGAAGAGCGGCTACAAGGCTTCTGACGATGAGGAATAATAATTTTAATTGAATAACGATTATGAGCCAGAAAATCAGAATCAAACTCAAATCATTCGATCATATGCTGGTTGACAAGTCAGCAAAGAAGATCGTGGAGACAGTTTCTTCTACCGGTGCTCGCGTGAATGGTCCTATTCCGCTTCCTACCGACAAGAAGATCTTCACTGTCAACCGTTCGACCTTCGTGAACAAGAAGTCTCGTGAGCAGTTCGAGCTCAACTCATACTGCCGCCTTCTTGACATCTACGAGTCTACTCAGAAGACCGTTGATGCTCTCATGAAGCTTGAGCTTCCTTCAGGTGTTGATGTAGAAATCAAGATCTGATAGGATTCAACAATAAGAAAGCCTTCGTCGGCCTGGAATTTGCAGAGATGCTGTTCGGCTTCGGACGACGAAGGTATTTGGTCCCTTAGCTCAGTTGGTTAGAGCAACTGACTCATAATCAGTGGGTCGCAGGATCATGCCCTGCAGGGACCACGCAAGAGCCTTCCGCATACGCGGGAGGCTCTTTTGCGTGGTCCCAGGGGGACTTTGCTTCGCAAGTCCCCGGACTATTATGCCGAGGGGCTC
>JAGHUQ010000136.1 GCA_018064725.1 Candidatus Cryptobacteroides caccocaballi
TACGGAGTGATACCGGAGGAACTCCAGAACGAGTTCATGGAGGAAGTGGGCGACCAGGTCGTGATATTCAACTCGACAACCATGGACGCGAAGGATAAGAAAGCTGTCGGAGATGCTGTCTCAGAAGTTCCGGACGCTATCGTCGCCGACCCATATTACTATATGAGTGATATGGTGGAACTGGTTCATGAAGACTTCAGCAAGGTGCTCCTCATCTCGTCAATCTTCGTGCTTCTGGTGCTCCTCATCTCGTTCAGGAATATCATCACATCCTTTATCGCCTTCCTTCCGATGTTCCTCAGCTGGTTCGTCGTGGAGGGTATAATGGCTCTGACCGGACTTGAGTTCAACCTCATCAATATCGTAGTCTCAAGCTTCATCTTCGGAGTCGGCGTGGACTACAGCATCTTCATAATGGACGGACTGCTCGCTGACAGCAGGGGAGAGGGAGGCAAGCTCCTGACTTACCATAAGACAGCGATCTTCCTTTCGGCTGTTATTCTGATCTCAGTGCTTTGTAGCATACTTTTTGCAAAAAGTCCATCGATCAGGAGCGTCGGACAGTGCGCACTTATAGGAATGGTGACAACCATTCTCATCTCCTACTGTCTCCAGCCGCTTCTGTACAGGCTTGCATGCAGGTTCATCCCTGCCTACGAGCGCTCGGTGAAGAAATAATGAAATTACCTACAGACTATGAATAAGATCCGACTCAGCGGCGCCAGAAAATTCCTTCTGTCCGCAATGGTTGCATTCGCTGCAGCCTTTTCGAGCTCTGCCGACCTCCGTGCGGCTGACGATGATGCCATCCTCAACAAGATTGCATCGAAGAACGCCGGCTACAAGACCATGGAGTACAAGTTCGACCATGTGAAGACCACTGCCACCAAGGCTCAGGTCACCATGCACGGCACCTCTTACTACACCGCTTCCGAAAAGTTCGCGCTGATCTACACCGATCCTGCGACGGAGCGATTCATTATCAACGGAACCAAGCTCTACATGAACCGCAGCGGCAAGGTGCAGAATATCGACATCACCAAGGTCGCATCGATGAAGATGATGTCTACCTGCGTGCTCTGCGGAGTCTCAGGACGCATCTCGGACATCCTCAAGGCAGCCGACTACGACTGCAAGGTAGAGGAGACCAAGGATGCTTACGTCGTAACTCTCACTGCAAAACAAAAGGCAGCCAAGGGATACGCTCGTATTCTCCTCAGCTACCGTAAGTCTGATTGCGTCTGCAGCCTTCTCGAGATGGAAGAGTTCAACCACGTGGTGAACACCTATACCATGCTTGACGGCAAGGTCAACGGAAAGGTTGAGGACTCTGTCTATTCAATCAAGTAAGGCGCGGCTAGACACCGAAATATCGGAGTATCTCCGACCAAAGCAGATCCTTGGACTCAGCTCCTGAAGGATCTGTTTTTTTTGCGCCTCTCTTTTTCTCCTTGTTGATGACATGCATGAAGTCCATGCCTATCTGCATCGCTCCGCCGTCGGTGCGCATCTTGTCACCGATCATAAGGGCATCCTTAGGGTCGACGTTGAGAAAATCGCAGACATTCCTGAAAGTCTCAGGGCATGGCTTCAGGCCGCCCACGGCAGGAGCCTCATAGACTCCGTCGAACCAGGTTGGCTGATAGCCGGCGGCAACGAGTTTCTCGTTTACCATCGCATAGTCCGAAAGCACGGCAATCTTGATGCCTTTGCTGCGCAGCTTGTCGATGAGCTGTTTCGCGTGGTGACGTGCTGTGTAATGGGTGCGGATGATTCTGATCATGTTAGGCATATACCTGTCCCAGAACCACTTTGATGCCTTCTCCCATTTGACTCCGGCGTTGTCGCCCATTATCTTGAAGAGCTCGTCGTAGTATGCTTCGGCCGTCTTGAAATGCTGCCCCTGGATCTTCTTTCGGCTGATTCTCTCGCTTCCGAGAAGCCTCATGTGGAAAGGATCCCTGAGTATGAGGTACAATGGAAATCGATGGGACTCGTAAAGGGTCCCATCGAGATCGAAAATCACTGCCTTGTATTGCTTTTTCATCAAGAGGCTTAGTCGATAGTGAGCTTCTTGAACTTTGCATGCCTCTTCTCGTCCTGGAGGAGGAGAAGGAGCTTGAACTGACCGTCGCGTGCACCTTCAGCGATGCACTGAGCCTTGAATGTCTCGAATGACTCCCTGATGAGACGGTGAGTGTTGGCGTCCTTGAGTCGGAGAGAATCCCTCTTGGCGAGATACTCCACGTTCATCTTCTTGAGGTTCTCGTCAACATGCTTTGTGAAGTCCTCTGCCTGCTCCTGGGTCGTGTCGAGGTTTGCGAACTCGTAGTAGAAGTCGTAGTTCGAAGCCTCGAGGTTCGCGAATCCGATGAAGAACCTGGTCATGAGTCCGGTCTGCTTCTCTGCTTCGTGAACGGCGTCGATGAACTGCTTCTCGTAGAGCTTCTCACCTGTGATGGTCACGATACCGTTGACCTTCTGGATCATGTGTACGGTAGGAGTCTTGTGGAAGCATGGACCAGCCTCTATGATATCGTGCATGTCGTAGCGGTAGAGACCGGCGAATGTGGTTACGTATGGACAGTACCTCTTTCCGCAGACGAGCTCGTCAATCTGATAGAACTTAGGATTAGGATTGTCGAGATCCTCCTCAGCCACGAACTCGTAATAGTGGTAGTGAGGGAACATCACTGTGTTGAGGGTGTCGTCCATCACGAGGCCGAAGCGGCACTCTGACGAGAAGTATCCGAACTCCTGGTGGAGCATGGTGTCAGGGAAGCTGTCTGCGAACTTGTCGAGATATACGCGGGTGTTACCGCACTTCCAGGTGTTGAGGATCTGGATGTTTGGCCAGTAGTGCTTAGGAAGCACGTTGCCGTATTTTGCCTTGAGGGCGCGGAGCTCTGCAGCACGCTCAGGATTTGGCTTGAGGCATGCCTCGAGTTCCTTGCGGATCTCAGGGTCAATCTGAACCTTGGCTGAGAGGGTACCCTTCTCGATGTCCTCTACATACTCGTCGTAGAAACGGTTCACATTATTCTGGAGCTCGACGATGGTTGAAGGGTTTGCGGTCACGAGGAGAGTAACGTCCTGCTCGATACCCATACGCATGAGCACGTAGTAACGTGCATTGTAGTCAGCGATGGAGTATACGCACTGTGGGTTGGTGTAGAGTGCCTTTACGAAGCCGGGTGCATCCCTCTGGGTGACGCCTGAAACCGATCCGAATACTGTTCCGTCCGGTGCGTAACCCTCGATGACCTTTCCTACGATGGAGAGGATCTTGCCTGAGAAGACCTTCTTCCTGTTCTGGATGAAGTTATAGAGCCATACCTTGGTCATCTTGCCGTAAACGGTCTTGAGGTAGGTCTCGGTGATCGGAATCCACTTAGGCTCTGCGGTAGAACCGGAGGTGGTGGCGTAGAGGACAGGCTTTCCAGGGAAGAGAATGTTCTCCTCGCCGTGTTTGTGTCTCTCAACGTATGGACGGAGGTCCTCGTAGTCGTTAGGCTTTACGTTCTCCGCATAGAGCTTGAAGAGCTCGTCGTCGCTGGTGGCGGCGAGCACCTTGTCGAAGTTGTGCTCCTTGCCGTAGACAGAGTCCTTGGTGTATTCGAGAATGGCCCTGAGAGTCTGCGCACTTGCAGATCTTGGTGACTCACTGGCCTTTACGAGGGCGCGGTACTGGATACCACCCGCCATTCCGAGAAGGAAGTTTGCCTTGAGCATTGCTGTGTTCATAATGAGTAATGGTTAGGTTATATACTAATTCTGTTGTCTGTTCGTAATCGGATGTGTCAGTCAAGGTGTGACGGCCACGGATTCTTTCCTTCCCAACCGGCCATTCTGACCATCTGGGCATGGGCCTCGTCGCGGAGTCTTGCAACTTCCGGCTTCCTTGATGCTTCTGCTGACGGGATGATCGGGGTTCCGACGGTGATGTCCACGCACGGACCCTTGCCGAAAAACTTGTAGAGGCCTTTGCGCTCGCGGTAGGAAATGACCAATGGAACCACTGGGATATTGTATTTCCATGCCATGTTGAACACTCCGGTATGGAATGGTCTGACAGGCGCATAGAAATCCCAGCGTGCGGCCTCCGGGTAGGCGAGTATCCATTCTCCGCGGCGGTGATACTCGTCGAACGCCTCGTTGAACTTCGCCAGTCCACCCCTGTCCTCGGGAATAGGAATGCCGCCGATGGAACGGAGGAACCATAGGTCCTTACCCTGGAAATGTCCGCTGAACATAGGTACCTTCACGGTACGGTATCGTATCGCGTCAAGCACGCAGAGTGCGTCCCATCTGTAGACATGATTGCAGACCGCCATCGCTCCGGAGCGGAAAAGCTTTCTGTTGGAGCGGATGTTCTTCCTGCCGTGGATTCGGAGTCCGTAGAGCAGACGATTCAGGAGAAAAGCAAAGCTCCAGAGTCCTGCATAGCACAGGAATCTGTTGTACTTGTAATCGAAGGAATCGTCCAGATAAGGGTAAGTCGCATCGAACTTGAAGTCGTGGTATATCTTACCAACCGGAAGAATCTTCTGAGACGGGTCGGACGGATAGTCTATTCCCGTCTGCGGTACATAAGGGGTAGAGGTCTGTTCGTTACACATTTGGTTGTAAAGGTAGCAAATTCCCTCATAAAAACCTAATATGTACGTATATTATGAAAAAAGGAACAGATTACTGTCCCTTTTTTCCTGTCAGTATGTCATATTTGGACTATTCTTCGGTTTCGGTAACGTTCAGCACGGTGTCCGGGCCGAACTGGGTGCCCCTGAGCTTCTTCTGGGTGCTGGTCGGAAGCCAGAGTCCGTAGACCTCGCTGCAGTTTCCCGCGGTGATGAAAGCCTGGATCTTGTTCTTGCGGACATACTCCATGAGCTTCGCGAACTCGGACTGGGTGAGAAGGCTCTGGATCTCCTTGCCCTTCGTTCCGGTGAATCCTCCCTCGACATCATATACGCTGCATCCCCTGACAAGGTCATGGATGATGTAGTCCCTTATCTCCTCATGTCTGCTGCTGATGATGCAGACCCTCTTGCGCTTGTTGAGGCTGGCGGTGAAGTAGTCCACCACGAGTCCGTTGATCCATGTTCCTATGAGGCCGATCACCACCATCCTGAACGGGTTGATCGCAACGGCCATGAGACAGATCACTCCGCCGGATACGGTGACCGCAGTGCCGATGTCCATGTGCATGAACTTGTTCACGATGAGGGCGACGACGTCAAGACCTCCGGTAGAGGCGTTGATCCTGAATAGGAAGGCCTGGGATGCGCCAAGCAGCAGCACGAAGCAGCATAGGTCGAGCCACGGGTCGTTCATCACCGAATACTGTCCCGGCTCGGTGAGGAATTTCGTGTACGGATATATCCACTCCCATACTTCCATGAAAGGACCGAGGAGGAGGGAGGCTATGGTCGTCTTGATTCCAATCTCGGAGCCGAGAAGGGTGTAGGCGAGGATGAGCAGCAGCGCATTGAAAAGAAACACCAGCAGCGACACTTTGATATTGACCCCTATCGCCGCGAGCAGAGAGTTCACGATCATAGCGAGACCGGAGATCGTTCCGATGATGATCTTGCTCGGAAGCAGGAAGTAATATACGGCTGCGGCACCCGCGAGAAGGCCGAGTATCATCGTGATGACTTCTTTCCAGAACTGCACGCTCTTGAGAAGCTTTAAGAATTTTTCCATTATCGGCTATTAATTTGCCCGCAAATTTAAACGAAAATAAGATATTATATAATTTAATTATATATTTGCACCCAAATTTCCGGAAATACCGGAGCCGGGGCATAGCAGTTTTTCCGATTGCTTAGCACTCTGGTCAAGTTTTATGTAACCAACCTTTTTATGGTACGAAATGAAGAAGCTTTCAGTACTCGTCACAGCATTGTTATGCTGCTCTCTTGCGTACTCGCAAGAGGTTGACGTCCGCATCATTCCGAGAGTCGACGTCAACACCTATGTCCCAATCAACAAAGATGGAGGCGCAGCCGTCGATTTCGGCAACACTTCTTTCTATTCTCTCGTAGAGGGAACCTTTCTCGAGAACTTTTCCTATTCAATCGAAAATCACTGGATCTCGGTCTACGGATATGAGACCCCGGGTCAGGATATAGCCGGTCTGTATACCAACACCCTCAATTCCAATGCCGGCAACTGGCTTGACTGGGCGAACCTTACCTATACCCTTTATACCGATAACGCCGGAAGCTTCAGCATCACCGGCGGTAAGGATGTGCTTTCCATAAGCACCTTCGAATACGACGCATACGACTTCGATGCCCATTTCGGACTCAACTCTATGCTCTGGAACTACCTCCCCGCATACCAGTGGGGCGGCAAGATCGCGTACACCACTCCGAATGAGGCGAACACCGTATCGTTCCAGGCTGCGACCTCTCCTTTCGGCGGCAGACTCTTCAAGGAGCGCCAGTACGGAGCATACAGCCTCCAGTACAGGGGCGACTACGAGGTTTATTCTCCTATGGTCGGCGTGAACTTCATCGAATATGAGCCGAACCAGTACCTCCAGATCCTTTCATTGGGCCAGCAGGCATACTTCGGAGACTTCACCATCGGTCTCGATTGGATGAACAGGGTCAGCACTGCGAAGACCTTCTTCGGTCAGGAGATGCAGCTGATGGGCAACTTCTCATACAATTTCGACGACAAGTTCGAACTTTTCGGCAAGGTCGGCTGGGAGAGATTCAAGGCTCCGGTGATCTTTACTCCTGCTGACGACATCTTCGGTATCTTCGAAGATTACGGCTACGAGCTGAGTGAGCAGGATCCTGTCCTTGCGGTTCCTACCAACTATATCTTCGGCGGTCTCGGCCTCAACTGGTATCCACTCAAGGACAGCCAGGACCTCCGCGTCCATGCAGTCATATCAGCAAACAACTGGGTTAACGAGATGTCCATCAATCTCGGTGTCACATACAACTTCAGCGTTTTCAGCAGGTAAGGCCAGAAAATGATTCAAAACGATATCATCATCAATATTGAGCATCTCAGCAAGTCCTTCAACGGCAAGAAGGTGCTCGACGACATCAACCTCTATATCCAGCGCGGCGAATTCATAACTCTCCTCGGCCCTTCAGGCTGCGGAAAGACCACTCTGCTGCGCCAGATTGCCGGTTTCCTCCAGCCAGACGAGGGAAGAATCACCATGGAAGGAAAGGACATCTCCGATGTTCCACCGCATCTCCGCAAGCTCAATACCGTGTTCCAGAGGTATGCGCTCTTCCCGCACCTCGATGTCTATGACAACGTGGCTTTCGGCCTCAAGCTCGCAGGCGTGCCGGAAGACGAAATCGAGAAGAGGGTGAAGAAATTCCTCAAGATGGTCAGCATGTCCGGATATGAGGACCGCGACGTCAATACGCTTTCCGGCGGCCAGCAGCAGCGTATCGCCATTGCACGTGCGCTGGTGAACCAGCCTAAGGTTCTCCTTCTCGACGAGCCTCTCGCGGCTCTCGACCTCAAGATGAGGAAGGATATGCAGATCGAGCTCAAGGAAATGCACCAGAAGCTCGGCATCACCTTCGTCTACGTGACCCATGACCAGGAGGAGGCACTTACTCTCAGCGACACTATCGTCGTCATGAACGAGGGTAAGATCCAGCAGATCGGAACTCCTACCGATATCTATAACGAGCCTAAGAACGAGTTCGTCGCAGACTTCATCGGCGAGAGCAACATTCTCAATGCCACCATGATCGAGGACCGCAAGGTCAGCTTCATCGGACATGAGTTCGAGTGCGTCGACGAAGGCTTCGGCGAGAATGTGCCTGTGGACGTCGTGGTGCGTCCTGAGGATATCTACATCATGAAGAAGCTCGACGGAGCGCAGTTCACCGCCACCGTGAAGTCATGCATCTTCAAGGGCGTGCATTACGAGATGTTCGTGAACACCGATTCGGGCAATGAGCTCATGATTCAGGACTACAACGGCTTCGAGGTGGGCAGCCAGGTCGGTCTTCTTATCCGCCCGGAGGACATCCAGGTCATGAAGAAGCCATGTACGAAGAATGTTTTCGAAGGCGTGATGAAATCAGCCACCGAAGTGGAGTTCCTTGACGGCATCTTCGAATGCAAGGACTGTGGCCTCGAGGCAGGGGATGAGGTGAAGGTTGAGGTAGAGTTCTCCAAGGTCGACCTTCTCGACATGCAGGAGGATGGCGTCGTCTCGGGATTCGTCTCATTCATCCTGTACAAGGGCGACCGTTACCACCTTACCGTGACCACAGACGAGGGCTACAAGGTACTTGTGGACACCCATGACGTATGGGACAAACTCGACCTCGTAGGAATCATGGTCAAGCCGGAGGACATTCATATCACCAAACTCGACAAACAGGAATAGGAATGGGCAAGAGATCCACCTGGGCACTTCCATATTTCATCTTCCTCGTTCTCTTCGTGGTGCTGCCGCTCGTGCTGATTGCGGTGTATGCATTCCAGGACGGGAACGGAGGGTTTACGCTGAGGCACCTGGCAGCCTTCTTCACGGACCCGAAGTTCGTGAATGCATTCCTCGTGTCCCTGGAAGTCGCGCTTGAAAACACGATTATCTGCATCCTGATCGGATATCCGGTCGCGTATATACTCGCAGACAAGTCCCTCAACCGTTCCGCCGTCACCGCTGTGCTCTTCATCCTTCCGATGTGGATCAACGCGCTGATGAGAACCATGGCCACCGCCGAGATCTTCAACTGGCTCGGCATCCATCTCGGAAAGGGGACCTTGCTCTTCGGTATGGCCTACGACTACCTTCCTTTCATGATCTATCCTATCTACAACATACTCGACAGGATGGACCGCTCGTACATAGAGGCGGCTCAGGACCTGGGCGCGACACCTTCGCAGGTGTTCCTCAAGGTCACCCTTCCGCTCTCCATGCCGGGTGTGCTCAGCGGCGTCATGATGGTGTTCATGCCAACGGTATCCACCTTCGCGGTCTCTGAGATTCTCACGAACAACACAATCCAGCTCTTCGGATCCGTGATCCAGGAACAGTTCTACAATATGATGTGGAATCAGGGTGCGGCACTTGCGCTCGTGATGCTCATCATCATCGGAATCACCACCCTCATCCCGGGTAACAAGAGCGCAGAACAGGAAGGAGGACTTTTGTGATGAACGGAAAGAAGATCATAGCAAAGGCATATCTGTGGTTCATACTCCTGATCCTCTATGCTCCTATCATATTCATAGCGATATTCTCCTTCACCAAGGCGAAGTCGCTCGGAAACTGGACCGGTTTCACCTTCGATCTCTATAAGAATCTTTTCACGGGATCGGATTCTGCACAGTCTCTGATCGAGGCGCTCAAGAGCACCCTTATCATCGCGCTTATCGCCAGTGCCGTCTCCACCGTCCTCGGAACCCTTGCTGCCATCGGCATCTTCAACCTCCGGGGCAGGAAGAAGGCAACCATCCAGTTCCTCAACAATGTTCCTCTCCTCAATCCGGACATCATCACCGGTGTATCGCTCTTCCTGCTCTTCGTGTTCCTTCACGTGAGCAAGGGCTATGTGACCGTCATTCTCGCCCACATCACCTTCTGTACGCCTTACGTCGTGCTGAATGTGCTCCCGAAGCTCTCGCAGATGAACCCGAATATATATGAGGCGGCGCTGGACCTCGGTGCGACCCCGTTCCAGGCCCTGCGCAAGGTGCTCATTCCGGAGCTCCGTCCGGGCATGATTTCCGGTTTCATAATCGCATTCACGATGAGTCTCGACGATTTTGCCGTCACCTTCTTCACGGCGGGCAGTGCCGGACTCGAGACCCTCTCTACCTATATCTACGCAGATGCACGAAAGGGTGGACTTACCCCGGAGCTCAAGCCTCTGATGACGATAATATTCCTCATCATACTAGTGGGACTGCTTATAATGAATCTGCGTGCAGTAAAGAAATCAAAGCAAAACGAATTAAGATAAATGAAGAAACTTTTCAAGCTTTTCTCAGTAGCGGCAGCTCTCCTTACCGCCGTTACCGTATCAGCGAAGGACAGGGATGCTGTCCTCAAGGTCTACAACTGGTCATCATATATCGATGAGTCCGTGCTTCCGGAGTTCGAGCAGTGGTACTTCGAGCAGACCGGAGAGAAGATCGAGGTAATCTACTCTCTCTTCGACGTGAACGAGGCCATGCTCTCAAAGATCGAGAAGGGTCACGAGGACTACGACGTGGTATGTCCTTCGGACTACATGATCGAGCGCATGCTCAACAACAATCTCCTTCTTCCACTCGACTTCGATGCACTCAAGGCGACCAATACAGAGAACTATATCGAGAAGACCAGGTCTCCTTATATCAGGGACATCTTCCGCAGCATCAATCCAAAGATCGATGCGAACCTCTATTCTGTTGCATACATGTGGGGAACCACCGGTATCATCTTCAATACAGACAAGGTAAGCAGGGAAGATGCTTCCACCTGGGACATCATCCGCAACCCTAAGTATGCCGGCCAGATCCTTCTCAAGGACGCTCCGAGGGATGTGTTCGCACCGGTGCTCATCTATCTCCGTCAGGAGCAGCTCAAGAACGGTGAGGTGACTCTCCAGGAGCTCATGTCCGACTCTTCAGACAAGAGCATCGCTGATGTCGAGGCATACCTTCTCGAGTGCAAGCCTGGTGTGTGCGGCTTCGAGGCCGACCTCGGCAAGGAGCAGCTCACCAAGGAGCGCGCTCTCATCTCTCTCAACTGGAGCGGCGATGCAGTATGGGCTATCGAAGAGGCTGCCGCAGTGGGCGTGAACCTCGACTACATCGTTCCTGAGGAGGGCTCAACCGTATGGTTCGACGGCTGGGTCATCCCTAAGTACGCAAAGAACATCAAGGCCGCAACCTACTTCATCGATTTCATGTGCCGTCCTGACATCGCAATCCGTTGCATGGAGGAGACCGGATATATCGCAGCGAACGGTGCCATTGAGGTGCTTGAGTCGCAGATTGACGAGTCCTATCCTGCAGTCGATCTCTCATACTTCTTCGGTGAAGAGGCTGACAGCATTCATGTGAATCCGGTCCTCTATCCGGACATCACCGTCATCGAGCGCTGCGCACTCGAGCATGACTGGGGTCAGGACACCGAGAAGCTCCTCGCCATGTGGCAGAACGTCAAGGGAAGCCGTGCAGGCCTCATGACCTACATTATCCTTGCCCTCGTACTTGCTGCAGGAGTCGCATATTTCCTCGTGTCTTCACAGAAGAAGAACCGCCGCCGCCGTCCTGCACAGCGCCGTCGCTAAAAGAAGTACCGAAAGATGAGCGTTGTTACTTTCAAGGACATCCAGGAATCCGAAGAGATCCTGAACTATATCCAGGCTGCGGACAAGTGTCTCGAGAGCCTTGGCTATACCGAGCATAACCTTCCGCATGTCTCGAAGGTGTCGAAGGTTGCGGGAGACCTCCTCTTTGACCTCGGATATGCACCACGCATCGTGGAGCTCACCAGAATAGCCGGTCTCATGCATGACATCGGTAACTCCGTGAACCGCATCGACCATGCGCAGTCGGGAGCCATGATGAGCTTCTACATACTCAACAAGATGGGAATGCCAAGCGACGAGATTGCAATCATTGTCTCCGCGATAGGAAACCATGACGAGTCCACGGCCTTCCCTGTGAATCCGGTCGCTGCAGCCCTCATCATCGCTGACAAGTGCGACGTCCGCCGCTCACGCGTACGCCCCGGCAACACAGGTCCGGACATGGACATGCACGACAGGGTGAATTACTCTGTGATCCAGAGCGGGACACGTCTGGACAAGGAGAATCATCAGTTCATTCTTGAAGTCAACGCTGACACTGGAATCAGCCCGGTGGTGGATTTCTTCAAGGCTTTCCTCTCTCGCATAGAGCTCTGCTACAAGGCCGCGAGCGTGCTTGGTCTCAAGTTCCGCCTCTTCATCAACGGCGCAGAGATCTGCTAGCAATACCTGCATATAAATAATACAAACAAAATAAGGCCGGTCCCTGGGGGCCGACCTTATTTGTCGTTATGTTCTGTTCAAGAATTACTTCTTGCAGCACTCACATGCGAGACCCTTCCAGGTGCAAGCTGCGAGAGCACCACCTGCGAGAGGAGCGAGGATGAATACCCAAACGTCCTTGAGAGCGTCACCGCCGACGAAGAGAGCTGGACCGAAGCTGCGTGCCGGGTTCACTGAAGTGCCGGTGAGGTTGATGCAGACGAGGTGGATGAGGATAAGGGTAAGACCGATTGCGAGGCCTGCGAGGTTGCCTGCGCCCTTCTTCTCGTCGGTAGTTCCGAGAACTACGAGAACGAAGAGATAGGTAGCGACGATCTCGACGAGGATTGCACCGCAGACACCGCCTGCGTTAGCGACACCGTTGGTGCCGAGACCTGCAGGGTTGCCCATTGCACCGGCAGCACCGGTAACCTTTACGATCGCGAAGAGGACAGCTGCACCGATGATACCACCGAGGAACTGACCAGCCCAATAACCACAGGCATCCTTCCAGCTCATGCGGCCTGAGAGGGCAACGCCGAGGGTGATGGCAGGATTGATGTGGCAGCCTGAGATTGCGCCGATGGTGTAAGCCATGGCGATTACTGAAAGACCAAATGCCGCAGCTGTTGCGAATACGCCTGCTGGCTCACCGCAACCTACGAAGACTGCTGTTCCGCAGCCAAGAAGTGTCAGAACCGCTGTTCCGATGCACTCTGCAATGTACTTTTTCATAATGCTTTATAATTAAATGGGTTGTTATTGTTCCTGTGAATGATTCTGTGCCTGATGGATGTAGATGTCCCTCTGTGGGTAAGGTATCTCTATGTTGTTTGCATTGAGGGTGTTGTATATTATTTCCTTGGCATCAGCGATATACTTGGCCTCGTTCTCCACGAGCACGTACTGCTTCACGATGAGGTCTACGCTGCTGTCGCCGAAGTCGTTGAATGCAATTGTTATGCCTCGGCTAGGGTCGACTATAGGCCTTCCGTACATGTCGTCGTTCTGTATCTGCTTCAGAGCCTCGGTAAGGAGGTCTCTCACGTGTGCTACATTGACTCCATAATGCACTCCCACAGGGATCTTCACAAGCTCGTAAGAGTTGTTCTTCGTGAGGTTCTTGAAGTTCTTGTTGAAGAGGGCAGTGTTGGTGATTGCCATGATACTGCCGTCGAGGGTGTGGATCTGGGTACTCTGGTACGAGATGCTTTCGACCTTTCCTCGTATGCCGTCGCAATCGATGTAGTCACCGACCCTGAGTCGTCCGGACATGAGCTGTATACCGTAGATGAAGTTGTTCAGGACGTCCTTCAACGCGAGACCGATACCGGTAGCGAGACCTGCTGCAACGATGCTGATCGCTCCCATCGGAATCCTGAACAGGACGATCAACGTGATGATGAAGATACCCCAGATCATGATTGAGATGAGGTTGTTCGCAAGGGTAAGATTGATTTCGTTCGTATGGACATGGTTGACGCCGCTTCGCTTCATTGCGTTCTCATACTTGATCGTGCGGTAGAGAGCCTTGATGATGTATTCGACATAGCGGAATGCGAAGAAAAGCTCGGCGCCGAGGAGGAGTCCGAAGAGGGAGATATGGAGTATCGCGTTGCCATCTTCTCCTGTGATGTTGAAGAACGGCCTGAAGAATATGATCTTCACCGACTCCGTGAGGTCGAATACGTCTGCCGCAAGCCAGATGCTGAACGGGATGGAAAGGACGGCGCAGATCGGAACGGCAGCGTCCTTTATGAGGTCGAAGAGCCATGTCACCTCGATGAACGCACCTTTGACGTTCTCATGGACGATCACGTGGTCCTTGCGGTATTCTTTGATCCAATCTGCGATGAACTTCTTCTCGAACATGCTCAGGAGCTCATAGAATGCAGTGATGGTCAGAATCGCAGACAGCTGGAAGAGCCACCAGATGAAAGCCTGGACGGCGAGGAGGACATATCCTTTCCAGCTTATGATGGTTGTCATCACCATTACGAGGAGCGAAAGCAATGTGTATATTCTGTCGACCTTCTGGATTCTCTTTCTTCCTTTATGACAGATGTGGAACTGCCATAGCGTGATAAGAAGCATCAGAGGAGGGAAGATCAGGTTCACCAGGAGGTTCGGGATGAAGATGATACGGAAAGTAATAACGATCAGTCCGGTCAGGATCATCGGTGCGTATGCCATCAGCGTTCTGTTGCTGTGCTTTGCGGATACACGGATCAGAATCGATACGAGGATGGCGCTGACGAGCCACACGAATACAAGCAGCAGCTTGCACGCCATCACTATGAAGTTCTGGTGGATGATCTGGTTTGCGACCATGATGGTTATAGCGAACACCACCATTCCTGCGAGAAGCAGGATACAAGGTCGCTGCTGTCTGAATTCCTCGGTGCGGAAGCGCTTCACGAAGCGGTTCAGCATGAGTACGATGACTGCGCTGAGGGTCGATGCGAGTATGATGAGGAATACCACGATCACGATGAATGCGCTCACTACTGGACCTCTCCATTCGCTCTGGTTCATGTGCCTATGTACGTGCTCATGTTCGTGTTCATGATCCGCATCAATATCCAGCTCATGTTCCAGTTCATGCTCCAGCTCCAGTTCGTGCTCGTGTTCGTGCTCTTCTTCGTTATGGTCTGTAAGTGCGCCTGCAACGGCCTCCATTACGGACGGTTCCTCTACTTTGCATCCATCGTCGTAGAAGTCGTATGCCCTGGAATATTTCTGTTTAGTGTCGGCGAAGGCGTCACGTACGTATGCGCGGAAATTTTTCAGCACATAGAAATAGCTGTCCTGACCCTGACGGAAAATGCTGTTCTGGATGGTTCGGTAGCGTTTCTGAGCATAATCGTAAGAATCCTTGAGCCTGTCGTTCATGTCAGCATAATGCTGGTTGTCCTCTACGATCTGGTCCCTTGCAAGGGTGTAAATGAACAGGAGGTTCCTGGCGTAGTGGATACAACTGTCTCGGTCTATGCAGCTCTGCTCGTCGAGCATGAACGGCTCGTGGTGATGCTCATGGGCTCCGAGGGCTATGAAATGCTCGTGAACGGAACCATACTCGAGATTGATTATGAGGCTGTCGATACTTGCGAAGAGGCTGTCCTTGCCGGTAGAAAGGCTGTCAGGGACATCTTCTATCTCGTCGAGAGCTGGGGGAAGACGCCTGAGCGACTCGATGAGCCTCTGGTATCGGTCTATCTCGATGTTGAGATTGTCCACGAAATCGTCATAAGGCTTTCTGCGTGAGCTGAAGTCCTCATACTTGTCCCTGACCTCTCTGAGTGCGTAGGTGAGGTCGAAGGTGAATTCGGCGTTCTGTGAAAAGAGAATGAGGGAGAGCTCATTGCACTTCTTGACCATGTCGATCATCTGCTGGTGCTGCTCTTCGTTCATCTGAAGGAGCATCTCCTTGGAACTCTCTACCTTCTGGTTCTGCTGGAAGAGCTCGTAGCGGAGGACGGATAGTGTATGTGCGAGATCTTTCTCGTTGAATACAGCGAACGCGGGAATTGCGGTCAGCATGACCGCAAGTACTATGAATAGGGCTTTTCTTTTCTTCATCTGTCTGTAGTTTGGTGGCTACACGTCCTACAAATTTATGAAATTATGTGTAAAAATGAACTCCGAGAATCAGAAAAGAGAAATGCGTGCCTCCTGAATCCCTAATCTTCCAAATTTTATCGTGACTTCCTATCAGGCGAACTAGATAGTCATAGAATTTTCGTTTTTCAGATATTTGCCGTCAAAAAGAATCGGGTATTCACCGGATCGCCGGCACAGTAGGCGTACGGACTGACTGACGGATACTTCTCGGCGAGCGGGTCGATCGTGGTGAATCTTCCCATCGAGGTCTCGAGGTATCTTGCGCAGAAGTCGTAGAGTCCTGTCTCCGTCGCGAGCTCCTTGCCGGTGAAGCGGTAGCGGTTGTCTGACGTGCTTTCTACCATTCTGGCATCCTCAATCAGGTCTCCGTACGGATAGTACTGGTTCACCTGCCTTACGGTGCCATTCTCGTCCGTCACGACCCTCACGCTACCGAGGTGGTCGGTGAGGAAGAACATGTAGCCCGGGGTGTTTCCGCTCATCTGGTATGCATTGGGTGAATGTGCTTGTGGCAAACGATAGTGTGCATCCATGACCTGGGCAGTTGAGTGTGTAAAGTGATTGGTGACGGTAACAAAATTAGTATTTTGTCCTTGCATGTGCAAAAAAAACATATATTTGTAAATCTATAATAACTAATGAGTTGGCATTATGATTTCAGGGAACTTCAGGTTTTTGAATATTGTCACGATGGCAGCGTGCCTTTTGGCACGCCATTCATGTAAGAGCATAAATGAAATCACCGATCCTCAAGGATGCGGTCCCATTGGTGTTTGCCTTTGTAATAGGGAATGTAACTTCATGAACATCCTTAATG
>JAGHUQ010000010.1 GCA_018064725.1 Candidatus Cryptobacteroides caccocaballi
GAACTTCTCTTTCTCCACCAAGGACTCCCATTCTTCACTCTGTGATGCAGTGACCATCGTCCGCGGAGCTTTCAGAGAGAAGGACGGGTTCTTTCTCAGAGCGGAGAGTGCATACAACGCGTTGTCATATATAGATTCTCTCGCCAAATATGACAAGCGGATATACAACAGCTACGGAGGGCAGTCACTTCACAGTCGTTCCCATGGCGAAGGGTTCATGGATATAGTGACCAATCGGTTCGGAGGTCATGGTCTTTACATTCTTGACGAGCCCGAATCGGCGCTGTCCGTGACGCGTCAGTTTGAGCTCATGACAAAGATGAAGGAGCTTGTAGACAAGGACAGTCAGTTCATAGTATGCACGCACTCCCCCATCCTGATGGCTTACCCCGGCGCGAGCATACTGGAACTGAGTTCCGACGGAATCCGCCAGGTGCCGTACGAGCAGACCACCAATTACCAGATCACGAAATACTTTCTTAACAACTACCGCTCCATGCTCCGCGAGATGGGGTTTGACGATATTGAACTATTCCGGTAAACAAGAATGCCCTTCTGCGATACAGAACCATAGACAACAGTCTTCGCAATCACTACAGAAAATGGACCCTGGAGGATCTCATTGATGCCTGCTCGGAATCCTCGCTCAGACGCGCGCCTTGAAATCAGCGTAGCCGAACTCCTTCCAGAGATGCAGCTCGTTGCCGTTCTTGATCCAGATGCACGGGAGAGGCATACCGTTGAAGGTGTTGTTTTTGACCATAGAGTAGATGGCCATGTCGCAAAAGGTAAGGATCTCGCCTTCGCGCAGCTCGTGGTCGAAGAGGTAGTCGCCGATCACGTCTCCGGCGAGGCAGGTCGGTCCGCCTAGGCGGTAGCGGTAAGACTTCTCCCCCGATCCATCAGAGCCTCCGCACGCCCCGCTGCAATCAGCCGCAACCGCCCCCAGCAGAGGCGGGAGGTACGGCATCTCGAGGACGTCGGGCATGTGGCAGGCGGCGGAAGTGTCGAGTATTGCGATGCGGCCCCATTCTTTCTCCTGTATCTCAAGCACGCGCGTGTGCAGGTAGCCGGCGTTCAGCGCCACTGCCTCTCCGGGTTCAAGGTAGACATCGAGCCCGTAGCCGTCGCGCATCCTTCTGATGCAGCGCTCGAGGCGCGGGATGTCGTAGCCTTCGCGGGTGATGTGGTGTCCGCCGCCAAAGTTGATCCACTTCATGCACGGCAGATACTCCCCGAACTTGGCCACAACCTCTTCCAGTGTCACTTCTAGCGCATCGGAGTCCTGTTCGCAGAGCGTATGGAAGTGTATGCCGTCAAGCAGTTCGAGCAGATCCGGCTGCCTCTCGAGGCCGCTTCTAAGCTCCGCGATTGTGACTCCCATCCTGCTTCCCGGAGCGCATGGGTCATAGATCGCATGCCCTTTCTGGGTCGATTTCTCCGGGTTGATCCTCAGCCCCACGGCACATCCCGCAGCCTTGGCCTTCGCCCCGTAGAGCGAGAGCTGCCTGAGCGAGTTGAAGACGATGTGGTCGCAGATCTGCACGAGCTCGTCGATGTCCTCCGCCTTGAACGCAGGGCTGAAGACGTGATTCTCCTTGCCGGGCATTTCCTCGTGGCAGAGACGTGCCTCGTAGAGTCCGCTGGCAGTCGCGCCGCAGAGGTACTCCCCTATCATCGGGTAGAGCGCATAGCAGCTGAAGGCCTTCTGCGCGAGCAGTATGTGCGCTCCGGTGCGTTGCATGACACCCTGGAGAACTGAAAGATTCTGCCGTATCGCGGCAGAATCAATCACATAGCACGGTGTTTTCATCTAGTCAACGAGGACAGGGTTCTCGTCGACAACCCAAGGAAGTCCCCACCTGTTCAGCGCCTCCATGTATGGATCCGGATCGAAATCCTCCACGTTGAACACGCCCGGCTTCTTCCAGAGGCCCTTCACGACCATCATGGTACCGATCATCGCAGGTACGCCGGTGGTGTATGAGATGGCCTGTGACTCTACCTCCTTGTAGCACTCCTGGTGGTCGCAGACGTTGTAAATCTTGATACTGCGCTCCTTGCCATCCTTGACGCCGGTAAAGATGCAACCGATGTTGGTCTTGCCAACTGTCCTCGGGCCGAGGGATGCAGGATCTGGAAGAAGGGTCCTGAGGAACTGGATAGGCACAATCTCCTGGCCGTTGAACATCACAGGGTCGGTCCTGAGCATGCCGACGTTCTCGAGACACTTCATGTGGGTGAGATAGCTCTGGCCGAAGGTCATGAAGAAGCGTATCCTCTTGATGCCCGGGATGTTCTTCGCGAGAGACTCTATCTCCTCGTGGTGAAGCAGATACATGTCCTTCGGACCTACCTGCTCGAAGTTGTACTCCCTCTTGATCTCCATAGGCCTGGTCTCGACCCAGTGACCGTCCTCCCAGTATGATCCGTTAGCCGAAACCTCGCGGAGGTTGATCTCAGGGTTGAAGTTGGTTGCGAAAGGATAGCCGTGATCGCCGCCATTGCAGTCGAGGATGTCTATGGTATGAATCTCATCGAAATAGTGCTTGAGCGCGTATGCGGAGTAGACGCTGGTCACGCCCGGGTCGAAGCCGGTTCCGAGGAGCGCGGTGATGCCGGCCTCCTTGAACCTGTCCTGGTATGCCCACTGCCATGAGTAGTCAAAATATGCTGTAAAGCCCTTCTCCTTGCACCTCTTCTCATAGATTGCCCTCCACTCGGGGTCTTCGGTGTTCTCAGCCTCGTAGTTTGCTGTGTCGACATAGTCAACGCCGGTAGCCAGACAAGCGTCCATGATGGTGAGGTCCTGATAAGGTAGTGCCAGGTTGAGCACTACGTCCGGCTTCACCTCCCTGATGAGGGCGATGAGGTCATTGACGTCGTCGGCGTTCACTTTGGCCGTGGTAATCACAGCATTTGTCTTACCCTGGAGAGAAGCCTTGACAGCTTCGCACTTGCTTACAGTGCGGCTGGCGATGCAGATCTCGTTGAATACCTCGTCATTCTGGGCGCACTTCCTGATTGCCACACCGGCAACACCGCCGCACCCTATTACCAATACTTTTGCCATTTATTATGATATTTTTAAAAAAAGATGTTACTTGTTCAATGAAAGAATGAGCTCCCTGACCACCTTGCAGGCCACAGCCGTCGAGACCCCACTTTGGTCGTACGACGGGCTGAGCTCGTTGACGTCGCAGCCGACCACGTTGCACTTCCAGCCCACGAGCACGATTGCCTTGATCAGGTCCATGAAGCCAATGCCGCCAGCCTCCGGAGTGCCAGTTCCAGGGAAGATAGAAGGGTCGAGCACGTCGAGGTCGATCGTGAAGTATACAGGCGTGTCGCCGAGTGCCTCCACCGTCCTGTTCAGACCGTCAAGCGTGAACTTGTACATTTCGGTATGGCCTTCAGCGGCCCACCTGAACTCCGGACGGTCTCCCGAACGTATGCCGAACTGGTGTATGCGGCCGTCGCCTGTGAGGTCGTGGCACCTGCGGATCACGCATGCGTGAGAGAGCTTCACCCCCATATAGTCGTCCCTGAGGTCGGTGTGCGCGTCGAGATGTATGATGTGCACATCAGGGTACTTCGCATACACCTCACGGAATGCGCCGAGTGTCACGAGATGCTCGCCACCTATCATGAACGGCAGCTTGCCGTCCTCCAGTATGGTGCGTGTGCGCTCTGAAATCTGCCCGAGAGCGATCTCGCTGCTGCCCATGCAGAGCTCGATGTCGCCGCTGTCGAAGGTAGCGTAGTCGCAGAGATCCTTGTCCTGATATGGGCTGTAGGTCTCAAGCCCGTACGATTCATGCCTTATCGCGCGGCTGCCGAAACGTGTTCCCGGCCTGTAGGAGGTCGTCGAATCGAAGGGTGCACCGAAGAGTACGATGTGTGAATCCTCGTATGAAGCGTCACATCCGATGAATGTTTCTATGTTTCTGTCCAACATGTCTTTAGTCTTTTATCTTTTCCACGTCCCTGAGCGCCCTCTCGACATACGCCGGCAGCGCGAAGCATCCAACGTGAAGGTTGGTTGTATAGTAGTCAGTCGCGATGCCGAGGCCGTTCCAATAGTCGGCGTCGAGATCTGCAACGGGATGGTATTTCTTCGAAGCAAAGCCGAACAGCCAGTATCCCGAAGGGTATGACGGGATGTGCGCCTGGTAGACGCGGCTGATCGGGAAATTGTTCAGGATTCGCTTGTGCGCCTTCTGCGTCTCGACGCGGTCCTCTTCGTAGAAGGGGCTCTGGTGCTGGTTGACCATGATGCCGTCCTCCTTGAGCGCCTTGTAGCAGCTGCCGTAGAACTCTCGCGTCAGCAGGCTCTCTCCCGGGCCGTAGAAGCCGGCAGAGTCGACGATGATGAGGTCGTACTCATTCTCGATGTGCCTGATAAACCTCAGCGCGTTGTCGGTGTAGAGATTCACGCGCGGATCGTCCAGAGACGCCGCCACATCCGGGAAGAACTGGCGGCACGCCTCGATGACGCCGTCGTTGATCTCGACGAGGTCTATCCTCTCGACAGAGGAATACTTCACAAGCTCGTCGATCACGCCGCCGTCGCCCGCACCGAACACGAGGATGTTCTTCGCATACTTGTGTACAGCCATGGGCACATGAGCGAGCATCTCGTCATAAATGAATTCGTCCCTCTCGGTGAAGATGATGTAGCCGTCGACGGCGAGTATCCTGCCGTATTCGAGAGAGTCGAAGATGTCCACCCTTCCGAGGTCGTTCTCCTTGCTGTACAGGTGCTTGTCGACCTTCAGCGAGAACTTCACGTTCTGGGTGTGATGTTCAGAAAACCAATATTCCATAGCGCAGCCCTCCTAATAGATTGTTCTTTCCTTGATAACGTTGAGCCTCTCGCACTTCTCGTCCTCCGGTCCTGTGAGCGAGCAGCCCTTCTCCTTCGCGTAGAGGATGTAGTCGATAATCTCCTGGGTGATTCTCTCGCCGGGCGCGAGGATAGGGATTCCCGGAGGGTAGCTCATAACGAACTCTGTGCAGACGCGGCCGTTGGTCTCGCGTATGGGAATCATCTCCTCCTTTGCGGCGTAGAACGCTTCCTGCGGAGTGAGCACCACCTGCGGGTTTATGTACTCGTGGTCGAAGAGGCCAGTCCTGTCCTTGCTGTAGATGCGCTTGATGTCGTAGAGCGCGCTCACAAGCCTCTCCACCTCCCTCATGCGGTCGCCTATGGAGATATACGCCAGCACGTTGCCTATGTCTCCGAGCTCGAGCTGTATGTCGTACTCGTCCCTCAGCAGGTCATAGACCTCGATGCCGGCAAGACCGATATCCAGGGTGTAGACGGTGAGTTTCGTTGTGTCGAAGTCGAAGACACTGTCCCCGTTGATGAGTTCCTTGCCGTAAGCGTAGTAGCCGCCGATCTTGTTGATTTCCTTCCTGGCGTACTCTGCGATGTCCACGACCGACTTGAACAGATCCCTGCCCCTGAGCGCCAGGTTGCGCCTCGAGATGTCGAGACTTGCCATCAGCAGGTACGACGCACTCGTGGTCTGCGTGAGATTGATCACCTGCCTGATGTAGCCGTGGCTGACATTCGGGCCGGCAAGCAGAAACGAGCTCTGGGTGAGGCTGCCGCCACTCTTGTGCATGCTGACAGACGCCATGTCGGCGCCTGCGGCCATCGCAGAGACTGGCATGTTCTCGCCGAAATAGAAGTGCGTGCCATGCGCCTCGTCGACGAGCACGAGCATGTTGTGGGCATGCGCTATCTCGACTATCTTCCTCAGATT